>NZ_JACHNE010000001.1:7663448-7981609 GCF_014205255.1 Streptomyces caelestis | reverse complement strand
CGGCACCTCGACGTTCTTGTCGAGCACGGCACCGCGCACCACCGCGCCCCGGCCGATGTGCACGTTGTCGTGCAGCACCGACCCCTGCACGACGGCCCCCGGGTCGACCACCACACCCGGCGACAGCACGGACCGCGTGACCTGTCCGCGGATGAGGCAGCCGGCGCTGATGATGGACTCGCTGGCGATGCCGCCGGCGTTGAATCGGGCCGGCGAGAGCTGGTACGAGTGCGTGTAGATGGGCCAGCTGCGGTTGTACAGGTTGAAGGCCGGGCGCTCGGCGATCAGGTCCATGTGCGCCTCGTAGTAGGCGTCCAGCGTGCCGACGTCCCGCCAGTAGCCCTGGTCGCGGGTGGTCTCGCCGGGCACGTGGTTGGCGCTGAAGTCGTACAGCGCGGCCTCGCCCCGGTCGGTGAGCTGGGGCAGGATCGAGCCGCCCATGTCGTGCACGGAGTGCTCCTCCTCCGCGTCCCGCTGGAGCGCCTCGATGAGGGCCTTCGTGGTGAAGATGTAGTTGCCCATGGAGGCGAAGACCATCTCGGGGTCGTCCGCCAAACCGGGCGGGTCCGCCGGCTTCTCCAGGAAGCGCTCCACCGTCTGGCCGTCCGAACCGGGCGTGATCACACCGAACGCCGAGGACTCGCTGCGCGGCACCCGGATCCCGGCCACCGTGACGCCCGCGCCGCTGTCGATGTGCTGGGTGAGCATCTGGCGGGGGTCCATGCGGTAGACGTGGTCGGCGCCGAAGACGGCGACGTACTCGGGGCGCTCGTCGTAGATCAGGTTCAGCGACTGGAGGATCGCGTCGGCGCTGCCCAGGTACCAGCGCGGGCCCAGGCGCTGCTGGGCGGGCACGGGTGTGACGTAGTTGCCGAGCAGGCTCGACATCCGCCACGTGGTGGTGATGTGCCGGTCCAAGGAGTGCGACTTGTACTGCGTCAGGACGCAGATGCGCAGGACGTCGGCGTTCACCAAGTTGGACAGGACGAAGTCGACCAGGCGGTACGTACCGCCGAAGGTCACCGCGGGTTTCGCCCGGTCCGCGGTCAGAGGCATCAGACGCTTGCCCTCTCCGCCGGCCAGCACGATTCCCAGGACCGATGGACCACCACGACGCATGGCCGCTCCCCTCACGCCGATTTCCGGATGCCTGCCCCCGAGTAGCTCGTACTAAGCCTGTTTCACGATCTTCTCGTAGAGCCGTACCGTGCGGCGGGCCACCGCGTCCCAGCCGAACTCGCCGACCGCGCGTTCCCGCCCGGCCTCGCCCATCCGCCGGGCGGCCTCCGGATCGCTCAGGACGGAGTCCATGGCCCGGGCGAGCCCCGCCTCGAAGCCGTCGCCGGCCGGGACGAGCAGACCCGTCCTGCCGTCGTCCACGACCTCGGGGATGCCGCCGACCGCCGACGCCACCACGGGCGTGCCGCAGGCCATCGCCTCCAGGTTCACGATGCCGAGCGGCTCGTAGACCGAGGGGCAGACGAACAGCGCGGCGTGTGTCAGGAGCTGGATCACCTCGGGGCGCGGCAGCATCTTCGGAATCCAGAACACGCCGTCACGGACCCGGCTCAGCTCCCCGAACAGCTCGCGGAACTCCTGGTCGATCTCCGGCGTGTCCGGTGCGCCCGCGCACAGCACGACCTGCGTGGCCGGATCGATGTCCCGCACCGCGCGCAGCAGGTGGGGCACTCCCTTCTGGCGGGTGATGCGGCCGACGAACAGCACGTACGGGCGGGAGCGGTCGAGGCCGATCCGCTCCAGGGCGTCGGTGCCGTGGTCGGGCCGGTACAGGCTCGTGTCGATGCCGTTGTGCACGACGTGCACCTTGTCCGGGTCCAGGGCCGGGTAGCAGCCGAGGATGTCCTCGCGCATGGCGCCGGAGACGGCGATCACCGCGTCGGCGGCCTCGATCGCGGTGCGCTCGGCCCAGCTCGACAGCTCGTAGCCGCCGCCGAGCTGCTCGGCCTTCCAGGGGCGCAGTGGCTCCAGGGAGTGCGCGGTCATCACGTGCGGGATGCCGTAGAGCAGCTTGGCGAGGTGGCCGCCGAGGTTGGCGTACCAGGTGTGGGAGTGGACCAGCTCGCGCCCTTCGAGGGCGGCGGCCATGGCCAGGTCGACGGAGAAGGTGCGCAGCGCGTCGTTGGCGCCGTCGAGCGCGGACCAGGGCCGGTGGCGCAGCACGCCGTCGGCGCGGCCCTCGCCCCAGCAGTGCACGTCCAGGTCGACCAGCGATCTGAGCTCCCGGGCGAGGAACTCCACGTGGACACCTGCACCGCCGTACACATCCGGCGGGTACTCCCGGGTCAGCAGTCCCACTCGCACCCGCAACTCCCTGCTCTCAGCGGCCGTTCCCTTTCATGGTCACCCAGATGGGGCCTGTGGGGAAGAGCGAGGCGGCCGTGTGAAGCAACAGTCACCACAAAGCCCCCCGTCGGGCACGCGGTAGTACAGACAGCAGCTGCGGCGCCGGAAGGCCGTTCCGGCGAGGGTTCCGGATCCGGCCAGCAGGGGGTGCGCGAGGAGTCCGGCGGCCAGGGAACGGGCCCGGGCGGCGGTGTCCGCACGGCCCTGCCGCCGGGCCCAGCGGTCGAGTTCCCGCGCGGCGCCCGCCAGCGCGGAGGCGGCGTTGCCCCGCAGCAGGCCCGGGGCGAGGCGGTGGCGGGCGCGCAGGGCCGCCGAGAGGGGTTCGAGGTGGCCGTGCAGGACGACGTCCGCGACGGCCGCGGCGTCCCCGGGGAGCGGCCGTACGTCCGACAGCCACAGGTCGTCGGGGGCTCCGGCGCCGGCGTCCCAGTGCAGCAGCCGGGCGTCGAGGTCGGGGACGCGGCCGTAGAGCGCGGCGCAGCCGAGGGCCACGGACCAGAGACGGGCCGCCAGTCCCAGGTGGGCCACGGACGCCGCGACGCGCACCTCCGGGGCGCGCAACGCGTCCGCGACTTTGCCGACACGGAAAATCAGGGGATTTCCGTACATATCCGGTGCCGCGTCGGCGTAGGCCTGTGCGAGAGTGGGGAGAGGCCCGGCCGCCGCTTCTCCCGTGCGCAGCACGAAGTAGCCGCCGAGCGGGCGGAGCGCGGCAAGGCCGGGGTCGAGGTCCACGAAGAGCAGTACTACCAAGGCCCCTAAGGGACGCGACCCGGGGACCCCCTACCGGGTCGCCCACCCTGGGGATGACGGGGCTCCCCTCGTACTCCATCGGCAGTAGGACCCAATGAGTGCTCAGGGACGACGACGGGAAGACCTGGACACGGCAGGGTGTTGGTCATGAAAGCCGACCTTTCGCCGCGCCGGGCCGAGCGCCCCCGCCTGACGCAGAGGAGCAGCCGATGAGCGCCCTCGCGTTGTCCGTCCTGCTGTCTCTGGTGTCCGCGTTCGCCTACGCGGGCGGGGCGATCGTGCAGGAGCGGGTGGCGGAGTCCTCGCCGGGCGAGCAGTACGCGCCGCTGCGCCGGCCGGGCTGGTGGGCGGCGGTCGCGCTCAACGGCCTCGGTGGACTGCTGCACGTGGTGGCGCTGGCGTACGGCCCGCTCAGCCTGGTGCAGCCGCTCGGCGCGCTGACCATCGTGGTGGCCCTGCCGATGGCGGCGCTGTTCGTCGGCCGCAAGGCGGGTGCCACGGCGTGGCGGGGCGCGATCATGGCGACGGTGGGGCTCGCCGGTCTGCTGTCCCTGGTCGCCGCGTCCGACGCGCAGTCGCTGGACGCGGCTGAGCGGGTGGCCGTGGCCGTGGTCACCGCGGGCGTGGTCGTGGCGCTGATGATCGCCGGCCGGGCCGCGCACCGGCACCCGGCGGTCCGCAGCACGCTGCTGGCGACCGCCTCCGGTATCGCGTTCGGCATGTCCTCGGTGTTCACCAAGACCGTCGCGGTCGACTGGACCGGCGGTGTGTCGGCGGCGGACGTGCCGTCCCTCGCCGTGATCGGCGTCCTCGCCACGGCCGGCATGCTGCTGTCGCAGGCCTCCTACCGCGGCGCCGGCCTCGCCGCACCCCTGGCCACGCTGACGGTCGTGAACCCGGTGGTGGCGGCCGCGGTCGGCATCACCATGTTCGGAGAAACCTTCCGCTACGGCACGACGGGCACGGCGCTCGCCCTGAGCTGCGGCGTCGTGGCCGCGGGCGGTCTGATCCTGCTGACGACGGAGCGGCTCACACACGCCCGGCCGGAGAGCGAGGGAACGGGGCTGGAGGTCGCCGGGACGGGACTGCTTCCCGCGGACACGGGCCTCGGGGCGACGGGGACGCTGCCCGGGCCCGCGGCGGTGCCGGTTGGCGGCGTGCGGGGTGTGCGGGAGACGGTGGGTGCGCAGTCCGGGCCCGCCGGGGAGCCGACCGGGAGCCTACGGGGCGTGCTGGAGACGGTGGGTGCGCAGTCCGGGCGTGGGGGCGGCTTGAGCGGGCCCTTGAGCGCCTCGCCGGAGCCCCTGGGGGCCCCGCCCGGCATCGGCGCGCTGCCCGAGACCGTGGGCGTGGGTGCGCTGCCCAGGGCGCTGGGGGCCGGGGCTGGTCACCTCGGTGGGACCGGTCGGGGGCCGTCAGAGGGCGTGCCGGTGCCCGCGGCTGCCGTCGCCGATGAGCGCGACGCCGGCCCGGACGCCACGTACGAGAGCGGGGAACCGCCGGTGTCCTCCGGGGAACGCCCGCTCTCCTACGCGGCCTTCTACGGCATCCCGTACGTGGCGATGCCCACGGTGGACCGACACCGTATGCGCATCAGATCCTGACGCCGCCGGCCCTCAGATACGCGATGGGGTCGACGTCCGTGCCGAACCCGGGCCCCGTCCGCACCTCGAAGTGCAGATGCGGGCCCGAGCTGTTCCCGGTGGAGCCGGAGCGGCCGATGCGCTGGCCCGCGCTCACCGTCTGGCCGTCCCGCACGGAGATCGCCGACAGGTGGGCGTACTGGCTGTAGCGGCCGTCGCCGTGCCGGATCACGACCTGGTAGCCGTACGAGCCGCCCCACCCCGCGCTGACGACGCTGCCCGAAGCGACCGACTTGACGGACGTGCCCGTGGGCACGGGGAAGTCGACGCCGGTGTGGTAGCCCTTCGACCAGGACGAGCCGGCCTTGCGGTACGGCGTCCCCAAGGAGGCGCTGACGGGGGCGACCAGGCCCTGCCGGGCGGTCGTGGACCGTGCGGCGCGCTCCTTGCTCTCGTCCTTGGCCCGCTCCTCGGCCCGCTCCTCGGCGCGATCCGGGGACGGCTTCTCGGGTGCCGGCGTCTGCGATGCCGGCTTCTTCGTCGACGGCTTGGCCGACGGCACCCGCTCGGGCGCGGGACGCGTCTTCGTGGCGCTCTCGCCGCGCAGCGCGAGCCGCTGACCGGGCACGATCAGATCGGGATCGCCCCCTATGGCCGAGCGGTTGGCGGCGTACAGACCTCGCCAGCCACCCCGCACCTCCCGCTCCTCCGCGATGCCGGAGAGGGTGTCGCCCCGCACCACCGTGTACATCTCGGCGCTGCCCGCCCGGGACTGCGGCGTGGACTGCGGCCGCACGTCCTCGATGGAGGTCCTCGGCCTCTGCTTCCGGTCTGCCTTCTCGTCCTGCCTCGTGCGCTCGCCGGCCGGCCGGATGTCGGGCTCGGCTCCGCCCCGGGTCAGTCCGGCCCGTACGGAGCACGTCGGCCAGGCGCCCGGGCCCTGCCCGTCGAGCACCTTCTCGGCGACGGCGATCTGCTGGTCCTTGGTGGCCAGGTCCGCGCGCGCCGCGTAGGCCCGGCCGCCGTACGCCTCCCAGGTGGACTGGGTGAACTGGAGTCCGCCGTAGAAGCCGTTGCCGGTGTTGATGTTCCAGTCGTTGCTCGACTCGCAGGCGGCGACCTTGTTCCAGGTGGCCACGTCCGCCGCCTGGGCGGTGCCGGCGCCCATGAACGGGAGCGCCATGCCCGCGCCGCCCGCCGTGACGGTGAGTGAGGCGCGGTTGATCCTGTTCGGCTGATACCGGCGATGCCGGCCGCGTACGGCCATCGAGAGCCCCCCTAGACATGCGTCAGGAGGGGCAAAAGTAAGCGCTGCGAACCGGCCAGGACAAGGCGGCTATCAGCCGCCCGGTTGCCCAAATGGCCGGGATGAGGCCCCTGTTGCGCGACGTGCGCCACGGCGGTGCACCGCGTACGGCACCCGGTGCGCGGGTGCGGCGCACGCGGGGACGCGTACCTCGGGTGAGTGCGACGGGGGCTCTTGTGCGTATCTGCCTGCGCGACGCCGCACGACCCGCGCGTGCGGTCGAAGTAGCGGCACGTCAGGATGGTCGACGGGGGCATGCTGGTGGACACCATCCGCAGCAGCGATACCGAGGTCTTTAGGAGCCAACCGAATGAGCAGTACAGCGCAGATCGGCGTCACGGGTCTCGCGGTCATGGGCCGCAACCTCGCCCGCAACTTCGCCCGCAACGGCTACACGGTGGCAGTGCACAACCGGACGCCCGCGCGTACGCGCGCCCTGGTCGAGGAGTTCGGCGGCGAGGGGGAGTTCGTCGCGTGCGAGAGCGCCAAGGAGTTCGTGACCGCGCTGGAGCGGCCGCGGCGGCTGGTCGTGATGGTGAAGGCCGGTGAGCCGACGGACGCGGTGATCCAGGAGTTCGCCCCGCTGCTGGAGCCCGGCGACATGATCATCGACGGCGGCAACGCGCATTTCGCGGACACCCGGCGCCGGGAGCGCGACCTGCGCGAGCAGGGCATCCACTTCGTCGGCATGGGCGTGTCCGGCGGCGAGGAGGGCGCGCTCAACGGACCGAGCATCATGCCGGGCGGTCCCAAGGAGTCGTACGACTCGCTGGGCCCGATGCTGGAGAAGATCTCGGCGAAGGCCGCCGACGGTTCGCCGTGCGTCTCGCACGTCGGTCCGGACGGTGCCGGGCACTTCGTGAAGATGGTGCACAACGGCATCGAGTACGCGGACATGCAGCTCATCGGCGAGGCGTACCAGCTGCTGCGCGACGTCGCCGGATACACCCCCGCCCAGATCGCGGAGATCTTCCGCACCTGGAACCAGGGCCGTCTCGACTCGTACCTGATCGAGATCACGGCCGAGGTGCTCTCGCACGTGGACGCGGAGACGGGCAAGCCGTTCGTGGACGTGGTGGTGGACCAGGCCGAGCAGAAGGGCACCGGCCGCTGGACCGTGCAGATCGCGCTCGACCTGGGGGTGCCGGTGTCCGGCATCGCCGAGGCCGTCTTCGCCCGTTCGCTGTCGGGCCACGCGGAGCTGCGGGAGGCCTCGCGCGGGCTGGCCGGACCGAAGGCGCAGCCGATGAGCGAGTCGGAGGCCCGGGCCTTCGCCGACCGGGTGGAGCAGGCGCTGTACGCGTCGAAGATCGTGTCGTACACGCAGGGCTTCCACGAGATCGACGCGGCCCGCGGCGAGTACGGCTGGGACATCGACCTGGGTGCGGTGTCCGCGCTGTGGCGGGGCGGCTGCATCATCCGCGCGGCCTTCCTGGACCGTATCCGCGCGGCCTACGACGCCCGGCCCGATCTGCCGAGCCTGCTGTCGGACGCGACGTTCGCGCAGGAGATCGGAGACGCCCAGGACGACTGGCGCGAGGTGCTGGTCGCCGCGACCCGTCAGGGTGTGCCGACGCCCGGTTTCGCCGCGGCGCTCGCCTACTACGACGCCCTGCGCGCCGAGCGGCTGCCGGCGGCGCTGACCCAGGGGCAGCGGGACTACTTCGGTGCGCACACCTACCGGAGGGTGGACCGGGACGGGTCGTTCCACACGCTGTGGGGTGGGGACCGGTCGGAGGTCTCCGCGTAGGCGCTCCGCGCTGAGAACCGGCAACAGAACGGGGCCGGTGGACGGCCGCATCGGCTGTCCACCGGCCCCGTTCTGTTGCCGGCTCTCTTGCCGGTTCTCTTGCCGCCGTTCAGGACAGCGGCGGGCCCGGCTCGGGATTCGGTACGGGCTCCGGCCCCGGCGGGATCGGGGACGGGTCGGGTCCCGGCACCGGGTCGGGGCCCGGGGGTGCCGGCGGGGTCGGACCCGGTGGCGGGGTCGGGGCCGGGGGCGGCGGGGTCGGCTCCGGGCCCGGTGGAGGCTGCGGGTTCGGCACCGGATCGGGGTGCGGTTCCGGGCCCGGTGTCGGTCCCGGTGGCACGGGGTCGGGATACGGATTCGTCATGAGGTCCTCCAGCCAGTCGCTCGACTCCGGCTCTGGACTACTCCCCCGCCTACCCGTCGACTGCTTCCCCAGTCACTCCCGGGCGGGACGGGGAGGGGCCAGGTGGGGGTAACGGGGTCGGGCTTGGACACCGTACGTCCCGGCTCGGGAGTCAGAAGCGGCCCGGGTGCTCGGTCAGCCAGTCCTTCGCCGCCGTCAGCAGGGCCTGGTCAGCCGGTGGGGCCTCGTCGGGGTGGCGTTCGGACCACTTGGCGACGTAGGGGCAGAGCGGGGCGACGGCGCTGTGCTCGCGGCCGGCGATGCCGTAGAGCTCTCGGGCCAGCGCGCCCGCGATGCCCTGGCCCTCGTGGGCCGGTTCGACGATCGTGTGCACGGGCACGAGCGCGCGTTCGGGGCGGTCGAGGACGAAGTACTCGATGCGGCCGACGACTTCACCGCCGGACACCGCCTCCAGACGGCCCGCCGCCCGGTCGTCGCGGATCTCCAGGTCCCTCATGGACACGCTCCTGTCCCCTGTACGTCGGTCAGGCCCGGACGGCCTGCGGGCTGCGCTGCTGGTCCGAGCCCGGTACCGGCTCGGACGGGTCGGTGCCGAGGTCCACGATCCGGTTGTCGCGGTCCACGTGCACGACCCGGGGGGCGAGTGCCCTGGCCTCGGCGTCCGTCACCTGGGCGTAGCTGATGATGATCACCAGATCGCCGGGGTGGACGAGATGGGCGGCGGCCCCGTTGATCCCGACGACGCCGGACCCGCGCTCGCCCTCGATGACGTACGTCTCCAGCCGAGCGCCGTTGGTGATGTCCACGATGTGCACGAGCTCGCCGGGCAGCAGGTCGGCGGCGTCGAGCAGGTCGGCGTCGATGGTCACGGATCCCACGTAGTGCAGGTCGGCCTGGGTGACGGTGGCGCGGTGGATCTTGGACTTGAACAGAGTACGCAGCACTTTGGACTCCTGGAGGACGGCTCCCCGCCAGCTCTTTGCAGGTCAGGGGCGGCCCACACTGTACATCGGCATGTCTTCCATTCGAAGACCTTATAGAACATCGTGCACCGTGGGGAGCAGGGCTTCTCACCTGCGCGATCTACGCGAAGCAGGCTGCTACGAAGCCCTCAACCCGGAGCATGGACGGAAGACTGCCTCGGTCCAATGCTGATTGAATGCTGACTTACCTGATGAGTCGTCAGGCAAGTCTAGAGGTCCAGAGCAAGTTGCGAACTGGGGTCATCGGCGGTGAGGTAGAGGATGTCTCCTGGATAAACGGGAAGTGAAGATCGGAAGCTCCGGGAGCGCCGTTCCATGCTGCCTGATCCGGAGACTCGGCTTCGTCACCAGCTTCGGCTCCGCCTTCCGACGTTGCAGTGCAGTTGTATCTGCTCAGGATGCGAGCGATTCGAGCGAGGCGGCAACCGGGCCCGCGGCGGAGATGATGCCGTCGTGCCCTCCAGGAAGTTCGAGGTACCTCCAGTCGGCTCGGCTTCGGGCGTAGGCGGCGTACGGTTCGACCCCGGGGAACGCGGGTGCGGTGAATCGCACATAGGTGCAGGGCAGGCCGTTGCCGATGTCGTTCTTCAGGGGGAGGGACGACGCCTCGGCGCTGAGCGGTTGAGGTGTCAGACGCCGGTTCACCCATGCGATGTCCTGTGGATCGGACAGCCCGAAGGCTTCTGCCGGAGGGGGCGGAACGCTGAGCCCGCCGCTGAACCGTTCTGCCGACGCGATGCGGGCCTTGCGGGCTTCCGGCGCCATGCCGTCCAGCCTGCTGGATCCGTCGAAGGGGAAACCGCCGTCGAGAAAGACCAGGTGCGCCAGCCTCTCGGGTATCCGGTCGGCCACACCCGTGACCGTGCGGGCCCCGAAGCTGTGGCCGACCAGAACGACGTCTCGCAGTTCCTCGCTTTCGATGAGGTTGACGATGTCGAGGACGAAGGTGTTCATGTCGATGTCGCTGCTGAGAAGGTGACGACGGTCACCCAGCCCGGTCTGGGACGGGGCGAACACCCTGTGACCGTTCGCTTCCAGCAGGCGTTGCACCCTGGCCCAGCACCAGCCCCCGTGGAAGGCGCCGTGCACCAGCACAAAGTCCGTACGGTCTGTGATGCCCACGGGTCTCCTCAGTCGCCGTCCAGGTCGCCCCACGCGGGGGTGGGCGCGGCCTCGTCGAAGCGGATGGTCACGCGCCGCACGCGGGTGGACCCTTCGATGGCACCTTCGGCGTAGGCGCTTCCCTGTCCGCTCGCCTTGATCCCGCCGAACCAGAGACCGGGGTGGTGCAGGCGCATGGTGTTGCCCCAGATGGTGCCGGCCTGGACAAGGCCGGCCATGCGGTGCATGCGTCCCAGGTCACGGGTCCAGATGTTCGCGCTCAGGCCGTATTCGACGTCGTTCGCCAGGGCCACGGCTTCGTCCTCGTCGTCGAAGACGAGCACCGAGAGGATCGGGCCGAAGATCTCTTCGCGTGCCACCCGCATCGACTGCGAGACCTCGGTGAGCACGGTGGGCTCGACGAACAGCCCCTCGGGGTGGGTGTCCTTGGGCGTTCCCCCACCGGACAGCACCCGTGCGCCTTCGTCGCGGGCGATCCGGAGGTAGTTGCTGACGCGCTCGAACTGCTGCTGCGAGGCGAGGGGGCCCATATGGGTCTTCGGGTCCATCGGATCGCCGACCCGGATCCTCGCGGCCCGCCGGCGCAGCTGCTCGATGAACTCGGGCGCGATGGAGCGCTGGACCAGAAGACGGGTACCCGCGACACACACCTGGCCGGCGTTGTTGAACACGCCCCACAGGGCGCCGCGGCCCGCAGCGTCGAGGTCGGCGTCCTCGAAGACTATGTTGGGTGACTTGCCGCCGAGTTCGAGGACGGTTTTCTTGAAGGTCTCGGCAGCCGCGTGGGCGATACGACGTCCTGTGGGCACGCTTCCCGTGAAGGTGACGCCGCCGATGCCCGGGTGCTCGGCCACCGCCGCTCCGGTGACACCGCCCCCGGTGACCACATTGACGAGGCCTTCGGGTGCCCCCGCCTCGGACAGCAGGGCAGCGAGCCGGAGGGCGGAGAGCGGGGACATCTCACTGGGCTTGACGACGGCGGCGTTCCCGCAGGCTATCGCGGGCGCGACGCGGCTGCAGAAACTTCCGACCGGGCCGTTCCACGGCATGATCACGCCGATCACGCCGAGCGGCTCACGGGTGGTGTAGGACAGGTGACCGGAATTCGCCGGTACCTGGTGACCCGTCATACGGTCCACCTGGCCCGCCCAGTAGCGGATCATCCGGGCGCTCGCCGCACCGTCCCCGAGCGCTTCGCGCAGCACCCGGCCCATGTTCCGTGTGTCGGTCTCGCCGAGTTCGGCCCGCTGCTGCTCGACCGCGTCGGCCCAGCGCAGCAGTACCGCGATCCGTCGGCCCGCGTCCCAGCTCATCCACTCCCGCTGCGCCGCACCGGCCACGCTGACGGCGCGGTCGACATCCACCGCGTCACAGTCGGCCACGTGCGCGAGTATTTCGCCGTTGGCCGGATTGACAGCCTCGAAGGTGGCCGAGGAGTGCGGCTCTCGCGGTGCGCCGCCGATGAAGGGAAGTTCGCGGACCGGCGTCACCGAATGTGTGGACATGTCTGCCTTTCCTGTTTGCGCTCGTCGTCTCGCCGCCCTTGACCGTCCCGGTACGTCCGATCCGACGCGGCTCGAAGACCGCACCCCGGAGGGTGATCGGTCGGTGTATCACTGGAGTGAAGGGGGGAAACCGGCCAAGGGAGGACGAGAAGGGGTTCGTTTAGAGGCCGAACGCCTTGGCGAACGCCTCCAGTTCACGCGGGATGTCGGGCCCGCCCGGTGTGTAGCAGAAGCGGCTTGCACCCGCCTCCTCAAGAGCGTCCAGACCGGCCCGGACCTCGGCGGGCTGGCCGCTGAGCGTGCCGTCCCGTACGACGTTGCCGGTGAGGAACTGCCGGTCGAGCTCTGTGAGCGAGATCAGATGACCTCGATGCGTCGCGACCAGCCGCTCCTCTTCGGGGAGGGCGTTGATCCTCGCGGTGAACCCCGTCTCCTCGGCGGATCCGGCGAGAGGGCCGTACGGTCCCATGTGCAGCGCCAGGGCGGCCGTCGGTCCCACGCGCTCGAGCACCGCCGGATCGTCGTACGTCTCGCCGGGCTCGAGAACCGTTCCGTAGTAACTGAGGCCGCAGGTGCCCTGGAACGGGACTTTTTCGTTCCCGTGGGTGGGGTTCGTGATCACTCCGTCGGCGACTCTCGATGCGACTCCGAACCCCTTCGGTCCGTGCGCGGCCACCCAGATCGGGATGTCGACGGGCAGCGAGATGCCGGACTCCTTGGAGTGGAGCAGTGACATCTTGCGCCCGTCCAGCTCGATCTGCTCACCGGCGAGCAGGGCTCGCAGGTTGGTGACGTACGCCTCCACGCTCGCCCACGTCGCGCCGCGCCCACCCAGCAGGGCGGCACTGCTGAATCCGGCGCCCACCGCGACGGTCACCCGGCCAGGGGCGAGCTGCGTGAGCGTCGCCGCACTGCTCGCGATATCGGCCACGTGGCGGAAGCGGGGTACGACCACCGCGACACCCAGCCCGATCCGGCTGGTGCGCTCACTCGCCAGGGCGAGCATCATCCACGGGTCGGCGTAGATCGCCGGTGAGTAGTGGCACCACGCGCTGACGTAGCCGAGTTCCTCGGCGATACGGATGTGCTCAGGGGTGGCGATGCTGGTGGAGAGGGTGCATGCGAGTTCCATGGCCATGACTACTCGCCCTCCGTCGCCGAGCCGGTCGCGTCCTTCGCGCCGATGAGCACGGCCATCAGCGTCGCGGGCTTGTCACTCTTGTTGCGCCAGGCGTGCCGTGTGCCGTGCTGGACGACGACGTCTCCGGCGGACAGACGCACCTCCCCCTCGTCCAGGGCCAGCCAGAGCTCACCGTCGAGTACGACGTCGTAGTCGACGGTGGGCGTGGTGTGCATGCCCGGGTTGTCCGGCTCGAACAGCTCCGCTATGCCAGGGCTGTTGCGCGCGGCTTCAGCGGCGGCCGCTTTCGGATCGAAGCCGGGGTCGGCGTAGACCGCGTCGGGCGGGATGGTGAGGACGATGAAGCTGGTACCGCCCGGTTCCGGCAGAAGGGTTCGCGTGGTGACCGTCGGGTCGCTGCCCGAATGAGCGGTTGTGGGGACGGCCGGCGTGTACCAGACCAGGGTCTGTTCGAAGCCCGGAGTCTCGACGGCGACCGTCGCTCTGGGTGGTTCGCCGTCATCGATGACGCGGCTGAGGCCCTCGGAATTGGCTACGAGGACTCGGCGGATCTTCATGACCTACCTCCATTGGTGGGTACGGATCGCCGTGGACGTAAGGGGTGCGGATCGTATTCCGCTGTCCCTGGTGCCGAACCTGCGGTAAGGGCTGGCTGCCAGGAATCGAAGGGGGTGGCGTCACCCTGAGATGGTGAGATGAGATGCACCCGCGAGAAGGCGACTGTGCAGGCGATGTGAGTGATGATGCATACCGGGTTAATCGTTTGTCAACGATGGTGAAATTCTTTTTTCTACTGACCCGGTTTCATCGGGACGGGCAGGCAGGAACAACGTCTCCTGCGTTGCCTCGATGGGCTTTTCAAACAAGCGCCGGGTAACTGCCGCCGTCGAGATGAATGTTCTGGCCGGACATGAAACCGGCCAAAGGGCTGCAGAGGAACGCGCACATGGCGCCGAACTCGCGCGGGTCACCCAGCCGCCCGGCGGCGATGGACCGGACCTGACGCGCACGTGCCTCGTCGTAGGTGATGCCGTCGCGCACCGTGGCGACTTCGGCCATGTACCGTTGACGTTCCGTGTCGAAGCGTTCCGGCAGCAGGTTGTTGATGGTGACGTTGAACCGCGCCACGTCGAGCGACAGCCCCTTTACGGCCGCGGTCAGGGCGGCGCGGGCCGCAGAAGAAACGGCCATCGTCGGCCGGGGAGTCGTGACCATCGCCGATGTGATGTTGACGATTCTGCCGAAGCGGCGATTACACATGCCGTCGACGACCAGATTGATCAGCTCGACGTGGGCCAGCAGGTTCGCGTTCAGGCCGCGTTCCCATTCCGCACGGCCCGACTTCTGGAACGGCCCCGGTGGCGGACCACCGTTGTTCGTGACCAGGATGTCGGGCGTGGGACAGGCTTCCAGCAGCCGTTCACGGGTCTCCGCGAGGGCGATGTCGCCTTGTACCACCCGGATTTCACCCCTGCCGTCGCCGACGGAGCGTAGTTCCCCGACGGCGCGTTCGAGCGTTTCCCGGCCGCGCCCGTTGATCACCACGTGCACGCCCTCGGCGTGCAGGGCCTTCGCGCAGGCGAGACCCAGGCCGCTGGACGATGCACCGGTGATCGCCCAGCGGCCGGCGAGTTCAAGATCCATGTGTGCTCCTTGGCCGGTGCTGCCTCAGGTCTGCGCGGCAGCCCATGATTCGAGGCACGACCGGCGGGTCCTTTCGATATGTGTGTGCAGCAACAGGACGGCCTTGTCGGCGTCTCGGGCCACTACCGCCTCGGCGATCGCCGCATGCTCGCCGGCGACGTCTCGTCGTTTGCCCCGCTGCAGTTTGGCCATCTGCCGGATGATCTCGGACTGGTCGTAGAGCTGCGTACGAAAGGCCAGCAGCCTGGGAGAGTCGCACGCCGCGGCGCAGGCCTCGTGGAAGGCCCGGTGCGCGCTCGTCCACAATGCGTTCGCCTCCGGGTCCTCGTCGAGAGCGGCGTTCGGCGTCGCCGACAGCTGATGATGAGCCGCTACCACCCCCGACTCCCACTCGATCCCGCCCCTTTCGATCGACCTGCGCACCGCGATCGATTCGACTTCCGTGCGCACGAAGGCGACGTCGTTGATCTCGGCATCGGTGAAATTCGGGACGGAGAATCCCTTGTTGGGCTCCAGAACCACCAGTCCCTGTTCCGAGAGGCGGGTGAGCGCCTCTCGCGCGACCGTCACACTCACCCCCAGTTCGGTGCTCAATTTACTCAGCTTGAACCGGTGGCCGACAGGAAAGGACCCGCGGAGCAGATTGCGCCTGATCTCCAGATACAGCGTGTGGTGGCGGGTCTCTGCACCATCGGTACGGGCCACTAGTGATCTCCTGAGACGCTCGAAATTTCTCGTCGGGTGACATAGAGATCGTCCAACTCCGCAGAGGGTTGGCCGCCGCGAATGGGCGTGCAAGCCTCGGGAAACTCCTGGACGATCTCGATCCCCATGCTATCGACGGCGTCGAGGAAGCCCGGCAGTTGGTCCATGGCACCGGTCGGCAGGTCATGGACCACCAGGACGTGCCACTCGCTCTCGGGCAGGCGCTGCAGTGCGCGGTCCGCCCATCCCTCAGGCATCTTCGAGTCCCGCACGAACAGGCTCCACAGCACCATCGTGTAACCACCCGACGTCAGCACGTCGGCGGCCGTCCGGCTCAGCAGGTGAGGGCCGACCGAACCGTGTCCCGTCGGCCGGAAGTACCGTGCCGGTGCGCTGAGTTCCCCGAGTGCGGCCTGCGCATCGGTGATCTCCGCCGCTTCCCGACGGGGGTCCTCAAGGAGCCCGAGGGGTTCGCCGTGGGTCATGGTGTGATTGCCCAGCCAGTGCCCCTCAGCGCGAGTCCGCTCGGCCAGTTCACGGCCGGCGGCGGAAGCGAGCTTCTCGCCGATCACGAAGAACGTCGCCTTGAGCCCGCGGTCCGCGAGTGTGTCGAGCACCTGCTCCGTGATGCCGGGCGTGGGCCCGTTGTCGAATGTCAGGGTCAGCTTCGCCATGTGCCCCGCCGCCTAACGTGCCGGGTAGTGCGTGACGGAGTGCGTCTCCGGGCGCCAGTCGTTGTTCGTCCGGTGGTCGCCCGACAGCCAGCGGGCCAACTCGCCGTGCGCGTCCGCCGTCCGCTTCTCCTTGATTTCCGCGACGTTCGGGGGGTCGACGGCGATCTCGAGCTCCAGGCCGTCAGGCGCGGTCACGTAGAGCGACAGCACATAGCCGTGGTCCTGGATGAGATGCGGGTAGTCCTCGGCCAGCAGACGCTGGTGAATGGCCTCCTGCGTCTCCACGTCCGCATTCAGGGCGATGTGGTTGTAGCGATTGGTGACGCCCAGCAGGAACTCCTGGTCGTGCGGCTCGGACATCTGGAAGAAGGCCAGCGCGCTTCCGTCGTCGAGTTCGTAGAAGGTGTGGCAGAACGTCATGCCCGGGGTGGTCACCGATTCCTCGCACCACGTGGCGGTGAGAGGCAGACCGATCAGATCCTCGATGAAGTGACGGTTCACTTCCTGATCAGCCACGGGTGTAGCCGCGTGGTGCAGGCGGTCGATGCCAGTCGCTCCGGCGGGGCGGGGGGAGGTCAGTGAGCCGTTCATACTCGGGTCTCCTGGTTCTGGAGGCGTCGACGCCTTCCGCGGCCGCCCGGGTGGACCGATGTCTTCACGCCCAGGTCAACGCCACTGCGAGCAGGTTCCTTCGCCTCTGCGTTCACCTCGAGATTACGCGGGCGGTATCGTTTGTCAACAGAAGAATCGAATCTTTCCCTTCTACTCGATTTCATGCATGCTGGGTCGGCGGCGGACGATCGGTGCGCTGTCCGAGCTCGTACATCGCGAGGGAGAGGACCCGACAGTGGAACTACGCTGGTTGACCTCGTTCGTGGCGGTCGCGGAGGATCTGCACTTCGGGCGGGCAGCGGAACGGCTCCATCTGGCCCCGTCCGCCCTGAGCGCCCAGATCAGGGCGCTCGAATCGCACCTAGGGGTGCGCCTGGTCGATCGCGGCCGACGCTCCCGCCCGAGACTGACCGGCGCGGGAGAGCTCTTCCTCGTGGAGGCGGGACTCACGCTGGCGCAGGTCGCGCGAGCGCAGGCCGTGGGCCGCAGAGCCGGGCGCGGAGAGGTGGGGCGGGCAGAGATCGCCTACGTTGCCTCCGCGGCCTTCTCCGGCGTTCTGACCCAGGTGCTCTCCGCCTGCGCCGACGACGGCAAGGACCTGACCGTAGGCGTGCGGGAGCTGGAGACACCAGCGCAGCTGGAAGCGCTGGCATCGGGAACCATTGATGTGGGTTTCCTGCGCTGGCGACCCACGTACCCGCCGGACCTGACGGCGATCTGCCTCCTGGCGGAGGAGGTGGTCCTCGCGCTCCCGGAAGGGCATCGGCTCGCCCGTCTCCAGGCCGTGCCGGCGTCCGAGCTCGGAGCGGAGACCTTTGTGGTCCCGCACTTCGACGAGCAGCACGATTTCCGCGACCACATCCGCCGGCTGGCGGAGCTCGGCGGTTTCTCTCCTCGGCTCGCTCCGCCGGTGAAGGACTTCATCGCGGCGTTGACCCTGGTCTCTGGTGGCCTCGGTGTGGCGCTGCCACCGGCCTCCCTGCGCTGCGTGCACCTGCCCGGCGTCGTCTACCGGCCTCTCGCCGACGCGCGGCTGATCACGCGCCTGGTCGGGGTCCATCGGCGGCAGGACACCTCGCCGGCCGTGCGCCGACTCATCCGTCTGCTGTCGGCGGCCGCCGACGGGAAGGCCGCTGCATGAACCCTCCGAAGCCGGTCACCGGTCGCTCGTCCGCCGTGGCGTGCGAGCTGTTTCCGTGACGCTCATGCAGGAGCTTGCAAGGCGGTGGTGACCCGCCCCGCAGACCAAGACCCACCCTTCCTGCGTTCCCACTCCTCCAACCATCACTGTTCCAGAATCCGGGAGATCATCGCCATGGCCTTCTCACTGGCAACCCTGCGCGTCGCGGGGAGCCCTACGCCGGCCCTCTCCATCAACGGCCGCTCCTGGGCGCTGGCCGACGTCGTTCCGGAAGTCCTGCAGCCGGACCCCTCGCGCGGCCTGATGAACGTCTTCGATCACTGGGAGCGGACCGAACCACTGCTGGTCGACGCCGCCGGCCGCCTCGCCGCTGGCGTGGACACCACGCGGCCGCTGCCGGCGCCCGCCACGCTCGAAGACGTCCTCACCCCGCTTCAGTATCCCCGGAAGGTGGTTCTGACGGGCGCCAACTACTACGAGCACATGCGGGGCGACGCCGGACACTCCGACTGGGAGAAGGAGACGAAGGTGCCTCTCTTCTTCCTCAAACCGCCCACCACCACCCTGGTGGGCCCGGGCAGGACAGTGCGCTACCCGGAACAGTCCGAGAAGTTGGACTACGAGATCGAACTGGCGCTCGTCATCGGCAAGAAGGCACGCCACCTGACGCCAGAGAACGCCATGGAGTGCGTGGCAGGGTACGCCGTGGCGATCGACCTCTCGGCGCGCGACTGGCAGCGCCACCCCAAGCACGTGGCGAAGTTCGATCTCTTCGGGGGTAAGGCGTTCGACGACAGTTGCCCGCTCGGCCCGGGAATCGTGCCGGCGCGGTTCGTCCAACACGACGACCTCCGGCTCCGGTTCTGGCTGAACGGCGAACTGAAGCAGGACGCGAGCACCAAGGACATGATCTGGTCCATCCCCGAGCAGCTCGTCGGCATCACCGAGCATCTGACCCTGGAGCCAGGAGACATCGTCTCCACCGGCACCCCCGCCGGAGTCGGTCTCGCCACCGGCGAGTGGATGAAGCCCGGAGACCTCATGGAAGGCGAGATCACCGGCCTGGGCCGGCTGTCGGTCGAGATCGTCAAAAGCCACGACTGAGCACCCACCTACTGCCCTCCCGGCTTCGGGCAGGAACCGGCGTGGCCCTGAGAACCGGAGTCACACATCAATCCCCATGCAGCGGTCCGGTTCGAAGCGCTCCCGCAGGCAGCCCTCAACTAGTGGAGAACTCGATGAGTGTGCGCAACCTCAACCATTTCAACAGATGTGAAAGCGTCTATGCGGCAGACAGCAGCGCGATCACGCATTTCGGCTGCCGGACCGGCGATCCCTGGAGCCTGAACCAGGCGACCGAGCGGCCGCGGACGCAGGGAGCCGCCGCATGAGCGCCCATGCTTCAGCTTTCTCCGGCGCTGCGACGCCGGGCCACCATGACCTTCCCGACGTCTCCGGCCTGGTGGTCGGCGTGCTCGGTGGCACCGGGCCGCAGGGCAAGGGACTGGGTTACCGGCTCGGCCTGGCCGGCCACCAGGTAGTGATCGGCTCCCGCAGCGCGGAGCGGGCACAGGCCGCCGCAACCGAGTTGGGCATACGGGGCATGCGCGGAGCCGATAATGCCGGGGCGGCACGCGAAAGCGACATCGTGATCGTCGCGGTGCCCTGGGAAGGCCACGGTGATCTGCTGGAGTCGCTGCGCGCCGAACTCGTCGGCAAGATCGTCGTCGACTGCGTGAACCCGCTGGGGTTCGACAAACAGGGCGCCTACGCGATCCGGCCGCAGGAGGGTAGCGCGGCCCAGCAGGCGGCACTTCTGCTGCCGGACTCCCGAGTGACGGCCGCCTTCCACCACCTCTCCGCTGTCCTGCTGATGGACCCGGAGACAGAGCGGATCGACACCGACGTGATGGTGCTGGGCGACGACCGGGAGGCCACCGGCATCGTCCAGGCGCTGGCCGGGCGCATCCCCGGCATGCGTGGCATCTACGCGGGACGGCTGCGCAACGCCCACCAGGTGGAGTCACTCGTGGCCAACCTGATCTCCGTCAACCGCCGCTACAAAGCCCACGCCGGACTGCGCATCACCGATGTCTGAGGGACGTCTGGCGGCGGGCCCGGTGTGACTCGCCCGCCGGGCTTCGGCAGCGGCCATCCGATGTGGATCACCGTTGGTCAGAGATTCGGGTGCGGAGTGGGCTGATGCCCGCCGAGGGGCGCATGAGTACATGAGGAAGAGAGATGCTCGAAGATGACGACTTCCGCAACCACCGGGACCGGCCCGACCGAGAACTCCATGCGTCGCGCCCTCAAGCGCGCACGTGACGGTGTGGCGCTGGACGTTACCGAAGCGGCGGTGCTGCTCCAGGCGCGGGGCGAGGCCCTGGAGGACCTCGCCGCCTCCGCCGCCCGGGTGCGGGACGCCGGTCTGGAGGCGGCCGGCCGCCCCGGCGTCATCACGTACTCGAAGAGTGTCTTCCTCCCGCTCACCCGGCTGTGCCGGGACAAGTGCCACTACTGCACGTTCGTGACGGTCCCGGGCAAGCTGCGCCGAGCCGGGCACGGGATGTTCATGTCGCCCGACGAGGTCCTCGACGTGGCCCGTCGTGGCGCCGCCCTCGGCTGCAAGGAAGCCCTGATCACTCTCGGCGACAAGCCCGAGGAGCGCTGGCCGGAGGCGCGCGAGTGGCTGGACGCGCACGGGTACGACGACACGATCGCGTACGTCCGGGCGATCTCCATCCGGATCCTGGAGGAGACGGGTCTGCTACCGCACCTCAACCCCGGGGTCATGAGCTGGACGGATCTGCGGCGTCTGAAGCCGGTCGCTCCGAGCATGGGCATGATGCTGGAGACCACGGCGAGGCGGCTGTGGTCGGAGCCCGGGGGCCCGCACCACCGTTCCCCGGACAAGGAGCCGGCAGTGCGTCTGCGGGTGCTCGAGGATGCCGGCCGTTCCTCGGTCCCGTTCACCTCCGGGATCCTGATAGGGATCGGGGAGACGTACGAGGATCGCGCCGAGTCGCTCTTCGCGCTGCGGAAGGTCTCGCGGGCGTACCACGGCGTCCAGGAGCTGATCATCCAGAACTTCCGCGCCAAGCCGGACACCGCGATGCGCCGCATGCCGGACGCGGAACTGGACGAGCTGGTCGCCACGGTGGCCGTCGCCCGGCACCTCATGGGTCCCGTCGGCTGCGTCCAGGCCCCGCCGAATCTCGTCGACAGCGAGTACGAGCGGCTGATCGCCGCCGGGATCGACGACTGGGGCGGGGTGTCCCCTCTCACGGTCGACCATGTGAACCCCGAGCGCCCCTGGCCCCGGATCGAGGAACTGGCGGCGAGGTCCGCGGCAGCCGGCTTCGAACTGCGTGAACGGCTCTGCGTGTACCCGGAGTTCATACGGCGTGGAGAGCCGTGGCTGGATGTGCGGCTGCTGCCACACATCCAGGCGCTGGCGGACCCGCAGACAGGCCTGGCGCGTGAGGACGCGGTGGTCGAGGGGCACCCTTGGCAGGAGTCGGAGGAGGTCTTCGTCAACCGGGGGCGCACGGACCTGCACCTCACCATCGACACCGATGGCCGCACGGGCGACCGTCGCGGCGACTTCGACGCCGTCTACGGCGACTGGGCGGCGCTGCGCTTGGCGGCTGCCCCGGGGATGGCGCCGGAGCGCATCGACACCGACGTACGGGGAGCCCTCGCGAGGGCGGCGAACGATCCGACGAGGCTGAGGGACGACGAGGCTCTGGCCCTGCTGCACGCGGACGGCCCGGCACTGGACGCGCTCACCCGTATCGCGGACGATGTCCGCAAGGAGGCGGTCGGCGACTGCGTCACCTACATCGTGACCCGCAACATCAACTTCACCAATGTCTGCTACACCGGCTGCCGGTTCTGCGCGTTCGCGCAGCGCCGTACGGACGCCGACGCGTACACACTCTCGCTGGAACAGGTCGCCGACCGCGCACAGCAGGCGTGGGACGTCGGTGCGATTGAGGTGTGCATGCAGGGCGGCATCCATCCGGACTTGCCCGGTACGGCGTACTTCGACATCGCGAAGGCGGTCAAAGAGCGGGTGCCGGGCATGCACGTGCACGCCTTCTCGCCCATGGAAGTGGTCAACGGTGCCACGCGGACCGGCATGCCGGTCCGCGAGTGGCTGACGGCGGCCAAGGAGGCGGGACTGGACACGATGCCGGGTACGGCGGCCGAGATCCTCGACGATGATGTCCGCTGGATCCTGACCAAGGGCAAGCTGCCGACGGAAACCTGGGTCGAGGTCATCACAACCGCGCACGAACTGGGCATCCGCTCGTCGTCGACGATGATGTACGGGCACGTCGACCAGCCGCGCCACTGGCTGAGTCACCTGCGTGCCCTGGCCCGGATCCAGCAGCAGACGGGCGGCTTCACCGAGTTCGTCACCCTCCCCTTCATCCACACCAACGCCCCCGTGTACCTGGCGGGCATCGCACGCCCCGGCCCCTCCCTGCGGGACAACCGGGCAGTGACCGCGATGGCTCGTCTCCTGCTCCACCCCCACATCCCGAACATACAGACCAGCTGGGTGAAGCTGGGCACGGAGGGCGCGGTGGAGATGCTGCGTTCCGGTGCCAACGACCTGGGCGGCACGCTGATGGAGGAAACCATCTCGCGTATGGCGGGCTCGTCCTACGGCTCGTACAAATCCGTAAAGGACCTGATCGCGGTGGCCGAGGCGGCGGGCCGGCCGGCGAAGCCACGCACGACGGTCTACGGCGAAGTACCGGAGGAACGGCAGCGCGTGGCGGCAGCCTGGGACGGGCGTCTGCCGGAGCTGCTGCCCGTGCTCGGCCAAGGAAGGGGAGGAAGACAGTGACACCCGGAGACTGGACGGTGGTGGTGCCGGTCAAGCCGTTCTCACAAGGAAAGTCACGTCTCGCACCCGACGTCGCCGTACACAAATCCGCATTGGCGCGCTGTTTCTACCTGGACACGCTTCACGCGGTGCTCAGCACCGCAGCAGTGTCCCGCGTGATCGTCGTGACAGGCGATGCGGACGCGGCCGCACTCGCGTCCGCCAGGCAGGCGACAGTCGTACCTGACGATGCTGCGGGCCTCAACCAGGCTGTGGCACAAGGGTTCGCCACCGCCCGGTCGCTCGACGCCGACTGCGCGGTGGCAGTCGTCACTGCGGACCTGCCGTGCCTGAAGACAGTCGAGTTCAGCCAAGTGCTGTCCGCGTCACATGACCACAGGCGGGCTTTCCTCGCCGACCACACACGGTGCGGCACAACTGTCCTCACAGCCGGGCGTGGGCAGGACCTCCGTCCCGCATTCGAGGGGCGGTCAAGGTGGTGCCATCTGGGCCAGGGGACAGTCGAATTGCATCTGCGGGGGGTGCCCAGCGCGAGACTCGATGTGGACACCGTTCAGGATTTGCGGGCTGCGGCAGCCCTGGGCGTCGGTCCATGTACCGCCCGACTGTTGGAAGGCATCAGCGGTTGGCGGCCGGCGCAGGCGGTCAGCCGCGGCGGTGCCGGCGGATGATGTGGCGGGCCCGGGTGGCGCCGCACCGGCTCCCGCGTGCCGACCTGGGCGCAGGGCATCTGTCCAGCATGTAGGCCCGCCTCAGGTTGGCGACGGGCTCCGGCAACGGGGACGGTGGGTCTCCCAACCGGACGGTGACGGTGGGCTGCGTGCTTCACATAGGCCAGGTCCGGAATGGCCACCTTCTGGCGAACGTACTCCGGCTCCTGCACCCCCTTGACCGGATCATCTGCCATCGCCCCTTTGTCGTATGCGTCCCGCAGGATCTCCTTGAGGGTGCGCAGTATGTTGACCTGATTTCCCCGGCCGACGCCGTCGGCCTCCAACTCGTCCAGGAAACGCTCCACCACAATGGGAGTTACGGATATCAGCTTCCGTGAACCCAGGCGCGGAACGATATGGACGTTGATGGAGCTGTTGACGTGCTCGCCCGTTGAGTATTCGGTCATCCGGCGTTGCCGGGGCCGCCACTGCTTCGCGTATTCCGCGACCGTCTTCTGTCCCAGCTCCCGGCGCGCTTCCGCGACAGACGGCGCCGTGCGCTTTTTCTCCGTGTAGATCTGCGTGAGGCGTTCGATCGCGTCGTCCTGCGTGTCGAAGCCGCCCCCCTCTAGTTGCTTCCCCGAACCGTTGCGGAAACGGATCGTGTACGGGTGCGGGCACCAGGTCGGCCTGGCACAGCCGCAGCCCTTGAAGAACGAACGCATACCGCGAGCGAGCTGACAAGGCACGTGGCGAACCTTCCGAGCGGCACCCAGGCATCTGCGCCAAGGTCCCCGCTACGGCGGTCACCAGGTCAGCAAGCCAGAACGCCTCCGCGCCCCATGCTGACCGTTTGCTGACCCGAGCGGCTCGATCATGCCTCTGACCTGTACAAATGCCCAGATGCTAGATCTTGGACTTGAACAAAGTACGCAGCACTTTGGACTCCTGGAAGACGGCTCCCTGCCTGCTTTGTGCAGGTCAAGGGCAGTCTCGACTGTACACCGGGACACGCCGGTCGAGGAAGGTGAGGAACATCGCTCCGCTCGGGCGAGACGGCTTCACGCCTGGGCTTTCGCGCCGCACCGGCGCCTGTTCAGGCAATCCCCCGGGAAAGCCCGGCGACTCGGGGGTGCTGACCGGATGCTGACTTACCTGATGAGCCATCAAAGATGCGGGAGACCGCTCTGCACACGGACGACGTGCCTCCACGCACCGACCTGTCGGGCACCGGCATCGCTCTGGTTCGTGGAACACGGTCCCTTTGGCCCTCGGCCGGTCGGCGCTCGACCGCCCCGGAAGCCGGCTCGCTGCCTGCCGCCCGCCCAAGGCCCGGCAGCGTGGAACTCACGAGCGAGGCGGGGCCAAGGCGCCGACACCGGCCCGCCCGGGCCAAAGTCCAGGTCACGCGCCCCTGCGCACTTGTGTGCGCCGCTCCTCCCTTCCGTACGGTCCAGCCGATGGCGAACCGCCCTCGCACACCGTGAAGGAGAGCTGTTGAAGCCGACCGAGGAAGTGCTCCAGGACCTGACCCGGCCCTCGAACGTCTCCGTCCACTCCGACGACGCACTCGTCGGGAAGGTGAAGGCCGCCATCGCGGCGGACGACGAGAAGCGCAAGGAGAATGAGGACGAGCCGCTCCGCCGGAAGCCCGCCCTCGTCCCGATCCTGCCGACGGAGCTGCCCCGGCAGTTCAAAGTGACCCTCTGGGACGTGCTCCACACCCTCGCCCGGGCCACTGCCCTGTCGTGGCGTGGTGCGGGCCGGGGGCTGGCGGAGCACTGGGGCGCACTCAAGTACGCCCAGGCCCTGGCCGGCGGTCGTGACTCCTTCCTCGGCCTCACCGACGAAGGCCACCGCATCGCGGACCACTACAAGTCGCTGCAGTCCGGCGAGCTCGGCATCGGCTTCGCGCTCACGCTCACCGAGCACATGCTGCGCAGCCGTTTTCCCGACCATTCGGTGACGATCGTCCCCGCCGACACGGCGTTACGCGCGGGCTGGGCCCTCACCAGCAGGGACAAGGGCGAGAAGGTGAAGTACCGCTATCGTCCCCAGTACTTCGCCGAGGTCTGGCGGCCGGGCGAGCCGTCCCTTGGCATCCCCGTCGCCTGCAAGGGCAACCACAGCGACTCCGCCACCTCCGCCGAGCAACTGGCCTCCGCCTCGGCCCACGCCGAAGCGGTCCACATCGGCGCGTGGAACGAGACCCCCAGCCTGCTGTTCAGCACGCAGCTCCCGACGGACGGCGGCACGATGACCGTCCACGCCCTCCAGGCACCGGGCAGTGGTGGGCGGCTGTCCCCGACAGAAGGGCGGGAAGTGAACCGGAACGCCCCGCCGTTCCAGGCGAACGTGATGCCGGACATCCACCCGCCGGCCGAGGACCTGGTGGCACCGGAGCCCGTACGGGGCTGCCACGTGCAGCCGAAGGACTACGCCTGGTTCCAGGAGTCCCTGGCCCACACCACCGCGGCGAGCCTCATGGCTTTCACCGGCTCCGGCCACGCCACGGCCCGCCACCTGACCGACCGGCAGGGCCGCAAACGCTTCACCGGCCTCGAACACGCGGCCAGCATGAGCATCCAGGACGCCGTCCACACCCTCCTCGGCAACGAGTACGTCGGCACCGACCACGTCTTCCGCCTCAACGGCCCCCGCGTCGAGGCGTTCTCCGGCGTGGACGAGGAGGTCTTCCGACTCCTCGCCAGGGGCGACATCGAGGAGTACCGCGCCCTCGTCCACGCGAGCCGCCACGTCCGCCCCCGCCTCACCTTCGACAAGGACTGGGGCGGTCCGGTCTCCGTCCACGCCGACGGCTCTGTCTTCGCCCTGCGGCTGTTGCCGGGACAGGGCAAGGAGCCTCGCCCGGGCTCGGGCCGGTGACCCGCCCCTGAGGACAAGTTCTGTCCGGACGACCTCTGGACGGACAGAACCGGCTGACGGCCAGGAGCGCTGGCCTCGCCCCCCGATCACCGTCCGAAGAGATCTGCGCTCCTGCCCTCCAAGAGCTCCAGTGCCTCCTCCCACTGAAAACACTCCGCTCCCCCGCCGGCCTTCGGCTGGTGCGGTTCATACGACCCCACGAGCACGCCCATCTCCCGCAACTGGTCCAGGCTCCTGCCGTACGCCGGGTGGGCGCGTACGAGCCGGATCCCGAGCTGCGCGAGTTCGTCCACCTACCGCTGCAGGTGGATCCGATGGATCACCTCCGACGCGAAGTGCACCCGACCGCTCCGGACGCCTGGATCGACGACAGCAGGACGCGGGTGGGTTGCGAGACCCCATCCGCGCTCTTCTACCGACCGGAACTCGACGGCCAATTCGAACTGCTGCGTAACCTGGCCAGGTTGGAGACCACCCGGGTTCACCCGCCGCAAAGCGGCCAGGCGCTCTGCGAGTGGTTGAACTCCCGCAAGGACAACGGTCAGTACCCCAGCGCTCGCGATCTGCTGGACACGCACGTCCCTGTCGACCTGGTGACCGACAGCGAGGTGGAGAGCCTCCTGGAAACCGTGCAGGAGGGACGGCGCGCACTCCGGACCACGATGTCGGGAATCCTGCCCAACGTCTTCGGCAGCGGCGAACGGGACGTTCAGGGGGTTCGGAACGAGATCAGGTTCGCCGCCCACGAGGCCGGCCTGATCGGCGAACTCGTACGCCCGCTGGACGACCCGATCTCGCGCGCCGAGTGGAGCTTTCCGCACCACGCCGCCGCGCTGTCCCGTCGGTACCGGGTCAGCACACACCCGGCGGAGCGGAAGGACGGACTGCTCAAGCTGGGCGAGGGCCTGGCCCGGGTGCTGGGCGTGCTGGCGCTCACCGAGCTGGCCGCGTCGAACGGCTTCTCCCGGAAACTGCGCAAGCAGTTCCGGACCGGCGCCACCTTCGGCACCTGGCTCTGGATCCTCGACCGGCTGGAGTCCGAGGGAATCGCGCCCCGCGTCCAACAGCTCGCCACCGTGCGCGACCGGGGCAACGCACGCGCCCTCTTGGGCCACATCAAGGACTTCAGGAACACCTCGCACCACGCGCACGGCGTCCGCGCCAGCCACCAACTGGCGGAGGACGTCGAGCGGCTGGAACCACACATCGTGCGGGCGATCAGTGCGGTCAGCTGGCTCTCTGGGACGCAGTGGGACTGGGTGGAGCGGTGCGAGTACCTCGACGAGGGCTCGTACCGGATCGTCGGTCTCCGGCTGAGAGGCAGCCATCCAAGCTGGGAGCCGTTTGAGCGGTCGAGCACTCAGCCGCTACGGCCCGACCGCATCTACGTGGACAGTGCCCCGTACGGGGCTCCGGTCGACCTCTGGCCGTTCGCCGCCGTCAGCCTGTGCGAGGAGTGTCGGACGCGGGAGCTCTTCCTGCTCAATGAGGTCCGGGACGATCAACTGACGCTCCGCAGCCTGGAGGAGCATTCGCTGGAGATCACCTACGGCCCACCCGAGTAGCGGCGGGGCGAAGCTGAGCGACCTGGCGCGGCTGCGCCAGGTGCGCGATCAGATCGACCGGGAGTACGCCAAGCCACTGACTATGGAACGGTGTTCGATCAGCGTCTTGATCCTGGCCAGGGTCCAGGTCTGATCCGGCCAGCCGTGCGCGACCGATCCTTTGGCCAGCTCCTGCTCCAGAACAGGGGATGACGCGTGACCTCAGGCGTTCTCGTCATGGATCCGCGCACCCAGATCCTCCGCCCACTCCAGCGCCCACGCCTTGAGTTCTTCGATCTGCCGGGAGGTGAGCCCGTACGCGGTGTAGTCCTCATCCTCGTACCAGTCCGCGCCGATCAGCCGGTCCCGGAGGTTTTCGAGGCTGAACTCGTCGTGGGCGCGACGGCGGCCCAGGGATTCGAGGTCGGCGGTGGAGCGGTGGCGGGAGGCAGCCTGGACGTCGATGAGGTCGCGGACGGTGCCGCGATCGGCGAGGGCACGGACCTTGGTGCCGATCACGTCGTCGAGGGAAAGAACGGGGCCGTAGGGTGTCTGGGCGGGCGGAGCCCAGAACGCCTCCTTGAGGACGTCGACCTCGCACTCCTCGCCGGTGTCCGGATCGGTGACGAGGAACCGGCCGCTGAGCGGATCGGTCTGGACGTGCGTGGTCCGCCATCCGCGCGCGCTGAGGCCTGCTGTGAGTGAGGCGACGATCTCCTGCATCGGAGCGGGGTTCTCGGTGGCGACGTCGAGGTCACGGCTGAAGCGTTCGACCAGGCCGTGGGCCTGCACGGCGTATCCGCCGGTGAGGACCAGAGGGTAGGGGGAGCCGAGGTCGAGGATGTCGGCGAGGAGACGCTCATGGAGCGGAGTGAGCTTCACGCGGCGGTCGTGTCGGCTGGAGCGGTGCGGAGCAGCTCGGAGAAGGCGTCCTCCCAGACCTCGCGGATGTAGGGACTGATCAAGCGCCGCAGCACGGGCCACTGCTCGGTGAGCAGCCGGTGGTGGAGGAGGGCCACCAGGTCCTCACTCAGTCCTTCGGCGAGGACGGTCCGGTAGAGCGTCATGCGGGACTTCGGACGGTCCAGGCTGTAGCTCGTCCGCCCGGACCAGACGATGTGGAGCGGCAGGTCCACGCTGCCCTCGACGGGGCCGGCCAGCTCCTGCAAGCGCTCGGGCAGTCGGCTGCGGTAGCGGTCCCGCAGCACCTCGGCGCGGGGGGCGGTGATCGTCGTGTCCATGCATCCAGTATCGCTGCTGGGAGGCGGCGGCATGGCGGATACGGGGGTCCCCCCATCGTACGTACACAGGTCGGGCGGCCACCCGCCCTTCCCTCTGACATATCACCCAGTGGGTGCTTGGCGCATCATCGCCTACCCGCGCAGGCCCCCAGGTGGCGCGGCAACCGGCTGCCCTGCAGACCCGGGACCAGCCCCGCTCGCGGGCGCGGGCGATCATGACGCAGCGGGTCACGCGGAGGGCCGCCGCAGTGGAGTCGGCTGCGGCTTCGGTCTCGGTGTCGGAAATGACGACGGTGCCGAAGCCGAGGCCCATGGCGCCGGCGCAGTGGACGAGAAGGACAACAGGGCGGGCGAGGTCGCGTTAGCGGCCAGAGGGGGCAATCGGCATCTATAAGGCACGCCGCTTCGGTCCCGAACGCAGCCCGCATCCTCAGGCCCCATGCCGCGGACGAGCTGTCGAGTCACGCAGCGAACCTCCCGAGCGGGGGCCAGGCACCTGTGTCCAGGTCCCCCGTCATGACGGCCACCTGGTCAGCAAGCTGGGACGCTCCCGCGCCCGATGCTGACCGTTTGCTGACCCGAGCGGAGCTATCAAGCCGCTGACCTGCAGAAACACCCAAACGCTAGATCTTGGACTTGACATGGTGCGCAGCATGAAGAAGCTCCCGGTTTGTCTGCTCCCTGCCTGCCGTCGCAGGTCAAGGGCCGTGCCCAGAGCCTATGGGCCTACTTCGAATTGCCTGACCGGTCAGCAGACGCCGGGTGTTCGAGGGCTCACACCTTCCGGTCCTGGTGTGGAGGCCCTCCCGGGGCGCAGACCGGTCTCCGCGTCAGGCATACGGGATGATCAGGACGGAGCCCTTGCCCACCTCGACGGTGGATGGGCCGTTGCCGAGCCCGCTCCAGATCTCGACGCGGACGGTTCCGCCGTTCAGGTCGCCCAGGGTGCCCGAGGACGAGTGCAACCCCTGCCGGGCCGCGAGTAGTCCTGCCAGCCGGTGACCGGGTCGGTGGCGAAGTAGCGGTACCTCTCGACGCGGTCGAATGTGCCGTCGCCGGTCAGGGCGTAGGAGACCCGGGCTTGCTGGGCGTACCCGACGTTGGTGCCGGCGTCAGCCTTGAACGTGAAGGCGGTGCCTGCGCCGCCTTCAACGCGCCCTTGACGTTCTTCACCTCGTAGACGAGCAGGTTCTTGGGCGTTCCGTCGTTGTTGGTGCCGCCCGCGGACGCAACGGTGTCCGAGGAGCCCGTCGCGGTCGCCTCGGTGGCGAGCGGGCGGCCGGAGCGCAGGTAGAAAGTGTCGCCCGTGACGTACGGCGGGGAGCGGGTCGCCGGCGGTGGTGACGGTCACGCCGGCGCTGGCCGGCCCGACCTGGTTCGCCGTGTCGCGGGCCCTGACGGTGTAGGTGTACTCGGTGCCGGGGGTGGGCCCGGTCTCCTTGTGCGTGGTGCCGGTGATGGCGGCGACCTTGGTGGTGCCGCGGAAGAGGTCGTAGTTCTTGATGCCCTTGTCGTCGGTCGCCGGGGTCCCGGGTCAGTTCGACCGAAGTCTCGGTGACGTCGGCGGCGACCGGGGTGCCGAGCGCGGACGGCTTCTCGTCATCGGGCGGGGGTTCCTCGCCGCCGCCCGTGGCGCCGCACAGTGTGGCGAGCTGTGTGTCGTCGCCCGCTCCGGACGCGGTCGACTTTGCCGGGGCGTTCAGGACGTCGAAGAGCACCGAGCACTCCTCGGCGCCGTAGTTGTGCGCGGCGTAGGTCAGGGTGCCGCCCTTGTCGAAGGCGACGGCCGTCGGGGGTGTTGGCCGTGATCGTCGTGTCGGGGGACGCCGAGGGAGTTCATCGTAGCGATCCAGTGGTAGGTGGTAACGGTCCAGTCGCTCCACCCGTCCGCCTTGGCGTCCGGGGAGTTGAGGTCCGCCAGGCCGAGGGTCAGATCGGCCTTGTGCGCGAACTCGTACTGGCGGCCGCCGCCGACGATCTGGTGGTCCGTCGGGTAGCCGACCTCCAGGCCGCCGTAGACCGCCTTGTAGCTCAGGAAGTGGCCGTACATGTTCTCCGACCACGGATTGGAGGCGAATCGCTGGAAGATCAGCGAGGACCACCAGTCGTTGGTCGGCACGGGCTTGTCCGCCATGACGGGCGTGACCTTCGGTTTGACCGCCTGGCCGCCGTAGTTGGACGGGCCACGCCGTCCGGCCGGCCGGATGTCGCTGTAGCTTCCCTTCCCCGCGTCGATCGTGGCGCGGAGGCGACACCGACTGCCGACGGTGGACGCCAGACTCGCGGCGGCCAGGGCTCCTTCGTCATCCGCGCAGCAGGTCCCCTGGTCCCACCTGCGCACACAGGGGTGGCTCCGTTTCTCCCTCGTACGCCAAGTGGAGTTCACGTCGTGCCCGGGTCGCCAGAACGTAGTACGTCATGCGCAGGGCTGCCGAAGTGGGGTCGACCGCCGCGTCCGTGTGCGTGTCGGGGATGACGACGGTGTCGAAGCCCAGCCCTTTGGCGCTCGCCCGGTGGACGAGCACGATCCCCGGGCGGCCGAGGTCCAGCGTGCGGTATCGGCTCTGGGCCGCCCGGGCGCGGGACGTGTACAACCGCGGTCTGAGCCGGGGCGCTCTGCGCTCCAGACTGCCGAGCAGCGAGAACTGGGTTTCGGTGGAGTTCACGATCACGCCGATGCTCTGCTGCGGGTGCCTTTGCGCCAGCAGGACCAGCAGGTCGGCCGCGCCGCCGTGCGGCAGACGGTGCAGGCGCGGGGGCGGCCCTTCCCGTTCCGGGAGGACGGGCAGACCGGTTCCCGTGTGGAAGTGGGCGGCAAGGGACGCGATCTGGCGTGTGTTGCGATGGTTGCCGCCCAGTGTGAGAGATGTACAGCGGCCCAACCGCTCGGCGATCTCACCGAGCGTGGAGTTGGCGTCGGTCAGCCGCTGGCACTCGTCCGCGAACACGGTCGTCCGGGCTCCGAGCAGTCGGCAGAGGCGATAGAACTCCGGCGGGAGGTCCTGCCCTTCGTCGACGACCAGGGTGAGTCCGGGCACCGGGCCGGTCTCCACGGCACGGTCGTAGAAGGCGGGCCAGTCGAACCAGCCGTCCGTACCACGCGCCGGCTGTCCGCCGTACCACTCGGTGAGCCACGCGTGCGCGGTCGCCACGCGCACGCTGCGGTCCGCCGGGCCGAGCGCGTGTACGGTCGCGGCCAGTGACTGACGGAGCAGATTGGACCGGGTCAGCAGGACCGCCGGGGTTCCGGTGAGGGCGAGCATGATGGCCCGTTGGACCGCCAGGAGACTCTTGCCGCTGCCGGGCGGTCCGCTGATCAGGTGATTACCGTCAAAGGGAAGGCCGTCGAGGCAGAAGCGCTGTTCCGGTACGAGGTCGAGGTACGTGAGGGTCACATTTCCTCCAGGGCATCCACCGCGGAGCTCCGGGCAGCAGTGACGATCGACTCCAGGTAGCCGGGTACCTGTTCGCCGCCGACGACGAGAGCGCGGTCGAGGAGAGTGTTGCCGGTCTCGCAGCTCGTCTCGGGCAGCAGGGCACAGGCGTGGCACGCCGCACGGTTGAGGTTGCCGAAGCCCTGGCCGGTGTGTTCGGCGCAGAGGGGGTCGGCTGAGCACCAGGCGGCGGCTTCGGTCATCCGCAGCAGGGTCTCGGCGAGGCGCGGCGGCTCGCCCTGCTGTACGAGCCCGCCGAGGGTGCCTTCGGCGTCTCCCGCGGCGGTGTAGACGAGGATGCCGTACTGATCCTGTTCGGGGCGTGCGTAGACGCGTTCGCGCAGGCTGGCCGTCGTGTAGCCGGATTCGAAGGAGAGCTGGCGGATCAGCAGGTGGGCAAGGGTGTGCAGAAGGACGAAGCGCGGGGAGAGTTCTTCCCCGGTCAGGGCTTGGAGCCGTTCTTTCTGAAAGGAGCGGTCGAGGTCGGCACGCATGCCCGCGACGCGCCGGCGCACCTCCAGGCCGTTTTCCCACGAGGTGAGTTCCGCCTTGTCGAGGGTGAGGAGGATGCCTTCTCCGAAGACTTCGACGGCCGGGAGCCACTTGAGGCGCCGGGCGGTGTCGGCGGGAACGAGAGCCGCATCCGGGGAGACCCGGCTGAAGCCGGACAGTGCGCGTACTTCGCGCAATCGGTCGGCGAGCACGATCCGGCCGATGCGGCGGTGCAGGCCGGCCCAGGGTTCGGCGATCTCCTGGCCGAGCCCGAGGGTGGTATCGCGCAGCGTGAAGTCCCTAGTGGCGGGTGGGGTCGGCGCGGTGAAGGCGGCCCACTCCTCGCGGCTGAGGTCGGGGCGGGTGGGCGCCAAGCCCGGATCGGATGATGCGACGGGCAAGGGCTGCCCGGTCTCCTCGGCGAGAAGGGCATCGAGAAGGTGGTCGTCGGCGCCGGTGTCCTCCTGGATCATCGTGCGGAAGACATCGGCCCGTGGGGTGCCTGCGACCCGGCAGAGCGACACCCACAGGTCGTGCTCGCGTACGCGTTCGGCGAGTTCCTCGTCTCCGTGCGCTGCAGGCGCGTCCGACTCGGGGATGTCGAGCGCCGAGTGCACGACCGGGTAGTACAGGTTGCCCGCCGTGCGCTGCACGATCTGGACGGGCATGGCGCACTCCGTGGCCTCGTTGGCCCGCTGCCAGGGGTTGCGTCCCGAACAGCGCATGCCGTGTGTGCCGAGGATGTCGAGCAGGTCGCGGGATGCCCCGCATTCCTTGGCCGTGCACGTGACGGAGAGCGCTTCGAGGCCGGAGGCGCGCTCGGACACCAGGAAACGGAGCCTCTCGCGTTCGCCGCACTGCCGCCGTTCGCCTGCTTCTCGCCGCGAGTGAGCCCAGAACCACCAGTCCACGTCGCCGAGGTGACCGGCCGCGCAGATCTGGACGAACCGCATGGGGGCGAGGGTCCGGCCGGGTGAGCATGAGGGGCAGCGAGGCGGCTGCCCCTGCTTCTCGTCGGCGATGCGCCACCGCTTCATACGCCGGCATGCCCCGCAGAACAGCCAGGACGGGAAGCGGATGTAGGGAGCTCCGGGAGCGTCGGGGCTGTCGAAGCGGTCGTTGGCGGTGGGGGGTGCGGCGTAGAAGCCCGTGACGCCGAGTCGGCCGGCGAGCCGCGGCGACTCGATCCGCTGTTTGGCCTTCTGCGGCCAGTCGCCGATCCCCGTGGCGACGAACGACTCGCCCTGGATGTCGAAGACGGCCCCGACACCGAACGGCAGAACGGTCTGCGACTGGCGTACGCGGAGTGTGCGGCTCACAGGTCGGCTCCCTTCACCATCACCTGGCATTCCCGGTCGACGTTGCGCATCGAATTCGGTGTCTCCCACAGGCCGTAGCGCTGCTCGAAGCTCTTGATCAGGTTGGACTGTCCCTTGCCCTGGCTGCGGTAGTAGAGCTCGCGGCCGTTCTTGCGGGCCTCGCGGGCGGCGTCCTCCCAGTCGGCGAGGAGTTCCGCGAGTTCCTTGCGTACGGCGTCGGCGGCATACGGTTCACCGGCGGCGGCCCGCGCCGCCAGCTCATCGACAAGGGCTTCCATTTCAGGCAGCCGGTCGAGGATGTGCCCGGCCTGGTTCTCGGCGGCGAGGCCGAGGCGGTGGCGTACGAGGATGACGAGCGCGGCGTGCAGGGCACGCCGACGTGAGGGGACGGACCAGGGGGTGACGCTGGTCGGTTCGACGTGCCGGTAGAGGGAGCGGTGGTACACGTCGAAGGTCTCGTAGTGCGAACGGTCTCTGGGGCGGGTGGCGTTGAAGAAGGTGACGACGAGACCGGGCACGGTGTGCCGGCCGACCCGGCTGGTGGCCTGGATGTATTCGGCCGTCGTCTTGGGCTGCCCCTGCATGAGCATCAGGGCGAGCCTCTTCACGTCGATGCCGACGGACAGCATGTTGGTGCACGGCAGGAACGACACCGACTGCGGATCGCTCCAGGGTTTTTCGAGCCGGTCGAGGAGGACGGGCTGTTCGGCGCGCGGCAGGTTGCTGGTGAGTTCCTGTACCTGGTGGTCAGGCAGTGCTCTGGCTCCCGAACCCGAGTCCAGCCCGGTGAGCTGTGCGGGGATGTCGTCGGCCGCGGCCGTGACCGTACGGCCGAGTTCGCGGAGGCTGTGGTGGTAGGCGACCAGCGTCCAGTAGGCGTCGCGGTGTTCCTCGGGGAGTTCGTAGGCGCCTTGCAGCATCGCGGCGGCGGTGGCGACGGCGGCGCGTCCTGCTGTGTGTCCCTGGGCCATGACGCCGAGGTAGCGGCGGCCGGGGCGGGAGGTATCGGGTTCGGCGAAGTAGGAGTGCCGGGCGTCGAGTCCGGCGGGCGGGAAGAGCTGTGCGCGGCTGCCGTAGAGGGCGCGGATCTGCTCGCCGGAGCGGCGGATCGTCGCCGTCGAGGCCACGACCTTGGGTCCGATCCCGTCACGGTCGGTGCACAGCCCGAGTACCGCCGCCTCGTACAGGCCGACGGTGGTGCCCAGCGGGCCGGTGAGCAGGTGCAGCTCGTCCTGGATGACGAGGGACGGCGGCCGGTTCCCGCTGCCCGCGCCGAACAGCCGTCCCGAGCGCGGCTCCCACGCGAGCCGGGCGAACTTGTCCACGGTGCCCAGGACGAAGGTGGGCGGCCGGTCGTACAGTTGCTCGTCGACGACGGCGACGGGCAGCTCGTCGTGGAAGGCGCACTCCCGGCGCGGGCAGTAGAAGGTGAAGGAGTCGGCGGTGGCGCGTACTCCGTAGTCCCCGATGTCGGGTGACTTGTGGGCGGGCATGATGCGTGTGCCGCACCACGGGCAGCGGTCGAGGATGAAGACGTCGTCGGGCCGGGCGGCGCCGCGCACGTCGTCGAAGACCGCGCGTGCCTTCTCGTACGAGTTCGGGGAGGTGGCCTCGCCGACCCACAGGCCGATGGAGAAGGGCTCGTCCCCGTAGCGGGCCGGGTGGGCGCGGCGCAGCGTCTCCAGAGCGCAGACGGTGGTGGCCGCGCGTTGGAACTGCTGGGTGGTGAGCAGGCTCAGGGTGTAGCGGCTCAGCACCGCGGTGCCCCCACCGTCCTCCTCGCCCCGGCGGAGCACCATCGCGAACGCGGCCAGCAGGAGATAGGCCTCCGTCTTGCCGCCGCCGGTCGGGAACCAGATCAGGTCGGCTGTCGTCCGGTCGCGGTGCCGGGGGTCTGCCACGCCGTCGAGGGCGAGCAGGAAGAACGCGAGCTGGAAGGGCCGCCACACGGCGTCCTGGCTGGGCTCCGGGTCGAGGAGCACCGCGTCACGGCGGGCTCGGCGCTCACCTGCCTGGTCTCGGGCGGAGTGCCGCATCTGGAGGGCCATCGCGCGGTTCGCGGTGCGGAACGCGTGCTGAAGCTCGGGCCGCGCCGGGTCGCAGAGGGTGCGAACGCCGGACTCGATTCGGGTGACGGCGGCGTTGACGCGGGCCAGGACTCGGTCGGCGGCCTCCCGGCCCCATGCGGGGACCTCGGTGTTCAGCTGCCCCACGTACCAGGCCCGATAGTCGGCTGCGAACTCCGCGAGTTCCTCATGCAATTGAGCCAGAGGCACGGAAGGGTCGGCGAGGTGGAGCACGTTCAGTACGGGGGAGCCGGTGAAGCCGGCGGCCCGTACCCCGCTGACCTCGGCCTCCGGCATGACGGCGGCCTTGAGAGCCGTGACCGCCCGATCGCCGCGCTCGTCGGGCGCGGCATACCGTTCCTCGACGGCGCATCCGTGGCCGACGGCGTGTGTGCGGACGTGCCGGTACTGCAGACGCAGTTCCTGTTCCTCCGGGTCACGGCTGGCCAGCCGCACGCTCGGGTAGGGCAGAACATCGCCGTCCGCGGGCCGCGCTTCCAGTTCGATCTGGAAGAGCATCCGGTCCCATTGCGTGGCCTTGCCCAGGGTCGGTTCGTGGTGGGCGATGTTCACCAGGGCTACGGTGACAAGCTGTCCGGAACCGAAAGCGCGCCTGCGGATGCGGATCTCGGCACGTCCGTCGAGCACGGGGACGTGGTCCCGGTCGGGTCCGAGCGCGTGAGTCTCTTCGGGTAGCGGGACGCGTTCCCAGCGGCGGCCCCGCTCACCGGTGGCGGCCAGAGTCTTGTAGCGGGCTCCGGCGCAGCGCACGTCGATGGTCGTTGCGTCGGTGTAGAAGCTGAGGCCGAGTGAGGACGGCAGCCAGGAGTTGGACTCGGGCACGGGGTCCACCGCGGGCGCCGTGTCGTCGGCGCCGCCCTCTGTACCGGCGCCGTCGAGCTCCTCTGCCGCGAGGTCCAACTGCCGTTGAAGGTCGGCTTCCTGTGGATACAGGGTGCCCATGAGGTATTCGCGGTCCGGTGGCGCTTCGAGCAGCTCGTGTGTCCCAAAGGCAGGGCCGACGAGCCGACGGTGCAAGGAGGAGACGAGTTCCTGTCTGGGGTCCAACGTGGTGCTCCTGAAGCGGGTACGAGTGGGGCTGGGCACGGGACGGGCCCGGGGTTTGGAGTTCGGCGTCAGGACCGGCGCCAGCGATCCCGAAGGGGGGGGCGATCCGCAGCGGCTTCGCGCTCGGCGACAAGTTGTTGCTGCACTTCGGTGATGCGAGCCCAGGCGTCGTGCTCAGTCTGGGCGATGCGCGCTGCGGCACGCTGTTCGGCCGCCGCGACCTGGGCCGATGCCTGCTGCTGGGCGGTATGGAGAGCCCTGTCGCGTTCGGCGATCTGGGCCTCTGCCTGCCGCAGCCGCTGCTCGAGGCCAGCGATGCGGGCCTCCCCCTCTTCGCGGTAGCGCCGCAGCAGCTGGCCGGTTTCCTCCGCCCGCCGCTGGGCTTCGTTCGCCCGCAGGTGCAGTACCGCTGCCCGCTCTTCGGCCGTTCTCGCCCTGTGTTCCGCCTCGTGCGCGCGCTGTTCGGCCGCACGGGCGAGTTGCTCGGCGTCATGGGCGCGCTGCTCCGCCCGGGCACCGCGCTCGCGAGACGCGGCCAGCGCTGTCCGGACCGCGCGTTCTCTCTGCTCGGCGTGTTCCGCCCGCTCGATCAAGGTCTGCTGCGCCTCGCGATGCCCGTCCTTGAGGCGCGCGATCCGCTCCTCCGCCTGTGCGCGCAGGTGCTGCTCCTTGCGGAGCAGCGCCCTGTCCGCTCGGCGCAGCAGCGTCTCCTCCAGGACGTTGAGCTGGTGCTCGGTGTCCGCGAGGGCGGCGATGTGTCGGGCGTCGGCGGCCTGCCGCTCCGCTGCGAGGTAACGTTGGGGTTCGTCCCGTTCGCGTGTCAGTTCGGCTTCGTGCGCCTGGCGCACGTCGTTGAGGCGCCGTTCGGCATCTGGTTCCGCTTCTCCCCGCCCGGTGCCGGGGTGTGCGGTTTTCGCTTGAGGTATTTCCCCCGGCCTTCTGGAGGACCTGGATTCGCGCCTGGCATTGAGCAGAGACATGAGCTGCTCCTGGGCCGCCGGTGCCTCAGCACTGCCGTGGTCGGCCTCCGGGTCACCAGCTCTGAGCGGCTGTGTCTGCATTCCAGCCCTGTCTTCCTGTGGCCGCTGGCTGCCTGGCACGGCGTTGGCCTCTGCGTCCACCTGGTCGCGGCTGACTTCAAGCGGCCCATCCGCGCGAACCGCCCCAGCCCGGACCTCGTCCGGCGAATCCACCGAAGGGCCGTCCAGGTCCGCCCGGGGGCCGTCGAGTGAGGCCGATGTGCCGTCCGGCACTCCGGCTGCGCGCACCTGCGCGCCGTCCTCGGGCACTAGCCCCCGCTCCGAACGGGGCCCTGCCACGAAGCTGCCGGGCGAACTGTCCTCGGGTGCTTCTCCCTGGCCGGCACGCAGCGGGACCTCGGCAACGAACTCCCGCAAGGAGTCACGCAGTGCGAGGCGCGACTCACTCAGTACCAGGGGCCTGGCTGCCAGATACGCGCGCGGAGTCATGCCTACCAGCGCCCCGGCCGGTCTCTCGAAGAAGTCGTCCGGCCGTAGCTCAGCCTCCTTCACGGCGTCGAACACTCGCCGCAGTACCTCCAGGGCCGATATCACCGGCCGGTCGAGCATTCCCCTGTCGCGCGCGGCACGCGCAACGGCGTCGGCCGAGGACCTACCGAGCAGCACGATGAGCTGCGAATGCCCCACCGCCAGCAGGGCGTACTCGGCGAGCCACGCCACTCCCCCGCCGAACTCAGGCGGCATCCGCAGCGCCTTCTGCCAGTCCGCTGTGTACTGCGTGGATTCGGGAACCACCGGCTCAGGGACTGACGGTCCGCTCGCCTCGGTGGCAGCCTGCGCCGAACGTGAACACTCCGGCGCAGACTCCAGTGCCGGCTCCGTGCGTGGCTTCGGAACCAGACCGACATCCGATGCGGCATCGTGTGCGGCGGCCGCTGGCCCAAGCTGTGGCTCCGCCACCGGTGGGGGATCATCGCAGCGCCCCTCGGACCGGCGGTCCGTCTGCTTCCCGAGTTCGACCGCAGGTGCGGTCTGAGCCTCCGACGGCGCGTCTGTCGCAGAGTCCGTCGACGCCTCGCCCGGTTCGGTATGAGCGCCAGGGGCGGCAGTCGTTCGCGCTCCGGGGCATTCGCCGTCCAGCGTCTCCCCCGCTTCGGCGGACGGCTCCGTTCCTTCGGGCGGAGCCTGCTTCGCTGCGGAGTCGGACAGCGTGTCGGGCACCCGCTGTGCCCCGGCACTCTCCGTCCTGGCCCGCGCACCGTTGCCGGTTCGCCGCTCACCGGCCGGCTTGTCGGCCCTGTCGGGTTCCTCTGCATAGCCCCCGTCGTACTGGTATGCGGCGGTGAGTCCGGCCGCCACCAGCCGATACTGGAACTTCTTCTTGGCCTTGGACTCGATCTGCCTGACGCGCTCGCGGGTCCGTCCGATCTGCTTGCCCAGCTCGTCCAGGGTCGACGGCTCGCCCCCGTCCAGACCCAGGCGCCGGATGAGGATATGGGCCTCGCGTTCGGGGAGCGTGTCGACCACACTCATGATCTGTTCCAGCAGCATGGCGTCGAGCACGACCTTCTCCACCGGCGGCAGTGGATTCGTCCATCCGATGAAGTCGCCCAGGGTGACCCCGTCTCCGATGACGCGGTCGAGGGAGTCGGTGCGCCGGCTCAGCCTCCGGATCTCCTCGACCTTCTGCAGGGTCATGTCGCAGTGCACGGCCACGTCAGCGATTCCGGCGGGCCGCCCCTGTACCGCGAGGGTGCGTTCCGCCAGCGCCACCTTGCGCATCTGTTCGTGCATATGGACCGGGATGCGAATGACGGCGCCCTCGTCCGCGATGGCCCGGCTGATCGACTGGCGGATCCACCAGGTCGCATACGTCGAGAACTTGAAGCCCTTGGCCGGGTCGAACTTCCGCGCCGCCCGGATCAGCCCCAGCACGCCGTGCTGGAACAGATCCTCGTAGTCCAGCCCCTGCTCCAGATACCGGGGCACCATCTTGTGCACGAGTCGCTGGTTGTGCAGGACGAGACAGTCCCGGGCCCGGATCCGAAGGTCGTCGGGGGGCAGGCCGCTCAGCGTGTCGTCATCGGGTTCCTCCGTCATGCGGTCCGGTCCGCCACGCAGCAGCACGGCGAGTCCGACTTCCGCTTCGGCACTCAGCAGACGCGTCTCCGGCCGCCTGCGGAAGCGGTCGTTCTCCAGGACGGCCAGCGCAGCGGCAGCAGCGGCCGTGAGATCCCCGATGGCCCTTGCGGTCTCCGTGTCCGGCAACGGGACTGGCTCGTCCTCCGCACCACCCTCCGGTGCGCGTTCCTCGACGTCGGTGAGCTTGACCGCGGTCTCCGCGCTCGTCACCGCCGTGGCAACGGCGTCGCTGCGCACACGCGCCCCGGCCCGCAGGGCCGCTGCCTCTGGCGCACCGAGGCCGGCCAGACGGACGACGCCATCCAGTGCGCGGGCAGTCACGTAGCCCTCAGGGTCGGCGTACCGGCTCAGTAGCGCCCGAACGACGTCACCGACGACAGAAGTAGAGCTGGACACATTTTCTTCACGGATTCGTGCAACCTTTTCCGCATTCGGACCGTCACCGTCTGCATGCACTACCGCCCCCAGGACGGGCAGCCCCAGCCCTGCCAGTTCCTCGCGAAGCCGTTCCCGCTCGGCATCACCGAGCCCCAGGGCGCCGGCTTGCTCCAGGAACACGGATTCCGGCACGGCGCCGCCGACCGCCGCATGACGCAGGCGGGCCAGCAATTCCGTCAGAGCGGCCTTCATTCCGGGTGCGCGACCCGACCGAGCACCCTGCGCCTCCCCCGCGGCGCGGGTCGGGTCCCACCCGGACGCACCGCCTGCCGCCCCTGCGACGGATTGATGCTTCACACCGCCCACCCCCCTAGCCGATGACACGACAGAGCGTATGGCGGCGCGTTGACAATGTCAACGGACTGACGAGCTGTTGGGTGCAGTGAGTTTCGTGTACGGTTGCGGACACCGCACCTCCGCTCTGTCACGATGAGCGGAGCGGCAACGCGTGCAGGGGGCACGTTCCGCTTCCTTACCCTCACGCGCGAGGGCGGGAACGGGGCGGCAGAGAACGAGGGGAGCGGCAGTGAGCCAGGAGCTGCTGGACGGCAGGTTCCGCATCGGGCATGTCATCGGCAAGGGCAACATGGGAGAGGTCCACCGGGCCGAGGATCTCCAGGCCGCCGAAGGCACTTCTGACCGCACGGTCGCCGTCAAGACCATCCTGCGCCGCCGCACGGGCACCCGGATCGACACCAGTTCGGACCTCAAGGCCACCGAACGTTTCGCCCGCGAGGTGCGCATCATGCGTCGCCTCGACGACGTCAACCTCACGCGCATCGTCGCCGGTGGGGTGGCCGACGACCAGGACGGCCTTCCCTACCTCGCGATGGAGTTCCTGAGCGGCGAGACCCTCCGTGACCTCATCGCGGAGGAGCGGCAACTGCCCGTATCCTGGGCCGCCGCCATCGGCGCCCAGATCGCTTCGGGCCTCGCCGCCGCGCACGCGGCCGAGATCGTCCACCGCGACCTCAAGCCCGCCAACGTCATGCTGACGCAGGGCGGCACCGTCAAGGTCCTCGACTTCGGCATGGGCCGGATCGTCGACGACCCGGACGAAGCCCGGCTGACCAGCACGGGCGTGAGCGTGGGCACCGCCCGCTACATGGCTCCCGAGCAGTTCGAGGCCAAGCAGGTCACGCAGGCGGCCGATCTGTACGCACTGGGTTGTGTGCTCTACGAGATGCTCGTGGGCGTACCCCCGTTCACCAGCGAGTCGCCCTTCGAGCTGGCCACGAAGCACACACGCGAGGCGCCGACGCCCATCACGCTCATCCGCAGCGAGATCCCCGCGGAGCTCGCCCGCCTCGTGGACCGGCTGCTGGCCAAGGACCCTGCGGCACGTCCCGCGGACGCCGTGGCCGTACGCGACGCGTTGCTTCCGCTGGCCGGACAGGACGGCGACACGTCGCGGCTGCCGCACTGGGGCGCCCTGGACCCGACCCGCCCGCTGCGTACGTCCGCCGCCGAGGTACCCGCCCGGCAGGCCGGTCCCCCGAAGCCGGAGCCGGCGCCGGTCACCGCCTCCGGTGCGGGCATGGACGTCTTCGGTGTCCACCGCACGCTCATCCGCGACTACCGCTCCTTCACCGAGGGCGGCACCGTCATCCGCGACGACCGCATCGCGGCGTTCGTCGAGGACGACCTCAACAGCAAGTCGCAGTGGCCCGACCCGTGGCTGTCGCTGAACCCGTTCTTCCAGAGCGGCGGCACGGTGGTGGAGCTCGCCGGGCAGAAGGTGCTGCACGAGGAGTGCGCCCGGATCTTCCAGGCGAGGAAGACCGAGGGCGGAACGGTCCCCGACGGCCGTCCGCTGACGCTTCACCAGCACCAGCGCGAGGCGATCGACGCCGCCGCGTCCGGCGCGTCGTACGTCCTGACGACGGGCACCGGGTCCGGCAAGTCGCTCGCGTACATCGTGCCGATCGTGAACAAGGTGCTCCACCAGCGGGACGCCGAGGGACCGAACGCCCCCAAGAGGGTCCGGGCGATCATCGTCTACCCGATGAACGCGCTCGCCAACAGCCAGCTCAAGGAGCTGGAGAAGTACCTGCGCGACGGATACGGCGCGGGCCGCGAGCCGGTCACCTTCGCCCGGTACACGGGCCAGGAGGACGACGAGAAGCGCAAGGAGATCCGCGACAACCCGCCGGACATCCTGCTCACCAACTACGTGATGCTGGAACTGATGCTGACCCGCCCCGCCGACCGGGCGAGTCTCATCAAGATGGCGCGGGGCCTGGAGTTCCTGGTCTTCGACGAGCTGCACACCTACCGCGGCCGGCAGGGCGCCGACGTCGCCCTGCTGATCCGCCGCGTCCGCGAGGCGTGCCAGGCGCAGGACCTGCAGTGCATCGGCACGTCGGCCACGATGTCGACGGAGGGCACCCTCGACGACCAGAAGAAGGTCGTCGCCGGGGTGGCGAGCACCCTTTTCGGTACGCCGGTGCGTCCGGAGCACGTCATCGGCGAGACCCTGGTGCGCGCGACCGGCGACACACCCGAGGCTGTTCCCGCCGAGCGCCTCACCTCCCCCGCCGCGCCCCGCGCGTACGACGATCTCGTGCGCGATCCGCTGGCCCGCTGGATCGAGACCCGTTTCGGACTGGCCACGGACGAAGCAACCGGGCGGCTGGTCCGGCAGCGGCCCACGAAGATCGAGGTCGCGGCAAGGGAGCTGCACGAGCGGACCGGGGTCGCCGAGGGCCAGTGCGTCGCCGCGATCCGCGCCACCCTGGAGGCAGGCTCGCAGGCCCGCCACCCGGTGACGGAGCGGCCGCTGTTCGCGTTCCGGCTGCACCAGTTCCTCTCCAAGGGCGACACCGTGTACGTCACCCTGGAGGACAAGCTCTCCCGCCACCTCACCCGCTCGTACCAGCTCGAACAGCCGGGCAGCGACGGCAAGTTGCTGATGCCGCTGGCGTTCTGCCGGGAGTGCGGCCAGGAGTACCTGACGGTGTGGCGCATCGAGCATGACGGCGAGGTCCGGTACGAGGCGCGCCGGGACACCTCCGCGACGGGCGGCCGGCAGGGCGACGGTTATCTGTACGTCGACCACGAGCGGGCCTGGCCCTCCAACGTCCAGTACGCCGTGGACGACCGCCGGCTGCCCGAGTCCTGGCTGGAGCTGGATGACAAGGGTCAGGAGGTCGTCAAGAAGGCCTACCGCGACCGGGTGCCGCGTGCCGTCACCGTCGATCCGCGTGGTCGTGAGGGGAGCGGCGAACTCCAGGCCGCGTTCGTCCCCTCCCCCTTCCTCTTCTGTCTGCACTGCGGCGTCGCGTACGAGCAGACGCGCGGCCGGGACTTCGCGAAGCTGGCGACGCTCGACCAGGAGGGCCGGTCCTCCGCGACCTCGCTGATCTCCGCCTCGGTGGTGCGCTCGCTGAAGTCGGTGCCGGAGGAAACCCTGGACAAGGAGGCGCGCAAGCTCCTCACCTTCGTCGACAACCGGCAGGACGCGTCCCTCCAGGCGGGGCACTTCAACGACTTCGTGCAGATCACGCAGTTGCGCGGCGCCCTGTACCGGGCGGCTCTTGACGCGGGCGAGGACGGTGTCCACCACGAGGAACTGGCTTCGGCGGTGACCAACGCGCTCGCCATCGAGCCGGCCGACTACACCGGCGAGAGCGAGCTGCCGCCCTCCCTCGCCCGCAACGCCGCCAAGACCCTCCGTGACGTGATCGCGTTCCGGCTGTATCTGGATCTGGAGCGCGGCTGGCGCATCACCATGCCGAACCTGGAGCAGACCGGCCTGCTGGAGATCGGCTACGAGGACCTGGACTGGGTGGCGGCCAAGCAGGACCGGTGGGTGGGCACGCACGACGCGCTGCGCGACGCCGACCCGGCGCTGCGGGCCGAGGTCATGAAGGCGCTGCTCAACGAGATGCGCCGCTCCCTCGCCATCGACGTGTCCTACTTCCGTGACGACTTCGACTCGCTCCAGCGGGCGAGTGAGGAGCGGCTGATCGACCCGTGGGTGCTGTCCGCCGCGGACAGGCCGAAGGTCGGCACGGCCTATCCGCACCCCTCCCGTCCAGGCATGGACCGCTCGGCCCTGTTCCTGTCGGCGCGCGGCAAGTTCGGCAAGTATCTGCGGCGTGCGGACACCTCGTTCAAGAAGCTGGACCCCGCCGATCTCCAGCTGGTCATCGAGGAGTTGCTGAAGGTCCTGGCCAAGGCGGGCCTGGTCAAGGAGGTCACGGAGGCGCCGCAGCGCTCGGGCCGCTACCGCAGGTCCTCCGCCCCGGCCGCCACGGGCTACCGGGTGGCCGCCCAATCCCTCGTCTGGCGTGCGGGCAGGGGCGAGCGCGGCACGCACGACCCGCTGACCCGCACCTACCAGAGCGGCGACGGCCCGCGCGTCAACACCTTCTTCCGCGATCTGTACAAGGACGCGGCGGGCGCCCTGTCCGGCCTGTTCGCACGCGAGCACACCGCGCAGGTGTCGCCGGAGGAGCGGGAGCAGCGCGAGGAGGCGTTCCGCAAGGCGGAGCTGAAGCTGCTGTACTGCTCCCCGACGATGGAGCTGGGCGTCGACATCTCGCAGCTCAACGCGGTGATGATGCGTAACGTGCCGCCCACACCCGCGAACTACGCACAGCGCTCGGGCCGCGCGGGCCGCAGCGGACAGCCCGCCCTCGTCACCACGTACTGCGCGACGGGCAACAGCCACGACCAGTACTACTTCCGCCGCTCGGAGCGCATGGTCGCGGGCGCCGTCGCCCCGCCGCGGCTGGACCTCGCCAACGAGGACCTGGTCCTCTCCCACCTCCAGGGCATCTGGATCGCGGAGGCCGGCCTGAAGCTGGGCCGGGCCGTCCCCGAGGTGCTCGACGTGTCGTACCCGGACACGGGAGAGCGCCCGAACCCCGCGCTGGAGCTGCTGCCGGACATCCTCGCCGCCTCCCTCGACGAGAGCGCCCGGCGCCGCACCGTCGACGCCGCCCTGCGCGTCCTCGGCCCGCTCCTGCCCGACTTCGCCGACACCACCTGGTGGCACGACGACTGGATCCAGGACCGGGTGGCGACCGTCGCGACCCGCTTCGACCGGGCCTTCGACCGCTGGCGGCAGCTGTTCCGCTCCGCGCTCGACGACCAGTACATCCAGAACAGGCGCCGCCTGGACTACAGCCTCACCGAGGGCGACCGCGTCCGAGCCAACGCCCGCCGCCGTGAGGCCGAGACACAGCTGAACCTGCTGATGAACGAGAGCGTCGACAGCAAGTCGGTCCTCTCCGACTTCAACCCGTACCGCTATCTCGCGTCCGAGGGCTTCCTGCCCGGCTACAGCTTCCCGCGGCTCCCGCTCGCCGCGTACATCCCGACCGTCGGCCGCCGCCGTGGGGACGGTGACTACCTCCAGCGGCCCCGTTTCCTCGCGATCCGCGAGTTCGGCCCGGGTGCGCTGATCTACCACGAGGGCGCCCGCTACCAGGTGACCCGCATCCAGCTGCCGCCGGACTCCTCGGGCGAGCTGGCGACCAGCGAGGCCCGCCGCTGCGCGAGTTGCGGCTACCACCACGACCCGGAGCAGCTGGAGGACCGCTGCGCCATGTGCGACGAGCCGCTGGGCGCTGCGACGTACGGCCTGCTGCACCTGCACACCGTGTACACCACCCGCCGTGAGCGGATCTCGTCCGACGAGGAGGAGCGGCGCCGCGCCGGCTTCAAGCTGGAGACGTCGTACCGTTTCCAGGACCACGGCACCCGCAAGGGCCGGCTGAACGCGTCGGTCACCGACGCCTCGGGCGCGCCGCTCGCCGAGGTGGCGTACGGCGACTCGGCGACCGTCCGGATCACCAACACCGGCCGGGTGCGCGCCAAGGCCGACGAGCCGGCCGGGTACTGGCTGGACCTCGCGGACGGCCGCTGGATGAACGACAAGGACGCCGCCGAGGCATCCGGCGACTCCAGCGAGCTGCCCGTGATCGACGCGGACGGCAACGAGCGGCGCCGCAAGAAGCGGGTCATCCCGTATGTGGAGGACCGCCGCAACATCCTCGTCGTCACCCTCGACGAGCCGCTGCCGGAGCCGGTGGCGCTCTCCCTGATGTACGCACTGGAGCGGGGCATCGAGGCCGCGTTCGAGCTGGAGGACGCCGAGCTGTCCAGCGAGCTGCTGCCACCGGACGACGGCCCCCGGGGCCGCATCCTCTTCACGGAGGCAGCCGAGGGCGGGGCGGGTGTGCTGCGCCGACTCCAGGCGGAGAAGGACGCCCTGGCCAAGGCGGCCGTACGCGCCCTGGACATCTGCCACTTCGACGTGGACGGCAACGACCTGGGCGGCCCCCACCCCGACCGGCCGTGCGCGCTCGGCTGCTACGAGTGCCTGCTGACGTACGGCAACCAGCTCAACCACGCCCTCATCAACCGGCATTCGGTACGGGATCTGCTGGTGCGGCTGGCGTCGGCGACGGCCCGGCGCGAGGCGCGCGGGGAGTCGCGGTCGGAGCAGTACCGGCGGCTGCTCGACCAGGTTTCCCCCGCCGCCGAGCCGACGCCGGTCGAGGCGGCGGCGGGGGCGGCCGTCGAGGCATCGGCCGAGGCTGCGTCGGCGGCCGAGCTGGCCGCGCGGGGCGACTTCCTGGGCTGGGCGAAGGCGCGCGGCCTGCGGCTTCCGGACGAACCGGGCTCGTTCCTCACCGAGGCGATGGCCACCCCCGACTACGTGTACCGCCTGCCCGGCGTGAACGTGGCGGTCTTCGTGGACCTGCCGGACCAGGAGCAGGACAGTTCCCGGGACGAGGACGCCGAGGACCGTCTGTTCAACGCCCGCTGGGACGTCATCCGCTTCGCTCAGGGCGCCGACTGGGACGCCGTCGCCGCCGCCAACGCCCGCTACTTCGGCTCTCCGGCCGCCAACTGACCGCCCATCCAGAGGACTCGAAGACTCACATGGCACTCACGTACTCCGCCGGTTCCCTGGTGAAGGCCCGCGGCCGCGAATGGGTGGTGCTCCCCGAGAGCAAGCCCGACCTGCTCGTCCTGCGTCCGCTGGGCGGCTCGGACGACGACATCGCCGCCGTGTTCCCGGCGTTCGAGACGGTTGACGAGGCGAAGTTCGCGGCGCCGGAACCGAGCGACCTCGGTGACCAGCGTGCGGCGGGCCTGCTGCGTACGGCGCTGCGCGTCGGTTTCCGCTCGGGCGCGGGACCGTTCCGCTCGCTGGCCGGCATCGCGGTGGAGCCGCGCGCATATCAGCTGGTTCCTCTCCTGATGGCCCTGCGGCAGAAGACGGTCCGCATGCTGATCTCCGACGACGTCGGCATCGGCAAGACGATCGAGGCGGGCCTGGTCGCGAGCGAACTCCTCGCGCAGGGCGAGGCGACGGGCCTTGCTGTGCTCTGCTCCCCCGCGCTGGCAGAGCAGTGGCAGCAGGAGCTGCGCACGAAGTTCGGCATCGACGCGGAGCTGGTCCTGTCCTCGACGGTCTCACGCCTCGAACGGGGCCTGGACCTGGGCCAGTCGCTCTTCGACAAGTACCCGCACGTCATCGTCTCCACGGACTTCATCAAGTCCCCCCGCCACCGCGACGACTTCGTGCGCCACTGCCCCGACCTGGTGATCGTCGACGAGGCGCACACCTGCGTGGTCGCCGACGACACCTCGACGGCTTCGCAGAACCAGCTCCGCTACGAGCTGCTGCGCCGCGTGGCGCAGGACGAGACGCGGCACCTGCTGCTGGTGACGGCCACCCCGCACAGCGGCAAGGAGTCCGCGTTCCGCAACCTCCTCGGCCTGGTCAAGCCCGAACTGGCCGACGTGAGCCTGGATTCCGAGGCGGGCAGGAAGCTTCTCGCCCAGCATTTCGTGGCGCGCAAGCGGGCGGACGTGCGCCAGTACCTCACCAAGGAGGACGGTCTCGGCGACGACTCCCTCGCGGAGCGGACGGCGTTCCCCTCGGACCGCTACTTCAAGGACGAGACGTACAAGCTGTCGCCGGAGTACCGGGCCCTGCTCGACGACGCGATCGCGTACGCGAGTGAGCGCGTCGAGCAGGCGGGCAGCCAGGGCAAGCGGGAGGCACGCATCGCCTGGTGGTCGGCGATCGCGCTGCTCCGCTCCCTGGTGTCGTCCCCGCGCGCCGCCGCGCAGACGCTGCGGACACGTTCGGCGGCGGCGATCGCCGCGTCGGCGGAGGAGGCCGACAAACTGGGAGCGCCCCTCAACAGCGACGCGGCCGACAGCGACGCGATGGAGGGCATGGACGTCGCTCCGGGCGCGGAGACGACCGAGGACACCGAGGACCCGCGCTCCTACCTCGGTGAACTCGCCGATATCGCGAAGCAGTTGGAGGGCCCGTCCAAGGACCTGAAGCTCAAGGCTCTGATCAAGCACCTCAAGGCGCTGCTCGCGGACGGCCACAACCCGATCGTGTTCTGCCGCTACATCCCGACGGCCGAGTACCTCGCCGAGCAGCTGGAGAACGACAAGGACAACGGCAGGCGCGGCCCGCTCGGCGCCAAGACGGTCGTCAAGGCGGTCACCGGCACGCTCTCCCCGCAACAGCGCCTGGAGCGCATCGAGAAGCTCGCGGAGGAAGCCGGCGAGGACGCCGCCGCCCGCCGCGTCCTGATCGCGACCGACTGCCTGTCCGAGGGCGTCAACCTCCAGCACCACTTCGACGCCGTCATCCACTACGACCTGGCCTGGAACCCGACCCGCCACGACCAGCGCGAGGGCCGCGTCGACCGCTACGGCCAGCGCAGGGACCAGGTCCGCGTCATCACCCTGTACGGCGACGACAACGGCATCGACGGCAAGGTCCTGGAGGTGTTGATCAAGAAGCACCGCCAGATCAAGAAGGACCTCGGCATCTCCGTCTCCGTGCCCGACGAGCTGTCGACGGGCGTGACGGACGCGATCGTCGAGTGGCTGCTGATGCGCGGCCGTGAGGACCAGGACGCCCTGTTCAGCGCGGACGCGTTCAAGGTGAGCACGGCGACGCTGGACAGCGACTGGAACTCTGCGGCCGAGCGCGAGAAGGCGTCACGCTCGCGATTCGCGCAGCGGTCGGTGCATCCGCAGGAGGTGGCGCGCGAGGTCGCCGCGGTCCGGGAGGCGCTGGGCGGCGCGGGCGAGATCGACACGTTCGTTCGGGAGTCCCTGGGCGCCCTCGGTGCTGTGCTCCGCGGGGAGGGTGAGGACTTCACGGCCCAGGTGGGCGGCACGCCCATCGGTTTGCGGGACGCGCTGGCGCCGACGGTCGGCGCGGAGGTGATCGACAAGGACCGCCCGATCCCGTTCCGCGCGGACCCGGCGGTGGCGAGGGGGGAAGCGGCCCTGGTGCGGACGGACCCCGTCGTGGGCGCGCTGGCGTCCCACGTCCTGAACGCCGCCTTGGACACCCAGGCGGACGGTGCCCGCCCGGCCCGCCGCTGCGGTGTGGTCACCACGGATGCGGTCGGCACGATGACCACCCTGCTCCTCGTCCGCTACCGCTTCCACCTCACACTGCCCTCCCGCAGCGGCGACAAGCAGCTGGTCGCGGAGGACGCGCGGCTGGTCGCCTTCGAGGGCTCGGCCAGGAAGGCGGAGTGGCTGCCGCCGGAGCGGGCAAAGGACCTGCTCGACGCGACGGCGTCGGAGAGCACGGACCGCCACTATGCCGAGCGCACGATGACACGTCTGCTCTCCCAGCTCCCGGACGTGTACGGCCATCTGGAGGCTTACGGCGAGGAGCTGGCCGCAGAGCTTGATGCCTCGCACCGCCGGGTGCGCCAGGCGTCCGGTGAGATCGTCCGTGGCCTGTCCGTCACCGTGCAGAAGCCCGCCGACATTCTCGGCGCGTACGTCTACCTGCCCGCCGTCCCCGCCGCTGCCCCGGCCGTCGCCCCTGCTGCTTCTGGAGTGTCCGCCTGATGTCCGCCGTCACCCGCAACCAGGTGTTCACCGCCGTCCACACAGTCGGGGGGCTGCTGCCCGCCGACATGTTGGTACGGATCTCCGAGGGCAAGGACGTCCCCGGCTCGAAGCCGGCCGACTACGGCCTGCCGTCCTCCCGCTCGGTCCGCGACGAGGCCGAGCGCAGCTGGGAGTACCTGAAGCCACTGTGGCGCGAGCTGCGCAAGCACCTGCCCGAGGACCGGGAGACGGGCGACCCGGCCGCCGACCCGACCGGCCGCGCGGGCAGCGATTGGCTGGCCCCGCTCTGGCGGGAGCTGGGCTTCGGTCCGCTGACGCAGGTCGGGGCGGCGGGCATCGCCGCCGACTCGGACGCGGAGAAGAAGTTCCCGGTCTCCCACCGCTGGCGGCACGCGCTGATCCACCAGACGGCCTGGAATGCCGACCTGGACAAGCGCCCCGGTGGCGCCGGCACGGTCCCGCCCCAGTCGATGCTCCAGGAGTGCCTGAACCGCACGGAGGCCCACCTGTGGGGCGTCCTGACGAACGGTCGTCAGGTACGGCTGCTGCGCGACTCCAGCGCCCTGGCCACGGCCTCGTACGTCGAGTTCGACCTGGAGTCGATCTTCGACGGCGAGCTGTTCAGCGAGTTCGTGCTGCTGTACCGGGTGCTGCATGTGTCGCGGTTCGAGGTGGCGGAGGACACGCCGCCATCCGCGTGCCGACTGGAGAAGTGGCGCACGGAGGCCATCGCCTCGGGGACGCGGGCGCTGGACCAGCTCCGCAAGGGCGTCCAGGACGCGATCACCGCGCTGGGCACGGGCTTCCTACGACACCCGGAGAACACCGCCCTGCGCGAGGACGTCCGCCCGAAGCCCCTCCAGGCCGCGCTGCTGCGGCTCGTGTACCGGCTGCTGTTCGTCTTCGTGGCCGAGGACCGCGACGCGCTGCTGTCGCCGAAGGCGGATGCGGTGGCACGTGAGCGGTACGATGCGTACTTCTCGTCGGCGCGGTTGCGCGCCCACGCAAGGAAGCGGCGGGGTACGGCACACGGTGACCTGTACGAGGCCCTGCGCATCGTCCTGGACGCCCTCGGCGACGAGGCGGGCCGTCCCGAGCTGGGCCTGCCCGGTCTCGGCGGCCTCTTCAACGACACGGAAGCGGACGCCCCGCTGCGTGGCCTGAAGCTGTCCAACGAGGCACTGCTGACAGCCGTACGGCACCTGTCGCAGGTCCGGGACGGCAGTTCTGGCCGCTGGCGGGCGATCGACTACCGGCACCTGGACGCGGAGGAGCTGGGCTCCGTCTACGAGTCCCTGCTGGAGCTGGAGCCCAAGCACAGCACGGCCGACCGTACGTTCACGCTGGTCGAGGTCGCTGGCAACACCCGGAAGACTACGGGTAGTTACTACACTCCGTCGTCGCTCATCGAGTGCTTGCTGGACTCGACTCTGGACCCGGTGATACGGGACGCGGTGAAGCGGGGCGAGGAAGCGGCGTCGAAGTCGGGCGCGTCTGACCCGGCGGACTCGATCGTGGATGCGTTGCTGTCGCTCACGGTGTGTGACCCTGCGTGCGGCTCCGGGCACTTTCTGGTGGCTGCGGCCCGGCGCATCGCCAAGCAGGTGGCGGCCGTACGGGAACGCAACCCCGAGCCGACGTTGGATGCGGTGCGTCGTGCGCTGCACGAGGTCGTCGCACGGTGCATCTACGGCGTGGACCTCAACCCGTTGGCGGTGGAACTGGCCAAGGTGTCGCTGTGGCTGGAGGCGCTGGAACCGGGCAAGCCGCTCGGCTTCCTCGACGCCCACGTGAAGCACGGCAACGGGCTGATCGGGGCGACGCCGAAGCTGCTGCGGGACGGCATCCCCAACGACGCCTTCATCGCGACCGAGGGCGATGACAAGAAGTACGCCAAGGCGCTGGAGAAGATCAACCAGCAGGAACGGGTCGGACAGGGCAGCCTGTTCGACCTCGGCGACGAGGCGGTCCAGGTCGCCAACACCGTCTTCGCCAGCGGGCTTCGGTCCATCACGCTGGCTCAGGCGGAGAAGTTGGCGGACGTGCGCCGCCAGGAGGAGGCGTACGAGGAGTGGGCTGGCTCCTCGGCGTACAAGCGTGCCCGGCGTGTGGCCGACGCCTGGTGCGCGGCGTTCGTGTGGCTCAAGACGCCGGAAGCCCCGCGCGCGGTGACGCACTCGGTGTTCAAGGCGCTGGAGGACCAGGGTGGCGGTGGTGTCGCTGCGGAGACCCGTGCGGAGATCAAGCGTCTGCGCGACCAGTACAGCTTCTTCCACTGGCACCTGGAGTTCCCCGAGGTCTTCTCCGTTCCGGAGAACGGTCAGGGGGTCTCCCCTGCGACTGGCTGGGCCGGCGGCTTCGACTCCGTGGTGGGCAACCCGCCGTGGGACAGCGTGGACTTCCGTGAGCAGGAGTTCTTCGCCCAGCGGGCACCGGAGATCGCCGAGGCATCCCGGTCGTCCGTCCGCAAGAAGATGATCGAGGCGCTCAAGGAATCTCCGGACACCCTTCCGCTGTACGAGGAGTTCGAGGCGGGCAAGCGGAAGGTGTACGCGGAGAGCCACTTTCTGAGGCGGTCGGGGCGAGTTCCCCTGACGGGGCAGGGGAACCTGAACACGTACTCCGTTTTCACCGAGACGGACCGGATTCTGCTTGGACCGAAGGGGCGGGCGGGGGTGATTGTGCCGACGGGGATTGTGACGGACGCGCGTACACAGTATTTCTCGAAGGACCTGGTGCGGAGCGGGTCTATTGCTGTGTTGTACGACTTCGAGAACGCGGCACCCCTCTTCCCTGGCGTACACCGCTCGTTCAAGTTCAGCATTCTGTCTCTCACCGGCCGCTCCCTGCGTGAATCGAAGGCGCGATTCGCGTTCTTCCTCCATGACCCGTCTGAACTGGATGATGCGGAGAAGGCGTTCGCGCTAACACCGGAGGAGATCGAGCGCCTCAATCCGAATACCGGGACACTGCCGATTTTCAGGTCCCGTCGGGATGCTGAGATCACTCTGAGGATGTACCGGAGCCTGCCTGTGTTCTTGAACGAAGGCGTGCCCAGCGGCAACCCATGGGCAGTGACCTTCTCACAGGGGCTCCTCAATATTAGCCACGACTCAGCTCTCCTCCGCCCCCGCGATGAGCTTGAAGCTTCTGGCTGGACGCTGGAGGGCAACATTTTCACCAAGAGCGGGGCACGGATGCTGCCTCTGTACGAAGCGAAGATGCTCCACCACTTCGACCATCGGTGGGCCACGTACGACGTCGAGGGGGTCACTCGATCCCTCACTCTGGAGGAGAAGGACAGTTGCGACCTACTGGCCCTGCCCCGGTACTGGGTAACGGAAAGGGACATGCCATCAGGAAAGTTCGATAAGGACGGCGAAGACATTCCAGTCCCGGGCGTCCGCAGGCGCCTCGCCGAGAAGGAGTGGCCGCATGAATATCTTCTCGGGTGGCGGGACATTTGCCGTGCAACCGACGAGCGAACCATGATCAGCAGCGTCTTCCCACGCTCAGCCGCTCCTGACGGAACCCTCCTGGCGCTTCCCCAGAAAGGCTCCACGGCTGGCCTGGTCTCCTGCCTCTCGTCACACGCACTGGATTTCGCGTCCCGCCAAAAGGTGGGTGGCACTCACTTGGCCTTCTTCACCGTCAAACAGCTGCCCGTGCCCACACCCGCCCAACTGTCCCCTCATGCACCCTTCATTACACCGCGAGTCATCGAACTCACCTACACCACCACCGATATGAAAGGCTTCGCCACCAATCTCGGTGGCACAGGGACCCCCTACCGCTGGGACCAGGACCGCCGTCAGCGGATCCGCGCCGAACTCGACGCCCTGTTCTTCCACCTCTACGGCATCTCCCGCGAGGACGCCGACTACATCCTCGACACATTCCCCATTGTCCGCCGCAAGGACGAGGCGAAGTACGGCTCATACCGCACCAAGGAACTGATCCTCGCCGAGTACGACCGCATGGCCGCCGCCGGCCTCACCCTCGACAACCCCTTGGTGGACGGCGAGAACTACACCTCCGCCCTCACACCACCCCCAGGCCACGGCCCCCGCCACCCCGCGAAGGCCTCCGACGCAGTGTGATCGTCTCCCCGCCAACCTTCCACGCCCGTCAGAAACCGGGCGTGGACACTCCAGATGAGTGACCGGATGTCTCAGAAGTCAGCCCCCTCGGCAAGACCCACCTCCCCTGATCGTGCCGCACTCCGTGCCGAGCGGCGCCGCCTCCGCGAGGCCATACGCGCCAAACGTTCCCTGCTCAGGGGACGCGCCGCGTTCGAGAAGGCCGATGAGCGGCGCCGGTTCAAGGCCTCTGTGTCCCGGGACAAGGCAAACCGCGCGTACCAGGCGGCATTGACCGCAGCAGAACGCGACAAACAGCAGAAGCAGCAGAAAGTAGCAGCCCAGCTGCGTGCGCTGGACAATGATCAGCAGAACTCCGAGGCGCGGGAACTGCGGCTTCTGCGAGAGCAGTTCATCGATAATGCACTCCGCCGAGCCCACTTGTCGGTCAAGGAGCTGAACGGCCTGGGAGCGGGCCTGATCCGTGATCTCGCGGCTCGCGGCATCCGTTCCGCCGCCGACTTCACCGGTGTGAGCCGGGGTGCCGCGCCGAACGGCAAAGGTGGTGACGTCATGTGGATCCACATGGCCAGCGGCCACCGCGTGCACATCAATGGCATCGGGGAGCATCGCGCGAAGGTGCTCGTCGAGTGGCGCCAGTCCTATATGCGGCGCGCCGAGGAGCGGGCGCCGAAGCGCATCACTCTGGCCGACCGCCAACGGATTGAAGACGCGGTTAAGCAGCGGCGAGCGGAGCTGGAGGCCAAGAATGCCTCAGTGGAAGCCGTCGCGAACGAGGCACGCACCGAGGCCAAGAGGGTTCTCGACGCGACTCTTGCCCGACTGGCCGAGGCAGACCGCGCCGCCGACCGTGCGGCTGTAGCGCAGCGAGCTCAGTACGACGTCGCCGCTGAGGAACTAGCTCGTCTTGAGGACCAGTTGCAGGCCTCGTACGCTACATACGGTGGCCTCACGTTCAGCGGCCGATTGGACAGCCGCAGCGCTCGACCAGCACCACCGGCGCCCGCACGCAGTAAGAAGTCCGTTCAGGCACCCTCCACGCACAAACCCCACTCCCAAGCGAGTGTGGACCTGCCACCTCCTGGGCCGGTGTCTCTGGCGAAACCGGAAGCATCTCTTCCCCGAGCCGGCGCCAAGCGGCCTGGGCTTCGATGGCTCATCCCCGTCGTGTTCTACCTCATCTCCGCACTGTCCGGCACACCGGTACTCATCGGCGCGCCCCCGTCGGTGGCGGCCCTACTGGGCATAGGGCACCTGGCGATATCGGCGTTCATATTCGGGCACTGGATCCGAAGACGCCGACAGTGGAAGAACCAGGAAGCGGCCAGCCGCATGCCTAAGTTCGCCCTCAACGTGATCTGGATGTGGCTGATCGTCGTCGTGGAGATCTCCACGCACTACGACTGAAGGCAGGGGCAGTGCCGCCGGCTCTGCCCTCCGACGCCTGGCCTGTGGGGCCGCCCGTCCAGCCGGACCGAAGCAGGGCGGTATGGCTCCAAACTGCAAGCACGGAGGAGCGTCCCGGCTACGCCTCAGCCTCGGGCGACGTGCTGCATGAACCGCGCCCAGCCTGCCGGGTCCATTGAGAAGTGAGGTCGCATCACATCCTTGGAGTCACGTACAAAAATGACCTGTTCGGTGACGGCAACCTCCACGCAGTCGTCGCCAGAGCTGCCGCTGTAGCTGGACTTGAACCAGGCGAGTCTCGTCGTGCTCATAGCTCTCCTCGCAGTCGCTCCAACAGACCCCGCGAGTCTTTGGGGTTCAGGGCCTGCGAGCGCAGTGTGTCATAGCGCTGGTGAAGGAAGCTGACCTCTTTCGGGTCAGCAATCAACCTCCCGTTCTCCTGCCCCTCCGAATACGCCAGCCGTCGCCCCTCCGGAGTCTCCAGAAGCCGTACGGGACCGTCCATGCAGGCGTGAAACTCGGCGTCTGCTCGGACAACCTGCAGCGTCACGTTGCGGGGCGCGGTGTAGTCAAGTACGTGGTCAATCTGGCCACGTAGCACCTCGGCACCGCCCAACCTTCTCCGGAAGACGGATTCCTCGACGATGAAGTTGAACGGGACGGTCGGCCGATCCCGGAGCATCTTCTGCCGCTCCAGCCGAGCCGCGACCTGAGCCTCCAACTGCTCATCGGCGAGCAGCGGAATACGGTTCTCGAACAGCGCCCGCGCATACCCCTCCGACTGCAACAACCCCGGCACCAACCGACACTCATACGTGCACAGACTCACCGCCACCTTCTCCAGCCGGGCCCACCGCCGGAACCAGGCCGCCAGCCCCGCCTCGCCCCGCGTCAGAAACCGCGCCGCCTTCCGTAACGCCCCCGTGTTCCCCAGCACCTCCTCCGCTCGCTCCACGAACGACTCGTCGGGCATCCGCCGCCCCAACTCCACCGACTCCACGGTGTGTTTGGAGAACCGTACGAGCGCCGCGAACTCGGCCCGGCTGAACCCCGCGTGCTCGCGCAGGGCCTGGACGACCGCCCCGAAGGTCCGCAGACTGTCGGAAGGGTCGGGCTCGCGCTCCCAGTCGCACGCCGTCACGTCGTTGCTGTCCGTCATACGCGGCCACCTCCAGGTGCGTACGTCCTCTGCGGTTACTCCGCGATCGACAGCACCCAGAGTGACGGCAAGATCCCCGTACCGTCCACAGAATGTGCCCGTACGCTGACGCAGCGTACGGGCCGCACTACTGGAACACACCCCCGCACGCCCGCCACGGTTGCCCCATGCACGCCTCTACACCCCAAATCCACGCCACCGCACGCACGTTCGCGCAGCGGCTCTCCTCCACCCGCCGCGGCGCCCGTCTCGCCCGGCTCCTGGCCGTGGAACGTCTGACCGCCTGGGAGACGTCACCCCAAATCATCGAGCGAGCAGAACACGTCGTAGCGGAGCTTGCGGCGAACGCGGCGCTGCACGGTCGCGTCCAAGGGCGCGACTTCCTGCTGGCGCTGACCCTGGACGACGCGGCCGGCACCCTGCGCGTCGCGGTGAGCGACACACGGGGTGAGCGCCGCCCCGCGATCCCTCCGGAGCGGGGGCCGGACCACGAGTCGGGCCGCGGGCTGCTCCTGGTCGACGCCCTGGCCGACAGCTGGGGCACGGAGCCGTTCCCGCCTTCGGGCAAGACGGTGTGGGCACTGCTGACGCAGTCCCCGCCGCGCGACCGACCGTTCCCGGAAGTGACCGGACCCGTCGGCTGAGGGCGTCCGGCCGTCACAGCGTCAGGAGACCCAGTCCGGCAGGCGCGGGTTGCTGACTGCCCCGGGGATGTCGCACCAGGGACGCAGTTCCTTGTAGGCCTTCGCCTCGTCGTAGGCGGGGTAGGAACCGTACCCGCTGTAGGCCTGGACGAGGGCGATGCACGCGGCCTCCGTCTTCGTGTGCACCGTCCCCGGGTCGAGTTGTTCGGCGCCGTCCGCCGCGGCCCCGTAACAGTTGGTGAGGGTGCCCTGATCGTCCGTCTGCTCGCCACTGGCGGCGGCCTTGTCCAGGGCCACGACCGCGTCCGCGCAGTCGCGCGGCATCTCCGTGGCCTCGAAGCCGATCCCCTCGATCAGTTCGTCCACGGCCACCTCGGCGGCCTTGTCGTGCTTCCCATAGGTGTAGAGGAGGTACTTGCTGTACGGCAGCCACCAGACGCGGTGGCTGCTCTTGCGGGAGCCGTCGTAGTCGGGAAGCACATCCGTGCCGAACGTCCAGCTCATGGCCTTCTTGCCGCCGACTTCGGTCAGTGGCCCGTCCGTCGTGGAGATCACCGACTCGTCCGTGACGGTGTCACCGTCCTCGTTCTGGACGGACCACATGGAGCCGGACTCCGTCTGGCCCTCCTTGATCTGGTCCAAGGTCAGACTCGGGGAGTACATGATGCGCACGCCGGTCTCGGAGTCCCCATGCAGGATGAAGTCGGCACTGGTCGCGGCGGTCGTTTCCGAAGTCTCCGAGGTGTCCCAGGAGGATCCGGCGTCCGCGTCCTCGTCGCCCGACCGGAAGAACTCCAGGTCCGAGTCGGCGGGGAGCGTGACCCGCAGGCCGCCGAAGAGGGCCACCGGTTCCGGCTCCGGTACGGCGGTCTCCTCGGCGCTCGGGGACTCGGACGCGGAGGGTGGCGCGGCGACCGGGTGCCGGCTCGCCGCCGTCCGCTTCGGCTCGGCCGTCGAGCCGGTGGCAGGATGCCCGGCGGGGCCTGCGGTCTCGCTGTTGCCGACCGCCACGGCACCGGCCACGGCGCCCAGCACCGCGGCTGCGGACACCGCGCAGAGGACGACCCGGCGACTTCGTGTACGGCGCCCGGCAGGTGCGGTCCCCGAGGCGGCGGGAGGAGGTGCCGGAGCTTGAGATGAAGGGGTGACCGGGGGAACGTCCCGGTGTACGTCCTGCCCGGTCGGCGAGAGCGCCGGCTCTCCGGGCGCCTGCGGAAGAGGGGGCTCCGAGGGTTCCGGAGGAGCGGCGGTCTCCTCATCGCCCACGGGCCCCTTGCGCGCGGGTTTCTGACCGCCCACAGGCTCCCTGGCAGCAGGGTCCTCGTCGGCGGAGGGCTCGGCGGGCAGGGGCACGTTCCAGCGCATGCGGTCCAGGGGCACGGTGACGGCGGTTTCGGCCCGTTCGAAGGACCGGGTGTAGGCCATGGTCGGGAAGACGACGGTCCCCGCCGGTCCGTACAAAGCGGCCGCCCGCTCGGCGATCTCCGCCGCGCTCGGCCGCTCCCCGGGGTCCTTGTGCAGGGCGTCACGGACCATGGGCAGCAGGGCGTCGGGCACGCCTTGGAGCGAGGGGGCTGCGCTGATGATGCGGTGGTTGATCCCGGTGGGGACTCCGAAGGGGTGGGCCGCTGCCGCGGCGTAGGCGACGAGCAGCCCCCAGCAGAAGATGTCGCAGGCCGGAAGGGTGGTGCCGTCGGTGAGCTGCTCCGGTGCCATCCAGCCGGGAGTGCCGGTCGTCACCGATGTCGCGGTGATGGCGGTGGCATCCAGGTGGTGGGCGATGCCGAAGTCCACGACGTGTGGACCGTCAGCCGCCAGGAGTACGTTCGTCGGCTTCAGGTCGCGGTGGGAGACCCCCGCGCCGTGGACGCAGGCCAGCGCGTGGGCGACGGCCGCCGCGAAGGTCAGCAGGTTGTCCGAGCGTAGGGGCCCGGTGTCCCGGACGTGCTGGTGCAGGGTGTTGCCCTGGACGTAGGCGGTCGCCAGCCAGGGCAGCGGGGCGTCGGGGTCGGCGTCGACCAGCGGCACGAGGTACGGGCCGGTGACCTTGCGGAGCGTGGTGGTCTCCCGGCGGAAACGGGCCCGGTGCGCGGGGTCGTCGGCGAAGCCCTGGTGAAGGACCTTCACGGCGAGGGGACGCCCGCTGTCGAGGTCGGTCGCGTAGTAGACCGTGCCCATACCGCCGGTTCCGAGGTGCCGGATCGGCCGGTAGGGGCCGATGCGTTCGGGCAGGTTCACCGGCACGGGGCACTCCTCTGCGCCGGGCACGGCCGTACGGCCGACACCGTCCGCCTTCGGAGATCACGCCGCGGATCGCGCTGATGAGTCATGTATCCCCCTGGTGTTCTGCGCCTTCACGTACCGATCGGGACGGTGCGACGCGGCCGACTTCGGGCGTCGGCGAACCTGCGACCGGCGGCGTCTCTTACGTGCAGCGACGGCCGTGCGATGAAGCCCCCCTCATCAGCGGAGACACTCTAGTACCCGACCGGCGGCAGAGGCGCCGTCCGGCCGTGGGCTCGGCGATCGGTCGGCATCACCACTCGCTCCCCGTCTCGACCTCCCCGAGGCTCGCACCGTCGATCGTACACAGACCTGCACATCCTCGACGAGTCGAGTCTGTTGACATCGCCAACAACAATGCCCCATGCTCCCTTTTCGACGCCGTCGCCTGCCGACGGCGTTCCGGTCTTCGCCCGTAGGGCCATTCCTGAGTGTCAGGCACAGCCCGGCGTCGGCCGACGCGTTCGCAGGAATGTTTCTGCGAACACGTGAAGCCCGAGGGGGGATTCATGAACTCGCGCAACAGACCGTCACGCCTGGCCGGCTCCAGACCGCCGCACACGCGCAAGAGGGTGTGGGCCATCGGCGCGGCACTGCTCGCTCTCGGACTCGTGGGCTGCCAGGGGGCCGGTGAGGACGACGCGGACACCGCACGCACGGCCGCCTCGCGGCCCACTCCGGCCATCACAGTGACAGCCACCGTCACCGTCACCACCACCGCCGAGCCCACGCACGCGCCGACGGTCACCAAGACCAAGACAGTCACACGGCCCGGCCCCACCGTCACCGTCACCAAAGCCGCGCAGGCAGCCGGATCCGGCAGTGGCAGTGGCGGCGGCACATGCTCCATAGTCTCCAACTCGGGCAACTGCTATCAGGCGGGGCAGTTCTGTCGGAACAGCGATCACGGAGCCGCCACCACGACCGCGGGCGGCACCCGGATCACATGCGCCTACAGCGCGAACGCCTGGCGCTGGATCTACTCCTGACAGGACGACGGACGGAACCACGGCATGGGCTACAAGAACGAAGACGAGATCAAGCGGGCACTGGGAATCGACTCCTGGAGGCACCTCTCCAAGGACAAGATGATCAGGTTCGCGGCGATGATGCCCGACATGAGCACCGAGGTGGCTCTGAAGATCGTCGAGCAGTTCCCCGCGTTCAAGGATTTCGCCAAGGACGTCGTGGGTGCGATGGAGAAGACCTATGAGTCCACCCTCACGGCCAACAAGCAGAGCCAGAAGCACTTTCATCGGGCCTGCCAGGAGATAAGGGACATCCTCAAGGGTGAGCTCGACAAGGACGACCTGAGCTGGGAAGAGAAGAAGTTCATCATCGAGCAGATCCAGGAAACCGGAAGGATGGAGTTCCAGAAGGACAGCGAGAACAAGCAGTTCTTGAGCGTGAACCTCAAGAGGGTGCTGGCGGGCGCTGGTGCCGCACTCGCACTGGGCGTGGCTTTCGTCGGCGGCAAGGTGATGGCCGAAAGCAAGGACAGCCCCGATGACTCCCTGGAGGCCTGACCACCTGATGCCGGCGAGGCGGTGTGGGCCGGGTGCGCCAGGGAAGATGGGGAAAACGTCGTCCTGCTGACCAAGTGAGCCGGACGGGGCGCACAAGCGCAGGCCCCGGTGCACCACGGAGCTTGCAACACGGCTGGGCACACCCCGCACGGCACAATAGACACCGTGAGCGACAACAGTACGGATCTCGCCGACCTCCTGGGCACACAGGAGTCCGCGTCCCTCGAGTTCAAGCGCACAGCGAAACGCGAGGGGAAACGTGGAGACGCCATCGGCAACGCGGTGTGTGCCATGGCCAATGACTTGTGCGGCCATGGTGGCGGCGATGTCCTCATCGGTGTGGACGACAAGGGAGAGCCTGTCGACGATGTCGACCTGAGCGACCGGGCACTCCTGCAGCTCACGGAGCTGCGGGACGACGGTCGCATTCTCGACCGCCCGTCGCTCACCGTCGACAGGGCCCTCTTCCGGGGCAAGCCGGTCATCCGGCTCCATGTCGAGGCCTGCGCCACTCCACCGGTCCGTTTCGAAGGCGTCGTCTGGGTGCGGCCCGGCCCCACCACGCGCAGGGCGAGCCGTGAGGACGAACGCGTGCTGGCGGAGCGTCGTCGTGCCAAGGACATCCCGTTCGACACACGGCCGCTGTCTCTCGCCCGCCTCGACGACCTGGACCTCGACCTGTTCCGGCAGTCCTATCTGCCCTCCATGGTCGCGCCAGAGGTCATCGATGAGAACGGCCGTCCCGTGGACCTCCAGCTGTCGTCCCTCCACCTGCTGACGCCGAACGGGACGCCCACAGTGCTCGGCCTGCTGACGGTCGGCCTCGACCCCGGGAGCCACATTCCCGGGGCGTACCTCCAGTTCGTCCGCTATCAGGGCACGGACCTCGACGCCCCCATCGCCGACGAGCAGGAACTGCGGCAGAACCTGGTCGGGCTGTCGGCCCGGCTCGAACCCCTCCTGCGGAGCAATCTGCGCACCCGCCTCGTCGAGGACGGGTTCCGTGAGACGCCCCGCCCGGACTATCCGCTGGAAGCACTGCGCGAACTCTGCATGAATGCCCTCATGCACCGGAACTACGAGACTTCGTACGCGCCGACCCGCATCGTGTGGTTCGACGACCGCATCGAGGTCACCAACCCCGGTGGGCCTTTCGGGCAGGTACGGGACGACAACTTCGACCGGGTCACCGATTACCGCAATCCTTCCCTGGCCGCCGCGATGAAGGGCCTTGGCTACGTGAACCGGTTCGGCCGGGGCATCGGCCGGGTGAAGAAGGCGCTGGAGACCAACGGAAACCCACCCGCCGAGTTCCAGGTCGACGACGCGTCCTGGGCCGTCGTCATCCGGAGGGCCGCATGACCTCTATCGCGCTGTTCAACAACAAGGGCGGTGTGGGGAAGACGACCCTCACCTACCACCTCGCGCACATGATCAGGCGACTCGGCTTGAGTGTGCTGGCAGTCGACCTCGATCCCCAGGCCAACCTCACCTCGATGTGCCTGGAGGAGACGGAGATCGAAGAGCTGTGGGAAAACTCCTCGGAGCTCATCGACCAGGGCGCGGCCATGGCGGGTCTGCCGGGCACGGGACGGGTGCGCAGCGGCCAGACGATCGCCGACGCCGTCCGTCCCATCCTGGAGGGCACGGGCGACATCGCGGTCGTCGAGCCCGCGCGGCTCCAGCCGGACCTCTGGCTGCTGCCGGGCAGCCTCGACCTGAGCCGCTTCGAGGACAAACTGTCCAATGAGTGGTCACGGGCCTACGCGGGCGATATCGCGGCCATTCGCACGTCCACGTCGTTCCATCGCATCATCGAGCAGGCGGCGCGTGCCGTGGACGCCGATATCGTGCTGATCGACGTCGGCCCCAACCTGGGTGCCATCAACCGGGCGGCGCTGATCTCGGCCGACACCGTGCTGATGCCGCTGGCCGCGGACCTGTTCTCCCTCAAGGGCTTGAGCAACCTGGGCCCGACGCTGCGCCAGTGGCGTACCGACTGGCAGTCCCTGGTCCTGCCCAGGGTGCCGAAAGGCATTTCCGCTCCCCGCGCGACCATGCAGCCGCTGGGGTACGTCATCATGCAGCCCGAAATGCGACTCGACAGGCCGGTCAAGGCGTACGAGCGGTGGCTCCAGCGCATTCCGTGGGTCTACTCCTCGGCGGTCCTCGGCGAGTCACCGCCCTCGCGTCAGGACGACAGCCATCGCATCGCCACCATGAGGAACTACCGAAGCCTGATGCCCTTGGCGCACGACGCGCGCAAACCCATGTTCGATCTGAAGCCGGCCGACGGTGCACTGGGCAGCACCCAGCAGTACGTGAAGACCTGCTTCAAGGAGTTCAAGGCGCTGTCCGAAGGAGTTCTCGCCAGGGTCGTGGACCTCCCCCGGGATACAGGCGACGCATCGGCGGCTGGTTGACAGTAGTCCTTCGGCGGCTGCGTCCAGGCGTATCCGTCTGAAGTCCCCGTTGTCGCCCCAGCGATCCGCCCCGGGTGGTCATCTCACAGACCGGTTCGCTCCAGCAGGATCTTCAACGCCGCCGGCTTGACCTTCTGCACGGACCGCACCTGGCCGAGTTCCAGCTCGTCCCGGCCCACCGGGGCGCGGTACAGAGCGTCCGTGGGCCCGGGCAGCAGGGTCACGTCGACCCGGTAGGAGAAGTCCGGGTCGTCGGGGTCCTCCCACGGCTCGTTGTCGACCTCGGCCACCGCGGCGACCGCCGCCTCCGGTTGGCTGAAGAAGAACCACAGGCGGTCGCCCGGGTTCATGCGGTTGCGTCGGCTGAGCCAGAGGTCGAGCTCGGGGTCCTCATGCGAGAGGCGGCGGACGGTCTCCTTGTCGGAGGGCTCCCCGTCCAGGGTGTCCCTGTTCGGATTGAGGATGTAGATCCAGTCTTCCACGATCTCCCCCTGTCGCCTTGGCCGTCGGCCCTTCCCGAGACGGAAGTCGCCCTGCGGAGTCATGGTGACAGCCGTTCGGGCAATCCCGCAGGAAGGTGCTCAACCTCAGCTTGTGAAATGGCCGTTGCCACCGGTTCCGGCATGATGGTTCCCATGACGGGTGGGTTGGATGTGCACGCGGCAGTGGCCAGGTTCGACAGGGGCTCCGTGGCGGACGCCGAGTCGGCCGCCGAGGACGAGCGCAAGCAGGTGCTGGCCCGGTTTCCGCTGGAGGAGTGGGCGGAGCTGCCGCTGGAGCGCTACGCCCTCGGGCAGGGAGAGCCGCCCGGGTCGGGGCCGACGTACTGCCGGCTCATGGAGTTCGGCACTCCCCACCTGGGGAGCATCAAGGGCGGCAGCGCCGCGAAGCACATCATGTACCACCACAACTCCGGCGAATGGCGACTTGCCGCTCCACTGAGAGGGATGGATCCGCAGGACGCCTGGGCGGAACTGCGAGGACAGTTCGTCCGGGCCTTCGACGCCGTCGGGGCAGGGGACTTCGACGCCTTGGACGACCTCGAAGTGCTCCGCTACGGACCGGCACTGGTGACGAAGACCCTGGCGACCTACTTCCCCGAGCATTTTCTGCCGATCTACTCGGGGGAACACCTACGCCGGTTCGCCACCCTGTTGTCGGGCGACACGGACCAGGGGGACGCCTCGGCCTGGCGCAGCAATCGCCGCCTGCTCGAACTCGTCCGAGTTCAACCTGAGTTCACAGGGTGGACCAGGCATGAAGTGATGCGTTTCCTGTATGAGCACTTCGACCCTCGCCCCCGGCAACGCACCATCTGGAAGATCGCCCCGGGCGAGCGCGGCCGGCTGTGGGAGGAATGCCGGGACGGCGGGTTCATCTGCGTCGGGTGGGACGAGCTCGGCGATCTCGGCCAGTACCAGAGCGACACCGAACTGAAGCAGGCCCTGGACGCGCACTGGCCACGCAGCAGCGGTGGCAGCCTGACCCTCGCCCGACGGCTGCTGGCCTTCCGGGATCTGGAGGCGGGAGACCGGGTCGTCGCCAACCGTGGGACGGACGAGATCCTGGCCACCGGCAGGGTCGACGGGAGCTACCGCTACGACCCGGACCGGCCGGAGTTCCACCATGTCGTCCCCGTGGCCTGGGACCTCTCCCACGCGCGCAAGTTACCGAAGGCCCAGCACGGGTGGCGGTCCACCTTCGCCAAGGTCGACCCGTCCCTCTTCGCCAAGTTCACCGCATACGACGCCGACTCCGGATCCAGCTCGGTACCGGGCACGGTCCAGGCACAGGTCGGCGCTGGTGAGCCGGTTGCGCCGCCCGAGGACGTACAGGCCGTACTGGACGCCCTGGAACGCAAAGGCCAGGTGATCCTTCACGGACCGCCCGGTACGGGCAAGACCCGGCTCGCGCTCGGCGCCGCCCTCGCCCTGGACGGCCGCGCGGACGTGCTCGGCGCCGACGCCGACGCCCGCCACCGTGCCCAGGCGCAGACCGAGATGCTGCACGGCGACCGTATCCGCATGGTCACCTTCCATCCCTCGTACGGGTACGAGGACTTCGTCGAGGGCTTCAAGCCTGACCTGAGCGCCACCGGCCCGGGTCTCACCCTCGCCCTCACCGACGGTCTGTTCCACGGCTTGTGCAGCCGGGCAGCCGCCCATCCCGATCAGACGTTCCTGCTGGTCATCGACGAGATCAACCGCGGTGACCTGCCCCGGATCTTCGGCGAGTTGATCACGCTCCTCGAACTCGACAAACGGAACCTGCCGGTCGCCCTGCCCGTCAGCAAGCGAAGCTTCTCCGTCCCGCCGAACGTCCGGGTCATCGGCACGATGAACACCGCCGACCGCAGCATCAGCCACCTGGACGCCGCGATCCGCCGCCGTTTCGCCTTCCTGCACGTGGGCCCGGACCCCGACGCCGTCTCCGGAACCGTCGGCCCCTTGGACCTGGCCGCGTTCTTCGAGTCCCTCAACAGCCGCATCTCCCACCATCTCGACGCCGACCACCAGATCGGGCACGCGTATCTGCTGCGCGAGGGTGAGCCCATCGCGACCGAGGAGGATCTGGCCGCGGCCTTCCACCACGAGGTGATCCCACTCCTGGAGGACTACTGCCTCGGCCGGGCGGACCTGCTGCACCGCATCCTCGGCGATCTGGTCGACGCCGAGACCGGGCGTCCGCTCCTCATGCCGCCGCAGGACCTGGCGGACGCGCTGGCGACCGAGTTCACCAGCGGCGTTCCCGGCCCGGATGCCTGACCGCATCCCGGTCCAGCTCGGTGAGTACGAGTCCGCTCCGCTGGAGCCCGGTCAGCTCACTTCCCGGGACGTCGACCGTCTGCACGCACTCCAGGCACGGGGCTGCCTCCGTCTGACCAGGGAGCGCACCGGGTGGCGGCTCAAGGCCGACGCAACCGTCGGAGTCCTGGTCCTGGACCGTGTCCGTGTGGTGATCTCACCCAAGTTCGCCATTCCCGGAGAGCAGCTCATGAGCTGGCTCGCCTACGCCCTCGGCACGCCCGTCCCGGCGACGGCCAGGCGGTGGGCCACCGGCCCCGAGGGATACGCCGACCTGGTCGCCGCCGCCCTGCTCGAAGAGTGCGAGCGGCTGCTGCGGGAGGGACTGCGCCGGGACTACGTACGCCGCCGGAGTGTCGAACCGGTGCTGCGGGGGCGTCTGGACGTGGCCGCCCAGGCCACCCGCCACTTCGGACAACTGGACCAGCTACATGTACGCACCTTCGACCGGGAGGCGGACATCTGGGACAACCGCGTCCTCGGGAGCGCACTGAGGGCGGCTCTCGGTCTCACCGCCAGTCCTGACCTGGCGCGCGCCCTGCACGGAGCCGCCGGCACCTTCCCGCAGGCCCCGACCCCGGCCGCAGCGCTCCGCGCCCTGGACCGCACCCGCTACACGCGCCTCAACGCCCGCTACCGTCCCGCCCACACCTGGGCCCGTCTGCTGATGCGCGGGGGCGGTGTGACGGACCTGCTCACCGACCAGGGCACCACGGCGGACGGTCTTCTGCTCGCCATGCCCGCGCTCTGGGAAGCCGTCGTCCGCCGCCTCGGCACCGAGGCCGTCGGCCCGCACGGCGGCCAGGCCGTACCCGGCGGAAGCGGCGTCGGCATCACCGTCCGCGGAGACCTGGGCAACGCCTCGGCCTTCCGACCCGATCTCCTGCTCAGCCTTCCGGGACATGACGCGGCGCAGCGCACGCTGCTGCCGGTGGACGCCAAGTACAAGCGTTACGACCGTCACGGTGTGAGCTCGGACGACGTCCACCAGCTCCTCACCTACAGCAGCGGCTACGCGTCCGTCGGCACCCCGCTCGCCGTCATCGTCCATCCCCGGCCGGGCGGCCACGCCCAGCGGACCCTCCAGGTGCGCGGCCCCAAAGGCCTGTTGGGCATCATCCCCGTCCTCGGCGTGGACACCCGCGCCACGCCCGAGCAGGCGGCGGCCTGGATCGGCTCAGTGCTGCGCTGACCATCCCACGCCGACCGGTCGATGACGGCCGCCGTGATTAGTGAGGGGCTGGGAGGGCGTCCGGCTCGGCGGACGTACCAGTCGAACACGCTCCCGAGTCAGGCACGACACTAGAACGCGTGTACACAAACGCATCTTCGTGAATTAATGAGAGCTCGTTGACGTCGCTAACACACTTCCGCCATGCTCAGATCGACAACGGCTCACCGTCCCCTCGCGTCGCCTTGGGCACACCCACAGCAGCCGTCCAGAGCACCAAAGGAAGCCCGAGCGATGAGCGACACCACCAGCCTCCGTGACCTGCTTCTCGCCCGGCTGCCCGAATCAGGGCTCTCTGCCGAGGAGCAGGCCCTGCTGCGCGATCTGCTGCCCGCCTCTCAGCCCCGGAACGGTCGCCATTCCGGGACCGTGTACATGCGGTCCATCACGGCTTCCGGCTGGCGCGGTATCGGCCCCGCCGCCACCGTCCGGCTGAAGTCCGGCCCCGGTCTGACGCTGGTGGCGGGCCGCAACGGCTCCGGCAAGTCGAGCTTCGCCGAGGCCGCTGAGATGGCTCTGACAGGCGACAACTTCCGCTGGCAGGGGCGCACTCAGGTATGGAAGAAGGGCTGGCGCAACCTCCACGAGCACGCCTCCCCCGAGATCGCGGTGGAGCTCGACTTCGACGCCGGCAGTGACGGAGAGGGCGCCAAGGAGCCCGTAACCGTGCGCCGGATCTGGCACGGCGACGGGCTTGAGGAGTCCAGCACCGTCGTGGAGGAAGCAGGACAGCCCACCGGCGAAGCCCTGCACGACGTGATCGACGCCGAGCAACTGTCGCTGTACCGGCCGTTCCTCCCGTACACCCAGCTCGGAGCGGTGATCAACGGGCCGCTGACCACCTTGCACGACGAGATCTCCCGAATCCTCGGTCTCGAACTGCTCAGTGACACCGACGCGGCAGCACGTGCCCGGGCCAAGGCCCTGACCGACACGGAGAGCGCCGCGAAGGCCCTCACGACCACCGTGATCCAGGAGTTGTCGGACGTGGACGACCTGCGCGCCAAGGAGGCGATCACGGCTCTCTCCGGCAGGAGCCCAGAGCTGGACGCCGTCCGGGCCCTGTTGCAGGGCCACGGCGTCGGCGACTCGGCGTACGTCGCACGACTGCGCCGGCTGGCCGATCTGGAGCCCCCGGACCGGCCGTTGATCGCGAAGGCCGTGACCCGGCTGCGGTCGGCAGCCGCCGTGGCCGACGACGCACGCCACGGGTCCGCCGAGGACGCCCGGCAGTTGATCAAACTGCTCGACGCCGCGCTGGAACACCGCCGCCGCCATCCCGACGCCTCCGACTGCCCCGTGTGCGGCAGCACGGACCTCTTGGACCGCTCGTGGGCGGAACGGACGCGCGCGCAGGTCGAAAGGCTTCAGGTGGAGGCCGCCGAGGCCGAGGCGGCACATCGCGAACTCGTGAACGCGGTGAGGGAGGTGCACGACCTGATGCGTCCGGCCCCCGCCTGGCTCCAGGCCGACGAGCCCTCCCTGGCCACGCTCTGGCGGGACCTGGTCGCCTGCCGCACGGTTCGTGACCCACGCGAGCTGGCCGACCGTGCGGAACGCGCCGAGGCAGTCCTCGGTGATGCCTGTGATCAGGTCCGTGAGGACGCCCGCCGACGCGTCACAGCGCAGGACGGCCGCTGGCAGCCCGTGGCCGCACGCCTGTCCGCATGGTTGGTGCAGGCGGAGGCCGCGCAGGCGGCGAAACCCGCCCGCAAGCAGGTCAAGGCCGTACGCGACTGGGTGCGGGCGCTCACCGACGAGTTGCGGGACGCCCGGTTCAAGCCGTTCGCCGAGCAGTCCGGGCAGATCTGGCGGCTGTTGTGCGAGCGCAGCAGCGTGTCGCTGGGTGCGATCGGGCTCACGGGTGTCGGCCCGCAGCGGCAGGTCAGTCTCCCCGTCTCCGTGGACGACGCCGACGCACCCGCCTTCGGCGTCATGAGCCAGGGCGAACTGCACTCACTCGCCCTCTCCCTGTTCATCCCGCGCGCCACCCACCGGGACAGTCCCTTCGGTTTCCTGGTCATCGACGACCCGGTCCAGTCCATGGACCCGGAGAAGGTCGACGGCCTCGCCAAGGTTCTCGACCTGTACGCGCAGCATCGGCAGGTCGTCGTCTTCACTCACGACACCCGGCTCGAAGAGGCCGTCCAACGCCTCGGTCTGCGGGCGACGGTCCTGCGGGTGTCCCGGCAGACCGACTCCGTCGTCCACGTCGCCTCCGTCAGCGACCCCGTGAGCCAGGCCCTGGCGGAGGCACGGGCCATCGCCCTCGATCCGCACCTGCCGCCGGAAGTCGCCGACCGGGTGCTGCCCTCGATGTGCCGTCTGGCGCTGGAGGCCGCCTACCAGGACACCGCGCGGCGTGCCCTGCGCGAGGCCGGGGTCGGGCAACGCGACATCCAGGAGCGGGTCACCCGGCCAGGTCCCCTCACCGGCCTCGCGGCCCTCGCGATGGGCATGCCGGGCAAGGAGGGGCGCGAGGTGCTGGACGCCGTCGCCCGCGACCATGGCACGTGGGCCAGGGAGTTGATCCAGGGGCTGAACCAGGCATCGCACCAGGCACCGGCCATGCCCGTCGGTGACCGCGCGGCCCTGGTCGACCGTACGAAGCGCCTCGCCAAGGAGGTATTGGCCCGGTGACCACTCCCGCGCGCTTTCCCCGCGTTCTCCCCACGAACGAACTCCTCGCCGCCGCAGACCAGTTGCTCAATCCATCGGACGGCACCACGCTCTCACCCGGTGTCCGGGCGCGCGCCGCGGCCACCCTGCTCCGGCTGGCCCTCGACGAGACCCTCGACGCCTTCTGGCGGTCGGTCAGCCCTCGCATGACCCGCAGCACTGGCCGCACCCGCATGCTCTGCCTGCAGTGGTATGTCAGCCCCTCCGTCGCGCGTCAGTGGTACACCGTCTGGTCCGGCCTCAGCGCCGCCTGTCACTACCACACGTACGACTTGCCTCCCACCCCCGCCGAGGTACGGGCCTGGCACCAGGACGTGAATGAACTGCTGCGCGTCCTGGCCGCCGCCCGCGCCTGAACCACGCCGCCCCGACACGTGAGGAGTAGCACGATGGACGCCCGCCGCTACCGCATGGTGGTCACCAGCCGGACCGACTACGTGCGCACCGGTGCACTCGTCGACGAGCAACTGCGCCACTGGCTCGCCCAGCCACCCAAGCGCTACAACGTCGACGCGTTCGCCGAGGGCCGCAATGAGATAGCCGGCGGAGTCACGCTCGACCACGACTCCGTCACAGGGGTCACCGGTGCCTACGGACGATGGCGGCTCCGGGAGACCGCGCCCGGCGGCACCTGGCAGACCACCCTCGTGACGCGGCAGATCACCGACGGGCCGACCTGGGTCCAGCTCGACGTCGAGCACCTTCCCGACGACGCGGAAGCGGCCCCGGTGCCGGCCAAGACTCCCCGGCTCGCGAGGCACCTGCTGGAAGCGCTCGACGCGCACGACGGCCTGGCAGACGTGACGGCCATGCCCCAAGTCGTCGAAGCCGAGGATGTCGAGGCGGTCATCGACGAACTGTGCGACGCCGACCGGCGCCTCCCCGTCATCATGGCGAGCACGCCGTACGACGCCGACTTCGACGACTGGCTGGAGGGCACGGTCGACCCTCTCGTCCGTCCCCTGGTCGGGCTGGCGATCCTCTACGTGCTCACCCCGAAAGCCGAGTCGGTCTTCAACCGGGCCCTGGAACACCACCGCGTGTACAACGGCGGGATCCGCACCTACCTGCCAGGCGTCGACCCGGCCTGGCCCGCCGACGGCCAGCGGCACCGTGTGATGTCGAAACGGCTGATCACCGAGACCCCTCGGCTCGCCGCCCGCGTCCTGAACCAGCTCCCTCAGGGACTGGCCACCCGGTTGCCGTTGCCCGACGCCCTGGACTCCGTGCCGCTCATGCGCACACGAGCCAGGGACGGAGTCGGCGGCTCCGAGCAGGAACGGCTGCGCGACGAGAACGGCGCCCTGCACGAGATCCTTGAGGAGGCGGCACGCGAACAGCGCGTCAGGGCCGACGAGATCCGTGACCTCAAGCGGGAGCTGCGCCAGGCGGAGAACAACGAGGCGCAGGTCGTCGTCGACTACGACGAGCAGTACAAGGAGCTCCACCGGGCCAAGGCGCAGATACGGGAACTGCAGAGAGAACTCCTCAGGCTGGGCGCCGCCGAGCAGGCGTACGCGGCGGTGGAACCCTCACTGGACGCGCCCACCTCCTTCGCCGAGATCCTGGACCGGATCGGCGACATGCGACGCGTCCACTTCAGCGGCCGGCGCAAGTACACCCTGGAGCTCGACGACCAGGCCTACGGCTCGTCCTGGGTCCGGATGGCCTGGGACGCGCTGCTGGCGCTCCAGGACTTCGCGGAAGCCGTTGCGAGTGGCGAGGCGAACTGCGACTTCAAGCAGTGGTGTGCGGACGCACCAGACGGAGCGCATGTCATCTCGCCCCGCAAGGTCGTCAGGGACGAATCGAAGTCCGTGAAGGCGAACGGCGAGTGGAGCCGGGCGCGGACGTTCCCCGTGCCCCGCCACGTGCATCCGGACGGCAAGCTGTTCATGGGTGCTCACCTGCGGATCGGCGGGGGCAACACCATCGCGCCCCGCCTGCACTACTACGACGGAGCCTGTACCGATCACGGAATCTACGTCGGCTACATGGGCCCGCACCTGACCAACACCATGACCTGACGCGGCCCCCGGAAGGACCACCGCGCCCCGACCGACCGGTGCGGGACGGCGTCTTCCCCGGCCCGCACCCCTTCTGGTCACCAGGCGACACGGGGCTCAGAGGGCGAGCTGGGGAGCCTGGCCCTCTTCGTCGAAGGCCGGGCCACCGATGTCGGCGTCCCGCCCGTCGGCGACCCCTTGCCAGTAGCCGGTGCCCTTGAACTTCGTGGGACGGGTCTTGTTCAGTTTCGGGTACTGGGCGGCGAGCCGCGCCTCGACCACCGTCGTCCGGTCGGCGAGGACCAGCGCCACGCTGCGGCCGTCCCGCCCCTCTCCCTCCGCTTCGGTTCGCTGCTCGGCGGCGGCCCTCGCAGCCTGCTGGGCGGCACCGATCCGCGCGGTCACCTCACGGATGAAGCCGAGCATCCAGGAACGCTTGTAGGCGCGGGCGTCCTCGCCTTCGGGGCGATGCAGGCGGTCCGCACGGTCCGCGCCCTCAAGCATCTGCAGGCGCAGGCTCGCGAACAGCACCTCGGTGGCCTGGATGTCGGCCTCGAAACCGAAGAGGTGGACGCGGTGACGGTTGGCCTTGCCGCCGGGGTACACCGATCGGCAGCGCATCTCGTAGCCGATCCTTGCGAGCAGCCGGCGCCCCTCCTTGACGTAGGGCGGGTACAGATCGACGATCCGGTCCGCGGGCCGCTCGGGCTCGGTCAGGTCCTCGAGCATGGCCTGCTCGATGCCGTACTTGGCCATGAGCTCGGTGGCCTTGGCGAGGTAGACGCGGGCCTCTTCCTCGGTGGCGCCGGCGTTCTCCGCCTTCCGCAGCAGCGACCTGACCTTGCCGAGCAGTGCCTCGGGCAGTCCGTCGCGCGCGTGCCGGAGGCGGGACCCGGACATGCCGGAGCCGGACGAGGTGCGGTCGTCGGCGCGCGTCCGGGCGTCCGCCGCGTCGCTCTCGTCCCTGCCGTCGTCGTCCTCCCGGGCGATCGAGTCCGCCAGGTCCTCCGGGTCCGGGACCAGTTCCGACAGCACCTTGAGCGCCCAGAGCCGCCAGGCGGCGGTGTCGTCACGACGGACCCGTGCTCGCACCGAGCGAAGCCGCTGGAAAGTGCCGTCGGCGCGCCGTACGAGGAACTCCAGCCGTGCGTGGCCGAGTTGGGCGACCGCCAGCAGCGCGCACAGGTCGAAGGCGCGGTCCGGGTCGTAGGCGATCTCGATCCCGGGTTCGGGGTACCACTCCTCCTGCTCGTCTTCCGGGCCCCCGAATCCGAACAGGTCGGTCAGCAGGCTCTGCGTCGTCGTGCCGGTCCGGACCCGCACGACGGACGTCGAGGGCTTCCCGGAGTAGGCCAGCGCGGCCGCCCGCTCTTCGCGGGAGGTCACGACGCGGTACCAGACGGGAACCGTACCGAGCATGCCGTGCCAGGTGGTCTCCCCTCGGTCATGGTGCTCCCGCGCCTGCTGTTCGACGTCCGCGCCGAGCCGCTCGTCCAGCCAGGCATTCTCGCCGGGCTGTTCCTGCGCGTCGAGGAAGGCGTCCAGGTAGTCGGTGGCGGAGCGTCGCGCACCGTGCTTGCTGTCAGCGAGCAGAGCCCGCTCGCACGCAGAGAGGGCGCCGATGACCGGCTGGAGTACGAGCGACATGTATCGCTTGACCGCTTCGGACAGTTCCACGAGGAACGCCCGGGTGGCCTCCGATCCGGTGGCCTGCTGTCTGCGGCGCCAGGCTTCGAGCTGTTCGACGCAGGCCTGCTGCTCGGCCAGCCACACCAGGTGCCCCGCGCCCTGGAGGTGTTCCTCCCGGAGCAGCACCGCGTCCTGGACCGCGGCAACGATTCCGGGTGCGTCCAGTACGGCCTGCGCCAGAAGCCGCAGCGGCTCCGGCTCATCGGCGAAGAACTCGGCGGGAGTGAGGAGTTGCCTGCCGTGTCGGCGTGGCATCGACTCCGGACGGTCGATCTCACCGTCGCGCGGGATCTCCGCCGACCACCGTGCCCGCCACCCCGCGAAGTCGGCGGCCGGGTCACCGGTTCCCGGCTGAACCCACCTCCACCACCACAGCAGGAGTTCCTCCCAGCCTTCGGCGTTCCAGGACCACAGGGCCGGCTCGCCGCTCGCCGCCAGCCGGGACCGGAGTTCTCGTACCGCTCCCTCCAGATCGTGGAGGGGTCCCCCGGGTATCAGCCGCTCCAGCCAGTTGACCGTCTCCGCCACGGACTGGGCCCGCGCCTCGTCCGCGGCCACCCGCGCGGTCGTGACCGCCGCGACCAGTGTCCGGTCACCCAGATCGGTGGGAAGCAGCCCTAACAGCCGGGGTCCCGCGGTCTCCAGGACGGTTGCGAGGTCCCCGGCCCTGATCTCCATCCAATCCGCTCGCCCCTGCCGGAACTCCTGCTCCGCCAACCCGCCCGTACCGCTCATCACTGTCATGTGATCCCCTCCCCGATGCGAAAGGACATCCTAGGAAGCCGGGTCGCGGGTGAGATCAGCCGGGCTGTCAGCGGGGGCCACTACGCTGCAGGCAACAGAGGACAGTGCGTGCTGAGGGGATATCCATGGCCGACGAGTTTCCCGAGTTCCGGCTGAGGCTGCCGAACGGCAAGATGGTGGCCCGGGGGCGGGTGCTCCCCGAGAAGGGGATGAACGGAAGTCTGAAATTCCTCGTCCTCGCCGGCTCGCCCGTGCATCCCGAGGCAACCCCCGGCATCCCGCCGTACCCCGCGGCCCAACGGGAGAAGCTCGTGGCGGACGGCGGCATCCGCAAGGAGTCGGACCGGTGGCCGGGCCACTGGGAGACCACACGGGACATCGAGTGCAACTCCCCATCTGCTGCCGCCTCCGTGGTGGCGGGGCGCAGCACCGACGGTTTGGCGCAATGGCGCACGGAGGAAGGCTTCCCGCTCGTCGACTACCTCGGGAGCTCGTGGCGCACCCCGCACAAGACCTGGCTGGTGCGGGGCTCCAATGTGTCCGGACGCGACCTGGTGCGGCGGATGTGGGTGCCGGAGGGATGGGTGACGCTCGCGGCCACGCATCTGCCGCAGGTGGACGAGGCGGACCCCACCAAGAGCGTGCTGCGGCGGTACGTGCAGGAGGGGTACGACGCCACCACCTCGTACAGCCAGAAGCAGGCGATGGTCGACGAGCTGCACTATTTCCTGACCCAGATGCGATTGGGTGACACCCTCTGTGCCATCTCGGACGGGCAGTTGTACGTGGGCACGGTCACCGGCGAGGCCGAGCAGGTCGAGTCCGAGGGCGGTCTGTCCAATCTGCGCCGGAGGGCCAAGTGGAGGCCGTCCGGAATCCCGTACGACGAGGTGCCGGAGGCCCTCCAGCAGAAGCTCTCGATCCAGCACGACGTCGTCGACCTGACTCCCGTCCAGGCTCTCGTGGAAGGGCTGGGCCGAAGCGACGAAGAGCTGACGGAGGAGGCCCGGGCCATAGACCGGGACCCGAGCGTCGAACTCCCGGCGATCGTCGCCCGTCGCGAGCCCGAACTGCCCGCTCCCACGGATGAACTGGCGGACGAGCTCCTCGTGCACGACGCCGCGTGGCTGCGCGAGGTGCGTGAACTGCTGGCAGACGAACGGCAGCTGGTGCTGTACGGGCCGCCCGGCACCGGCAAGACCTACCTGGCGCTGAGGCTCGCCGAGTTCCTCGGCGGCGGACCCGAGCAGGTCAAGCTCGTGCAGTTCCACCCGTCGTACGCCTACGAGGACTTCTTCGAGGGCTTCCGGCCCCAGGAGGACGCGCAGACCAGGGAGGTCGCCTTCCGGCTCACCGCGGGTCCGCTGCGCGAACTCGCCGACCTGGCCTCCCGCGAAGGCAACCGGCACATCCCGCATTTCCTGATCATCGACGAGATCAACCGGGCCAACCTGGCGAAGGTCTTCGGCGAGCTTTACTTCCTGCTGGAATACCGCAACAAGTCGGTGCGGCTCACCTACTCCGGCGACGACTTCGCGCTGCCGCCGAACTTGTTCGTGATCGGCACGATGAACACCGCGGACCGCTCGATCGCTCTCGTGGACACGGCGATGCGCCGCCGCTTCGCCTTCGTCGAACTGTCGCCGCGTACGGAACCCACACGCGGCCTGCTGCGCCGCTGGCTGGCCAGAGAGGGCAAGGACGCGGAGCCCGCCGACCTGCTCGATGTGCTGAACTCACGCATCGGCGATCCCGACTTCCACATCGGGCCCTCTTACCTGATGAAGAAGGGCGTGTACCGCGAGGGCGGCCTGGAGCGGACCTGGCGTACGAAGATCCTTCCTCTCCTTGAAGAGCACCACTACGGGGAGGGCGTGGACATCGAGAAGCGGTACGGGCTGGCCGCGCTGCGGGAGTCCCTGGCGTGACGCCGGCGGGGGAAGCCGTACGGTCCGTCGAACTGGTCGAGCACGCGCCGGCGACCCGTCTCGCCCTGCCGGACGCCGTCGGTCGTGCCCTTGCCGCTTCCGACATCGTGGACGCGGCCCCGGACCCGTACACGCCCGGGTTCTGGTCCCTGAAAGCCGGCAGCAAGGTCGGGGCCGTGGCCGTCACGGCACCGGACGGTGGGACCCCGGTCACGGTGCGTGTCACACCCAAGGTGTCCATCGCCCGGCTCTTCTTCCTGCTCGGCTACACGCTTGATCCGCGACGGAGTTGGCGGGACGGGGAGGTCGCGGTCGCCGAGCACCGCGATCTGCTGCCGGCGCTCGCCCATGCCGTGGAGCGGCAGGTGGACCGCGCCCTGCGACAAGGCCTGTTGCAGGGGTATCGGGAGACCGAGGAATCCGCGCTCGTCGTCCGCGGCCGGATCAGGGAGGCCGAACAGATCCGGCGCCGGTTCGGCGCCATGCTGCCGGTGGAGGTGGCGTACGACGAGTTCACGACCGACATCGCGGAGAACCGCATCCTGCGCACGGCTGTAGAGCGTCTCCTCCGGCTGCCCGGCATACCGCGCGGCGTCCGTCACAGACTGCTGCACCAGCGCGCCCGGCTGGCCGACGTCACCACCATCGTGCGCGGGAAGCCGATCCCCGACTGGCGTCCCACCCGCCTCAACTCCCGCTATCACCACGCCTTGCGTCTCGCACGCGTCGTCCTGGACGGTGCCTCCGCCGATCACACGCCCGGCGGTCTGCGCATCGACGGGTTCCTGTTCGACATGAACAAGCTCTTCGAGGACTTCGTGACGGTCGCCTTGCGTGAGGCCTTCCGAACCATGGAATCGGGTCACACCGTCCGGTTCCAGGACCCGCACCACCTCGACGAGGCCGCCGCGATCCGCATGAAGCCGGACTTCGTGCTGTACGGGCGCGCCGGCATCCCGTGCGCGGTAGTGGACGCCAAGTACAAGGCGGAGAAACGGGGCGGCTATCCGGACGCCGACCTCTACCAGATGCTGGCGTACTGCACAGCCCTCGACCTGCGCGAGGGCCACCTCGTCTATGCGAAGGGCAATGCCCCGCATGCCTCCCACCAGGTACGTCACGCGGGCACCGTCATCCATCAGCACGCTCTCGACCTGGGTCTGCAGCCCGCCGGACTGCTCGCGGAGGTCGAGGAACTGGCCCAGCGGCTGGTGGACACCCCGCGCGTATGATCGACTGCGGAGTGTCCGACCAGGGTGGGGAGTTCACCTCGTGCCGCAGCTCGCGTTCGCCAACAGTTTCTGGGAGAGCTACGACTCCCTGGAAAAGCCCGTCAAGGCCGGCGTGCGCAAGGCGATGCAGAAGTTCCAGCTGCTCTCCGTGCCCGAACTGCACGCGGACAAGGGACTCCACCTCGAGTCCGTGCAGAACGCGCAGGACACCCGCATGCGGACGATCCGCATCAACGACTTCTGGCGCGGAGTCGTCCTTGCCCCGGACGACGGCAGTGATGTGTTCCTGCTCGTCAACGTCGTGCGGCACGACGACGCGTACACCTGGGCGGCCAAGCGGCTGTACACGACGAACTCCGCGACGCGCGCCCTCGAAGTCCGCAACGTGGTCGCGCTCGAACAGCTGACTCCGGCTCTGGAGAAGGCGGCTGCCGCCGCCGACTCCCTGCTCTTCGCGAAGTACTCGGACGGCGTGCTGCGCGAACTGGGCATCGACGACCAGGTGCTGCGCGCGGTGCGGACCATCGTCGACGAGGCGCAGCTCAAGGCATTCGAGACACTGCTGCCGGAAGACCAGTGCGAGGTGCTCCAGTATCTCGCCGAAGGGTTCGGTCCCGACGAGGTGTACCGGGACGTGGTCGCCGTCCGCCGCCCGGTCGACGCGGGCCCCGACCTCGACGAGAGCCTCGCCGTCGCCATCGCCAACACCACGAGCCGCATCACGCTGGTCAGTAGTCCCGAAGAGCTGGCGGACATCCTGGAGAAGCCGTTCACGGCCTGGCGGGTGTTCCTGCACCCCTCACAGCGCCGGGTCGCCTACCGGGTGTCGTACGGCGGCCCGGTCCAGATCACGGGCGGCCCCGGCACGGGCAAGACGGTCGCGGCCCTGCACCGCGTCAAGCACCTCCTCTCCCGCTCGCCCGACACCCGCGTCCTGCTGACCACCTACACGAACGCGCTGGCCTCCTCCTTGCGCGAGAACCTGTCGCTGCTCCTGGACGATGACGAGGCGCTGCTCGGCCGCGTCGATGTGACCACGGTCAACGCCTACGCGCACGGCGTCGTGACCCACCTCGACGGCAGGGCCCCCTCCCCCGTCAACGACCGGGACGAGAGGCAGCTGTGGCAGCGGGTCGTCAAACAGCTGGGCCTGCCGTGGACGGAACAGTTCCTGGCCCAGGAGTACCGGAATGTCGTCCTCGCCCAGGACCTGCGCACCGCTGACGCCTACCGCAGCGCCCTGCGGCGCGGACGCGGCAGCGCGCTGCCGTCGGCGCGACGCGATCAACTGTGGTCGGCCGTCGAGCTGTTCGAGTCGATGCTGCGCGCACAGAAGGCCACCACACACCTGAAGGTGTGCGCGCGTGCGGCCGACCTCCTGGCCGGGGCGGCTCCCACTCACGACCACGTAGTGGTCGACGAAGCACAGGATCTACATCCCGCGCAGTGGCGAGTCCTGCGCGGCGCGGTGGCGGCGGGCGGCGACGACCTGTTCATCACGGGCGACCCGCACCAGCGTATCTACGACTCGAAGGTGTCCCTCGGCTCCCTGGGCATCTCGGTGACCGGCCGGTCGCACCGTCTGCGGATCAACTACCGCTCAACGGAGGAGATCCTGGCCTGGTCGACGGGCGTTCTCAGCCCGGTCTCGGTCGACGACCTGGGTGGCGAGGGCAGCGACACCCTGGCCGGTTACCGTTCCCTCCTGCACGGCCGCCGGCCGCACGTGAACGGGTACGGCTCCGAGCAGGCGGAGGTCGCCGCACTCGTCGAGCGCGTCGAGGGCTGGATCGCCCAAGGCATCCGGCCGTCGGAGATAGGGGTGTGCGCGCGGTTCAACGTGCTACTCGACAAGGCCTTCGGCAAGCTGGCGGCGGCCGGGGTCCCCGTCGTCCGGGTCAGGGACAACCCAGGGCCCGACCAGGACGGGGTGCGGCTCGCCACCATGCACGCCATGAAGGGGCTGGAGTTCCGCTGTGTCGCGGTCCTGGGCGTGACGGCCAGCGCGGTGCCGTTCGCCCGCGAGGTGACCCCGGCCTCCGTGGACGCGCTGCAGCGCGACGCGGATCTACTGCGCGAGCGGTGTCTGCTGTTCGTGGCGTGCACGCGGGCGCGGGAGGCTCTGTCGGTCACCTGGAGCGGGTCGGCCAGTTCGTTCGTACCTCGACCTGATCGACTCGCGGACGAGACGATCTGACGGGGTGCGTCACCTTTCCGGGGCGAGTGCTCCGTTGCCGAGCCCGTCCCTTGCCAGGGCCGTCACGTCCCGGCTCAGCTCGACCACTCTTCGCGCCCGCTCCTCGAACTCCTGCAGCGCGCGGAAGGCCGCCCCGTAACGCCGCTGCTCGGTGATGTCCATCTGCGGGATGCGGGCGCCCTTGCTGTCGAGACGGAAGGTGCCGCTGGTGCTCGTGGAACGCCGGGTGTTGCCGGCGCTGCGCAGAAAGCCCTGGAGATAGGCGGTGTCGAGCTGGTCGCTGGTCGAGACCGGTTCCGGATCTCCGTACTCGACGAGCCCTGCGCGCGCGAGGTCGGCGACGCTGACGGTAGGTCCGTCCAGAGAGCTGGGGCCATCGCCCGCGACCAAGGCCGGCAGCAACTCCGCCAGCAGCCGAACTTGCTCGGCCAACTCCCTTCGCAGGGTCTGATATTCGACCGCATAGTCGCGATGGGAATCCTCGACATGACGGCCGGGCGTGAGGTCCACGGCATCGTCCAGCAGATCGATCAGGGGCACTTCCGCGATATGTTCGGGGTCCGGTTCCAGTGAGCCGTCCGGATCGACGGTCGTCAGATCGACCATGCGGACGCTGGTGGCGGCATCTCCCGGGGTCGGAGGGCGACGCAGCTGCCAGAGGTGAACCGGAAGCGCATGCGAGGCCGCCGTGCCGGAGGGAAGGGCGGTGACCTGGGTGAGGATGCCACGTCGTACGAGCTCTGCGCGGATACGCCGGCCGGCCTTGCGGTAGGCGACCGAGGCAGGCAGGACCATCAGGACCCGGCCGCCGGGCGCAGTGTGCGCGTACGCGTGTTGCAACCAGGCGAGTTCGCCTTCGGCACGAGAGGGGATACCGAACTCCCAGCGCGAGTCGAGCAACAGATCCTCGCGTCCCCAGTCGGGTTCACCGACTGGCGGATCACAGACAACCAGGTCGGCCTTGAGATTCGTCCACTGGTCATCGCGCAGGGAATCGCCGGAGGCGATGTCGGCACCGACGTTCGCGGTGAGGACGGCCCTCAGCTGTGCGAACGTGGCCCTGCGGGCGTCGGCCTCCTGCCCGCAGCGTCTTGGGCCCTGCTCTGGGCCGACGGCGAGCAGAAGGGAGCCGATCCCGCAGGCCGGGTCGAAAAGGGTCGCGTCATGTGCCACCTCACCGGCGAAGTGGCGTACGGCTCGAACGACGCGCGATGAGGTGACCTGGTCCGATCCGGCTCGGCGTACAGAGTCGGTGAAGCGCTCCGCCAGGGCGCTCACCGCCTCTGCCGCGCCACCGCTCCCGGCGAGATCGCGCGCGAGCCGGGCGACGTCCGCCGGAAGCTCCTCACCTGCCTCTCCCTCGATGAGGAAACGGGCGACGTCCACGAGCCCGCCGAGCATGTCGTCGCCGTAGGCTCCGCGCAGCGCCTGCCACAGCTGTACCTCCACGGAGACTTGCTGCCCCTTGTGCTGCCTGTCCAGCCAGGCCTGCACCTCGGCCAGGTCGAACAGCGGACTGTTGACGCCGCCGCCGACAGGCGCGGGGAAGTCGCCGTAACGTCGCCGCCAGTTCGAGACCGCGGCGCGGGTGACACCAGCCAGCCGTGCGATCTCGGAGCCGGTGACCAGCGGGGTGGCCTGCGGGGTGGGGGTGTCCGTCATACGGGCAACCGTACACAGGGCCCATGCCACTATCAATGTATGTATTTGTTGACGCCGCTAACAACGGATCTGATGACACATCGTGTACTGAATGTAACGGCTCTTCTCGGTGGCATGTGAGGCATCCCTGATCACTGGCCGGTGTTCTCGCGGCGGACACCGGCCGTGTTTCACGCACCCACGTGATTGCGAGCGATACGGTCGTCCGATCGCTCCGTCGACACGACTGGCTGGTTACCCGGGGGGGGCCGCCGCTGGACAAAGCAGTCAGTGAGTCCGCAGCCCCGCCCGGCGTCGTCACCCGAGGTCCTCCAGCAGCAGATCGAGCGCCGCCTCCTCGTGCAGGGCGATGCCCAGGGCGTCCATGGTGGGGGCCAGTTCCGCGTCCCACACGGCCTCGGCCGGCGGTCCGGCGAGGGCGATCTGCGGTGTGCCGCGCACCTGCGTGCGGGTCGCGAGGTACTCGTAGTCGGCCGCTCGCATACGCCACGGCTCGGCTCCGTACCGCTGCATGATCCGGTTGGCCAGCGCGATGCCGGGCCAGTCGAAGTCACCGTGGTAGGCGAAGGTGCAACCGGACGCCGCCAACGCGTCCAGGAGGGTGAGAACGACTGTCGTCGCGCTCCCCGACGTGCAGACCATGGGCGCCGTACGGCCGGTGTCGGCCGCGGCTTCGACCACGTGTGGGTTCTCGCAGACGTGGACGAGGGTGTCAGGCGGCATCTCCAGCCTCAGTGCGCGTAGTTCGCGGAGGGTCACGTGAGTTTCCATGTGGTGGCCGGCACGCTCGCGCAGGGCCGCCTCCCGCCAAGTGCCGCCGGTGGGGCGCAGGCCGTACGTGAGCACCGTGCTGGACACCTCGTCCGGGGTGACCGAGGCCGTGCGCCACAGGGCCCGGCGCGCGGGCGCATCTGCGGGGAGCTCGACACCGTGCGCCAGCGCGATGCCGCGCAGCACCAGCCGGGACAGCAGCGTGCCGTCGTCCAGGCCGTGGGCCGAGCCGGTGGCGCGGGTGGCCAGTTCGCCGCGGCCCCAGGTGGCCGGGGTGGAGCGTGGGGCCGTGCCGGGGAAGAGCATCGCCAGGGTCTGGACGGCCTGGGTGATGACGGTGGCCGCGGTGTTCGGGTCCTGGCGGGCGAGTGTGCCGCCGCGTCGTATCTCCTCCAGCCACTGTGCTGTCCAGGGCTGGGCCGACAGTGACGTGACTTCCACCTGCGTCTGAGCCGCTGACCACACGCGGGCTCGTTCGGCTGCCGCCGCGTCGCGGACCGCCCGGCGGTTGGTCAGGGACGGCCCCAGTTCCTCCAGTGTGGAGGCCAGGCCCCGTCCGACCGCGCTGGTGCGCAGGCGGGTGTCCAGGTCCGGCAGGCGGATCGTGGTGGTGGGGCCGGTGATCGGTCGAGCCAAGAGGAGGGACAGTGCCTCGCGCTCCTGCGCGTCCAGGTGCTCGAGTCTGATGCTTCCGGCCGGTTGGAGGCCGTTGCGTTCGAGCCGGGTCCGTGCCGCCGTCCAGAGGCGGGTGAGGCCCGGCCGGGTGAGAAACGCGAGGGCTTCGGCGGCCGGAGGATGTTCGTCGGCACTTTCACGTCCCGTCATACCGACATCAGCCTCCGCTGTCGCCCGTTCCACGTGTAGTGGAGCGTGGCCACGCCCCGTACATGCGGGTCCCGCAGGCACTCGTAGATGTGGAGGGACGGTACGTCGGGCCAGTTGCCGATCAGTCGCTCGCTGGTGAGAACGAAGTCGAGGTCGAGGTCGACCAGAATGCGGCCGAGGCGGGCGTGCGTGGGCTCGTCCACCTTGGCGAACGCGTCGTCGAGGAGGATCAGGCGGGGTGTATGCGGGGCGGTGTCGGCGAGGCTGGTGAAGTGGGCTGCCGCCGCGGCGAAGAGGACCAGGTAGGAGAGGACCCGCTGTTCGCCTTGGCTCAGACCGGTGCGGCCGGAGAGTTTACGGCGGCTGCCCGGTGCCGCGTCGTTCACCACCCAGGGGGTGAAGGCGAACCAGCCGCGGTAGTCCAGGGCGGTGCGCAGATGGGCGGCATAGCCGGCGGCCGGGTCGGCGCGGCGGGCGTCCTCGATACGGCGCTGAAGGACGTCGCGGAGTTGCTCGGACTGCTCACGGGTGCGCAGCCCGGAGGGGCTGCGCAGGAGGTCGACGGCCGCCTTGACATCGGCTTCGACACCGTCCGCCAGCTTCCAGTCGAGGGTGACGCCCAGGCCGTGTGAGGTACGAACCGTGGCGAGGGTGCTGTTGAGGGCGGCAACCAGGGCGCCTGCGGCCAGCACCTGGGAAGAGAGGTGGTCACCCAGTTCTCCCGTCAGGAAGCGCTGGAAGACGTCGCGTTCGCGCTCCGTCAGACGGTCACGAGCCTCGGCGGCCTCGGCCGCGATGCGCTCGCCGACCACGGCGATGTCGTGCGTGCCGTGGTCGTCGACGAGTCGGCACAGCTTGATGCCGTCGTGCTCCTCGATCGTCGCGTCGTAGCCGCCGGAGAGCTGGTCGCGCAGGTCGGTGTGGCGGTTGAGGAGGGTGGTGTCCGAGATGTCACGGCGTTCGGCGTCCAGGCCGCGACGCACGGCGTCTCCCAGCAGACGCAGCGCTGCGATGCGTTCCCGCACATCGTGGTGGACGGGGTCCGGGGACTTCAGGGCGCCGTCGTCCGCGTCGGGGTCGAGACCCGCTCCTCTCAGCACGCCCGGCAGTGAGAGGGCCGTACGCAGTCTCCTGCCGCAGGCCAGCACCTCGGTTTCCTGGCCGGCGAGTGTCTCGCGCTGCACCCTCTCGTCCTCTTCCGCCCGTACGCGCAGGTCGTGCACCTCGGCCAACTCCCGGCGCATGTACGGGAGTTGGCGTCCCACGGCCTCCAGACGGCGCGTCGCCGCGGCCTCCCGGGCGAGGATCTCCTGCTCCGTGGCTCCGAGGGCCTCTTCCATGGCCTGGACGGTTCGGCGGGCGGTCTCCAGGCGTCCGAGCGGCTCGGCGTAGTCCGACTCGGCATCCCGGCGGGCGGACTCGGCGCGCTCGTAGTCCGTCCGGCCGCCCCGGTGGCCGTCGGCCGCGGACAGGACCGTGCGCACGCGCCGACGAAGCCGCTGCGTACCCTGCCCGAGGCGGTCCAGGGCCACACGGACCGTTTCCAGTGCGGCCGGGTCCGCCGGGAGGTCCTGGGCACTCGCCGTAGCCTCCGTCTCGCGCCGGGCGGCGACCGCGCGGGCACGTGCCTGCTCCGCTTCGCGGGCGGCCGCGGACGCCTGCGAGGCGAGGGATTCTGCGGTGCGCTCAGCCTCGGTCGTACGAGCCCACGCGTCCGTCAGCCCACGTGCCGAGGGCGGACGGCGCAGGGTGTCGCCGATCCGGTCGCGGTGCTCTGTGAGGTTCCGCAGACCATGCCGGCGTTCCGTCAACTCGCATTCCAGGTCGGCCAGCCCTCGGTCGAGTTCCGCCAGCGCCCGACGGCGTGTCTCCGCACGTACCTCCGCGCCGACGTACTCGGCGGCCTCCTTGGTGTGGCGGCCGTGGGCGATGCCGAGCCTCCAGGAGCCGTCGGTACCGATCACGGTGTGCGGCCCCGCCTCTGTCGCCTCGTCCACCGGGCCGGCATCGTCGGCGTGGACCCCGGCGCCGGCCAGAGCCACCGCCCCGAGCACGCGCTCGATTCGCTCCGCCGTGACTCCACTGTCGGGGGCGGCAACCGCCCGCAACACCCGAGCGAGCGTCAGCCCGGTCACAGGTGCTCCCGGGACCAGGAGGGTGTCATGGGTGGTCGGGTCGAGGACCGCACCGTCTGCGCGCACCCAGGCGTCGAGCAGGCCGCTCGCTTCCAGCGCGGCCTCCAGGCCTGCCCGCGCGTCCGGCTCCAGTTCGTCGGCGAAGTCCACCAGCCGGTACAGGGGCGCTCCGGTGCCGGACACGCGGGGGGCCGTGCGGTGGGGCGGGGGCGGAGGCTCGGGGTCGGTGCGGCGATCCCATTCCTCGCGCCGGCGCCGGAGGCGGTCCTGTTCTGCCTCCAGTTCGCGGACGACCAGGGCGACGTCGTCGCGCTCCGCGTTCAGTTCCGCCAACCACGGGTCGACGGCCGACCGGGCTGCTTCGGCCACCTCGTCGGGGGTCTGTGCGGGCAGCGGACCGTCGGCCGGGTCCTGCCCGACAAGGGCGTACACGGTGTCCAGGGACACCCCGGTGGAAGTCCGCAGTCGCTCGCTCCAGTCTCTGGCCGCGATGGCGTACGCCTCCGACTCACGCGCGGTTTCCTGTCGGCGACCGTCGGCCCGGGACCGCGCATGGTCCGCCTGTTCCTCCAGACGTTCACGGGCGGCGTCGGCCTCGTCCGCCTGCCTCTGAGCCTCACTCGACCGCTCAATGAGAGCGCCCAGTTCCGTGACGAACCTGACGCGGTTCCTGATCACCGGCTGCGCGACGTCGAGTCGGGCGTCCCAGGCCTGCAGCGCGGTCGTGCAGGTCTCGGTGTCGACCGCCAGCACCTCGCTGAGTCGTACCAGGTGGAAGTCGCCTTCGGGTGCCGTCAGTTCGGCCGTGGTGGCGGGCGTGACCGGTGCGACGGGCGTCGCCACGGGCTCCCCCAGGTGCACGGGGTCTATACCGGACCGCTCGGCTTCGCGCACCAACTCGCCGTGCATGGTGCCCAGCTCGACCAGCTCTCCACCGAGTCGTCGGGCCTCGGCGGTGAGACGCCGCCCCGCCTCCTCCTGGTTGCTGTGCGCCTGGCGGACGGCCTTGAAGGCAGTGGCGGCCGCGCTGTGCAGGGCGGTGACCGTGGTGCGCTTCTCTCCGAGTTCCTGGAGGCTGCGGTATCCGGTGCTGGCGTGCAGGGCGGCCAGGTCCGTCTCGGCGGCACTCGACTCGCTCGTGAGGGTTTCGATGCGGGCGTCGAGTTCCTGCTCGCGCTCGCGGAGCTCCTCCGCCCTGCGCGCCGCGTCACCCGCGGACCTGCGGTGCTCCGTCAGTTGCTCCAGCTCACCGGTCACCTGGTCCGTGCGGCTGCGCAGCGCGCCGTGCAGGTAGCCGCGGTAGTTGGTGAGGAAGGTGCGCAGTGCCTGGTCGGTGCGTTCGAGGCGTCCGAGGTAGGCCCTGACGGAGTCCAGGTCGTCCAGATTGCGGGCCACCTTCTCCACGACCTCGTCATCGAGGGCGGGCAGGGTTTCGGCGAGGACCGAGACCAGTCCGCCGGAGTCGATGCGGTCTCCGATGGTGGGACGGCGCAGACGGTGCAGTAGGTGGAGCAAGTTGCGGTAGCGCGCCGGGTCGGTGAGACCGAACAGTTCGCGGGCCACCCTGGCCCGATGTTCGACGGCGCGGTCGGTGACGTTCTCCGAGCCGACGAGCGACTTGAGCTGGTCGATGGGAAGAGGGCGCCCGGCGGGGGCAAGGTCGAGGTCCTCACCGATTCGCAGTCGAGTGGTGAAGAAGAACGGCTTCGCCGTCTTGGTCGACTGGGACCCGCGGATGGCCGCGCCGATGGTCAGATGGTGGTCGCTCCCGTGCTCGTCCGTCCGCACGAACTCCAGCCACAGATAGCCCAGCCGGTTGGTCTGCTCGAAACCGTCGAGCATCAACCAGGCCAGCGTGGTGCGTCCGGTTCCCGTGGCGTCCAGCGCACGGGCGTCGCCGTCGAGGAGGTAGGGCAGCAGCATCTCCAGGGCCTTGGACTTGCCGGCGCCGTTCTTGCCGCGCAGCAGCAGGCGGCCCTCGCCGAAGGCGAACTCCTGCTCGTCGTACTGCCAGACGTTCCGGATGCCTGCGCGGTGCAGTCGGTAGCGGTGCAGGGTCGGCGGGCGGTTCATCGGGTCGACTCCTCGGAGACATCGTCCGCTGGGGACCGGTCGGTACGGGGCCTGACCGCCACCGTGGTGGCGTACCGGGCAGCTGCGGCAAGCAGAATCCAGCCTCCGTCCGGACGGTCCTGGCCCCGCGCCTGAGAGACATCGGTGACGGAGCGCCCGTCGGCCACCGTCTGCTCGTACCCCTCAGGCAGACCGTGGCCGTCCGCGCGCACGGGCCCGGCGGGAGCCATCAGACGCATCCGGCCGAGGAGGTCGAGTACGGCCGCGAGGAATCCGTCCCGGTCCTCCAGGTGGCCGCGCTGCCAGTTGGCGCGCCTGCCGTACTCCTCGATCAGTTCGTCGAGCAGGTCGGGGAGCAGCCCGTCCGGGACGGGTACGCCGATGACCAGTCGTCCGCCGATCGCCGGGTGGCCCGGGTCTTCGGGACGCAGTCGGGCGACCAGCCGCTCCACGAGGAGCAGCGCGGCTTGAGCCACCGTGCCCGTGCCCGGCAGGTGCAGGTCGGTGAGTTCGTCCTCGGTGTCGACCAGGGCGATGCCCTCGGCGCGGATCTCGGCTTCCAGGCCGAGCAGTTCGGAGAACGCCTGCGCCTCGCGTCGCTGCCGGGTGCGCAGCCATTCGCGCTCGGCGTCCGTGAGGTCGTCGAGGTGGACGACGGGGGTTTCGACGAGACGTCTGCGCACGTATGTACGTGGCCCGCCGAAACCGGGGTCGGCGGCGCGGCGCACGAGGTCCGCGCCGTCGCGGCTCTGGGCGAGCGGGCCGGCGACGACGGCTCGCGCGATCTCGCGGTCCACGGTCACCAACGCCTCATCGGCCCGGTCCTCGGCGACGGCCCCGACATGACCCTCGGTCTCGACCAGGACGCCCCAGTCGACGAGTTGCCGCAGGGCGGCCGCGAGGGTCCTCCGCTCGGCCTGCCGCCCGGTGTCGGCGATCTCGATGCCGGCGGCAACAGCCGCGGCCCTCAGGTCGGCGACGAGTTGGGAAAGCAGGAGCTGTTCCGGTGCGGTGACGAGGACCGACAGCGCGAGGGCCAGATAGGCGTACGTCCGCGGGCTGAACGGCGTTCCGGTCGAGGGTCGTTCCAGACGGTGACCCGAGCCTGGGCCGAGGCCCGCCTTGAACAGCCGGGCGTAGGAGGCCTCCACCAACAGGCGGTATCCGAACACCTGCTGGAAGCGCTGGGCCAGCCAGTCGGCGTGGCGCCGGATCAGTGGAAAGGTGTCGCTGTGCGGCCCGGTACTGGTGACCAAGGGGTGGGCCAGCAGGAGCCGGGCGGCGGTGCGGCGCTCGGCCGCGAGGGCGACGTCGTGCGCGGAGGGCAGGGGCATCAGGCGCTCGCCTCCCCCATCGCCGGTGCGGATGTGCTCTCGATGGCGAGGCTCTCGACAGCCAGCGTGAGATCGTCCGCCGTCAGGTCGCCGTCCACCGACCGCAGGACGGTGGACCGGCCGGGGGTGCGCCACGCGGTCAACCGGATGCCGAGGTCCACGTCGTCTGCCTGCGCGCCGTCGAGCAGGAAGTCGCGGGCGTCCTTGCTCAGCCGGGCGTTGCCGAGAGCGGTCGTCAGGAGCTCCAGGAGCAGTCGCATGGCCGGGGCGCTGAGGCGCACCTGATCGAACCTGCCCGAGGCGCTGCGCAGTTCGTCGGCGGCCGCCTGCCGGGCCTCGGCCTGCTGCCGCGCCTGCTCCATGAGGTGGCGCTTCTGCTCGGAGTGGTCTTCGGCGGCCGCGGCCCGTCCGCGTGGAGCTCTGCTGCCGCGCTCGCGCAGCGCCACCGGCACATCCACCACGGGTCCTGTCCACCAGCTCACATACGCCGGCACGGACCGGTCGGGGTCCGGTGCCACCCCCAAGTGGCGTGCGCCGTAGAGCCCGAAAGCGGCAACCCCCAGGTCGTGGGCCTCTTCCGGCTCCGCCGCGTCGAACCAGGCCGCTAGCCGCAGCAGGTCCTTGCGACGAGACATCTCACCGGACGCCGAACGCAGCATCCGCTTGGCGTTGGCGAGCAGCGACTGCAGGGCTCGCAGGGTGGCGTCCCGGAGCTGATCCACCTGACTGGAGTGGTCTCCGGTGTCGGTGAACCATTCTCGCAGCCCCTCCCAGTCCGCGATGTCCCGTCCGCGGCTGCGCTGCACCCGTGTCTCGGTCAGTCCGTCGGCGAGTGCTCCCATGCCCGCCGTGTGTGCGTCTATCCGGGCGAGCAGGCCGGGCAGGTGAGGCCGGACGGCGTCCAGGTGAGCCGCGATGCGCGGGGCCCGGAAGGACACGTCCTCGGTAATGGCCTCCACGTAGTCGAGCAGCAGTTCCTTGAACCCCTGGTACTCGGCCGAGTCGAGGTCGTAGCGCGCCAGCACCTGGCCCAGGTAGGCATAGAAGTCCCGGACAGACTCGGCGAATTCGGCGAACTGCACGAAGAGCGTGCTGATCCGCTCCAGCGCCTGTTGCGGATCGGCACCACCCGGCGCCGCGGCCATGGCGGCGATCTCGCGCAGTCCGCGGTCGACGAGGACCAGCAGTTCGCTGCTCACCTCGCGTGCCGCGTCCGCCCCGGCCAGTACCTCGTCCGCGCCCCGCTGCACGCGCTCCCCCAGCTTCGACAGCTGGTAGCGGGACCGTGAGCGCTGGTACTCGGTGATGCTGGTCGCTTTGACGGTGTGCGTGCTGCGCAGCAGATTGCCCCAACGTACGAGCTCTTCGAGCCTGCGGGTGAGCGTTTCCGCGTCCAGCGCCGCACCCGGGCCGTCCTTCTCGGCCAGCCTGGCGAGGAGGTCGGGTACGGACAGGTCGGCAAGCAGTGTGCCGCAGAACACCCGCATCACCGCGACGTACTCCAGGCGCTCGGGCGCGCTGAGGTACGCGTACGCGCTCAGCCGCTGCCAGGCCTCGGCGTCGGCTTCCTCCCCGTGTGGGACTTTCCGCTTGTTCCCCTCCATGCCGTCGAGGGTACGGACCGCCACTGACACTCCGGAGGAGTGTTGCGGAAAACCGGCTGTTCACGTATCGGAGCCCTGCACCGCCGCGTGGGCCCGAAGCGCATGGCTCCCGGGCCCAGGGGGAGACCACCGCTCCGATACCGCTGGATCGAAGCAGGCCGTCCATAGCCCGATCGCCAACGGTTTCGAAACCCGAGTGAGTACTGATGCTGACCACTTGCTGACCGAATCGCGCCCGCCACGCTTCTGACCTGGTCAAACAATCAAAGACTGGATCTTGGACTTGAACAAAGTACGCAGCACTTTGGACTCCTGGAAGACGGCTCCCTGCCTGCTTTGTACAGGTCAAGGGCGGTCTTCACTCCACACCGGCACGCGTCGGACTCGAAGATTGTGAGGAACATCGCTTCATTCTGACGAAAGGGCCCCTGCCTCCGCTTCGGTGCGAACCAGGCTGTTGTGACGTCGTCGGCCAAGCGCCTGTTCGGAGCACCCTCTCGCAATGTGCGAGGGGTGATGCTGATCAGATGCCGACTTACCTGATGGTGCGTCAAAACATGAAGAGCACAGGACGAGCCACTTCCCGGGGAGCACCCAAAAATGAGCGAATCCCGGTACCGCCTCAATCATGGCCGTCGTCGCCAGCAACAAGACCAAAGGATGCAAGTGGCGCCTGAGCACCCACGTGCTCAGCGGGTCCCGGTGCACCAGCCCTGAACCGGCGAGCGCGGGCGAGGCCACGGTCCTGCGCCACCCACTCAGCTGGCTCGAGTCCGTAACGGGCTAGTACTGCAACGGTGCTTGTTCTGACTGCTGGGCAGTTTTCAGGGACTGTGTCCGCGTCGTTTGTGGTGGCTGATGCGGGCTTGGTGCTGGCGTCGTCGTCGCCAGTGTGACCAGTACAGAACGTCGTCGGCCGGGGTGGGACGGCGGTCTGTGAGGCGGTGATCACACCTCGACTACCCGCACGCCCACCAGACCCTCCAGGTCGTGCGCCGACGACGGGACCTGGACACCGGCAACCTGACATTCGAGCGGATCTACCTGATCACCAGCCTGCCGCCCGGCGCGGCCACCGGAGCCGAACTCGCGGCCTGGATCCGCGGACACTGGAAGATCGAGAACCAACTCCACCATGCCCACGACACCGCCCTCCCTGCCCCACATCATGGCCTGCCTGCGCAACATCGCCTTCGGGTGGCCACCGCCAGGACGGCGACACCGACATCGCTGCCGCCCTCCGCCATACCGGCCTGAAAGGTCGGCGTACTCCCATTGCAGGATCAGCGGGGCTCCGCGGCGAGTCTCGAGTGCTCCGGCTCCTCCTCGTGCGAGCTGGCTCTCACCTGGCGCAGCAGGTAGGACGCGCCCAGGGCCATGGCGAGCATCAGGGGCGCGGCCACCAAGGCATTGACCTGCAGGCCATGCGCAAAGGCTTCCCGAGCCGTGTCTGCCAGGTGCCCACCCGCCTCACCCGGCAGTCGCGCCGCGGCCTCCAGTGCGGCGACGAGGGTGTCGTCCGCGCCGGAGGGCACACCGTCGGGATACGTGTCGGACATGCTGTTCCGGTATACGGCGGCGCTGACGCTTCCCACCAGGGCGATCCCCAGCGCCCCGCCGAACTCGTTGGCGGTCTCCGAGATCGCGGAGGCCTGGCCGGCCTGTTCGGGCGGCGCGGCACCGACGATGAGGTCCACGCCGAGGGCGGAGACCGGGGTGAGGCCCGCGAACATCAGGACCGACGCGGCGATCACCAGGCCCGAACCGGAATCCTCGGTGACGCCCCAGAGCAGGGCGAAGCCGATGGCCGCCACCACCATGCCGCCGGCGAACACGTACGCCGGCCGGATCCTGCGCACGATGCCGGCGGCAGCCAGGGCGGTGACCATGCCCGAGAGCACAGCGGGCAGGATCCACAGCCCGACCTGGAGCGGGGAGAGCCCCAGCACGCTCTGCAGGAACTGCGCGATGAGGAACTGAACACCCATCAGGAACATGATGGTGACGAGCAACGTGGTCAACGACGCGCTGAACGCGCGGACGGTGAACAGCCGCATCTCCAGCAGGGGGTGGGTCAGCGTGCGCTGACGCCGGACGAACACGTAGCCCACGGCCACGCCCATCACGACGGTCGCGCCCGAGAGGGGGGACACACCGTGTTTCGCGATCTCCTTGACGCCGTAGATCACGGCCAGTACGGCGACGAACGACAGCGCCGAACTCAGCAGGTCGACGCGGGCGCCGTGCGGATCGCGGTGCTCCGGCAGCAGGAAGGGGCCGAGGCCGAGCAGGATCAACATCACCGGCACGGCGAGCAGGAAGACCGATCCCCACCAGAAGAACTCCAGGAGCACGCCGCCGACCACCGGGCCGAGGGCGCCGCCCAGCATGAAGCTCGTCGACCAGATGGTGACGGCGGTCGTACGCTGTGCGGGCAGCGGAAACATGTTGCGGATCAGCGACAGGGTCGAAGGTGCCAGGCAGGCTCCCGCCACGCCGAGGACGGCACGGGTCACGATCAGCATGTCCGGCGTCTCGGCGTAGGCCGTGAGGACCGAGGCGACGCCGAAGGCGCCGGCCCCCAGCATCAGCAACAGCCGTCGTCCCACGCGTTCGCCCAGCGTGCCCATAGTGACGAGGAAACCGGCGACGGCGAAACCGTAGATGTCGGTGATCCAGAGCAACTGTGAGCTGCTGGGGTTCAGATCGGCGCTGATCTGCGGCACGGCGAGGTGCAGCAGCGTGAGATCCATCGTGACGAGCATGGAGGGAAGCGCCAGCACGGCCAGGCCGATCCACTCCCGTTTCGTAGCGCGTAACGAGCTGTCGCGCATCAGCGACTCTTCCTCTCCATGCGGCTCAGCCGGACGTGGACCGGCCGGCGGACTTCTCGGTGGTGCGGGCGGTGCGCGGCGAGGCGGTGTCCCTGACCGGGCGTGCCGCCCGGTCAGGGACACCGGTGGTCAGGCCGCCGCGCGCCGGGCGATCACGAACCTCGGGTGTCCATTCTGGTCGGTGTGGCTGGTGACGGAATCGAATCCGGCCTCTCGGACGATCTCGATCACCGCGTCGGTGAGGGCGTCGTGGTGCTCCACGGCCAGCACTCCTTCCTTCCTGAGCAGCCGCGCCGCGGTCGCGGCCACCGCGCGCATCGCGTCGAGTCCGTCCCAGCCGGAGCGAATCGCCGTCGCGGGCTGGTACACCGACGTCTCCGGGACGACCTGGAGGCGGTCGGGGAAGTTCGGCGGGACGGCGGTGACCAGGTCGACGCCGCCGTCGAGAGCGGCGAGCAGTTCAGGATCGGCGATGTCGCCCTCGACGAAGTCGACCTCGGCCTTGACCCGGGAACGCAGCTTGTCGCCGTTCTGCTTGGCCCACCGCAGGGCATCGGCGGAGTGGTCGACTCCGGTGACGACGGCGTCGGGGCGCAGCGCGCCGACAGCGAGGGCGACGGCCCCGGAACCGGTGCACAGATCGACGACCCGGGGCCGTGGGGTGTCGCACCTGGCGAGGGCCTCGGTCACCAGGGCCTCGGTACGCGGCTGCGGGACGAAGACGCCGGCGCCGACCTCGAGTTCCAGGTCGAACAGCCGGGCCCGGCCGAGCAGATACTCCAGTGGTTCCCGATCCGCCCGTCGTGCCACGAGAGACCAGAAACGCTCGGCGCCCTCGGTGGGCACCGGCGTCGCGGCGCCGGTTTCCGGGGAGTAGCCGGGGAGCGCGTGAGCGGCGAGGGCCAGGGCGTCGGCGCGCGGGGCCGGGACCCGGGCCGCGGTGAGGAACTCGGCGGCGCTGTCCACCAGGTCGCCGGCGGCGGGGCTGGTCTCCCCCGGCCTGCCGAACCGGGCACGGCAGTTGTCGTAATAGGTGCGCAGCCACGTCACCAGCTGAGGCTCCAGCCGGGCCGCGGCGAGCAGGTCGGGCTGCGGGGTGAAGTCCGCGTCGAGTTCCTTCGCCCACTCGGCGTAGATGGGCTTGAGACCGACGTCCAGGAACTCCTGCCAGTCGGTGGGCACCCGCCAGTGCTGCTCGTAGCCGGTGGCCAGGGTGTGCTCGACGGTGGTGTCGACGACGGACTCCCGCGACACCCCCTGGAGAGGGGCCCGTTCCGGGGCGAACGGTTCCAGATTCAGTTCGGGCTCCTCGCCGAGGAGGCGGCGGGCGAACTCCTTGGCGAGCACGGGCGACAGGAACAGGCCGTCCCGGTAGGTGCCGGTCATCATCCACAGGCCGTCGAGCGGGGTCTCCCCGAGGAGGGGGAACCCGTCGAGGGAGATGGGCCGGTTGCCCACGTTGACCCGGACGACGGTGCTCGTCCACAGGTTGCGGCGGATCTGCCGGTGGGAGCATTCGAGGAGGAACAGGATGTCGCGCATCACCGGGTCGGCCAGCGGCCGGGGGCTGATGATGTTGGTCGCGCCCACATAGACCTGGCCCGCACTGCGCGGGACGATGTGCAGACCGCAGGCGAACGCGCGGTTGGGGGTCCGGATCACCGACTGGGGCTGGGTGCCGTCCTCGGTGGTGACCAGAGCGGAGACCCCGTACCCGGCGACGAGCCGCGGGATGCAGTCACCGAGACCGGGAACGGAGTCGACCATGTCCTGCGTGCCGACTCCGCCCGCGAGCAGGACCTGCCCCGCGGTGAGCGACTCGCCGTTCTCCAGCACCACGCCGCGCACCTGGTCGCCGTCGCTGATCACGGACGAGGCGTGGCCGTCCACCACGGTGACGCCGAGGTCCCGGGCGGTCCGCTCCAGCCTGTGCAGCAGCCGGCCGGAGTCGACCGCGTGCTCGCCGGGGATGTGGAGGGCCTGCAGGGGGCGGGAGTTGGGGTCGGGGTCGAGCCAGTCGAGGTCCGCCGGGTCGACCGTCTCGTAGGGCTCGTCGTGCTTCTCCAGCGTCGCGCGGATGGCGTTGAAGTTGTCGGTGTCGATGCTGCCGGTGCCGACGCTGTTGAGCAGCACCGTGGTACCGGTCGCGGTGAGGAGGTCACGGCCGTCGGACACACCGCCGGAGATGCTCTCCAGCCACTGGGGCCAGACGTCCTTGGCCAGCAGGTCCAGCTCGAACTTGGCCTGTCCGTAGGCGTTGTCGAGCAGGGCGGTGGTCACCTCGCCGAAGCAGCCGAGCATGGCGCCGGCCGCGGTCGAGGCCGCGTACGGGCGGTGGGCCCGGCCGATGAGGGCGACCGAGGCTCCGCGGCGGGCCAGTTCGACGGCGGCGGACGAGCCGAGGGCGCCATTGCCGACGACGATGACGTCGAAGCCGGTTTCCCTGCCCTGTTGCGGTGTGTGTGGCATCGGGGCGAACTCCTTGTGGGACGTGAGCTGTTGAAGACGGGCTCGGAACGGCTGCGGTCGGTCAGGGCTTGACCCCCACTCCGACCACTCCGCTGTGGCTCATGGGGTGTTCGGTTTCCGTGTCGGGGTCAGGACGCCAGTCGGCCATGGCCGTCAGGCCAGGTTCGAGCAGGGTGAAGCCGTCGAGGAAGCGGCCGGTCTCGACGGGCCCGCGGTTCTGCAGGGAGGAACCGAACGTGCGGTAGACCCCCTTGATCGCGTCAGGACCGGAGCCGGTGTCCGGCTTGATGTAGGCGTGGGACAGGATCAGGTGGCTGCCCGGCGCGAGGGCGTCGCGCAGCTCACCGACCTTCCCCCACGGGTCGTCCTTGTCCTCGATGAAGTGGAGAACGGCCACGAGCAGGAGCGCCACCGGTCGGTCCAGGTCGATGACGGCGCACACCTCGGGGTCCGTGAGGATGTCGTGCGGCTTGAGGAAGTCGCCCCGCACGGCGACCGTTCCGGGGGTGTCCCGCAGCAGGGCGCGGTTGTGCGCGACGCCGGCCGGGTCGAGTTCGACGTAGGCCACGCGGGCGTCGGGGACGACGCGCCGGGCGACGTCGTGGACGTTCCCGTCGCCGGGGGCGAGGTAGCCGGAACCGATGTCGAGGAACTGTGTGACGCCACGCTCGGCGGCATGCCTCACCGCTCGCCGCAGGAACGCCCGGTTGGCGCTGACGGCGACATCGAGGCCGGGGAGTGCCGCCATCGCGGCCGTGGCGGCCTGCCGGTCGGCGTCCCGGCTCTGCTGTCCTCCCGCGTAGAAGTCGTACATGCCGGCGACACTCGGTGCCTGCGCGGCGGTGCCCGTCGAGTGCCGGTCGGAAGACCGTTCCATGTCATGCCTCCATAGGTGTGCGGACAAGGTCGTTTCGCGTCCGGTCAGAGCCCGTCGTGAGCGATCCGCTGCCAGACCAGGACCCGCCGGTCGGGGCTGGACAGGGCCGAGCCGGTGAGCGTGAGCCGGTCGCCGTCCAGCTCCAGCCGCCGGACCTGGTCGGTCCCCAGCCACTCGGTGCGGTCGGCGACCGTGAGGTTGTGCACGACGCGGTCTCCGTCGAGGTGCCAGGTTCCGGCGTAGCTGAGGTACTGCGGAGGGCCGTCGGCGGGCATCATGTGGACGGCCACGTGGCCGCCGGCGCTGTAGAAGAGCAGCCCTTCGGGGCTCTCCCCGAGCGGACCGGGGCGGACGGAGCCGTCGGGGGCGAGGGTGTGGAAGGACACCAACCGCCACACGCCGACGAGGTGCGCGGCGCGGTCCCGGTCCTCGTCCGGCCCGGCGGACGGAGAGCGCCGCGGCGCCGGTGGCGGCGCGGTCACGGGACCGGCAGGGCGGGCGGACCGACACGGTCGGCGTCCCCGCCGAGGACGGCTCCGCGCGCGCTGAGCGCGATCTCGTGCGGCGAACCGAGCGGTGGGGCGCTGACGGCGTCCAGCCGGCTCAGGTGCGCTGCGTCGAGTTCGAGGGACAGGGCGGCGAGGTAGTCGTCGAGCTGCGCCACGCTCCGCGGTCCGACGACCGGCACCTGAGCGGCGTTCGTCCGGCGCGCTCGGGCGTGGAGCCAGGCGACCGCGACCTGGGCCGACGGCGCCCCCGCCTCCTTGGCGACGGCGAGTACCTCGTCGAGGACGGCGGTGCGGTGACCGTCCGACTCGGTGCGCAGGACACGGCCCTGCCAGTCGGTGAGCCGGCCCTCCGAGCTGTGCCGGTACTTGCCGGTCAGCAGCCCGCCGCCGAGCGGCCCCCACAGCGCCACTCCCAGCCCCAGGGCCTCGGCCATGGGGAGCAGTTCGCGATCGGCGGTGCGCTCGACGAGGCTGTACTCGGTCTGGATGCCGATCACCGGGCTGCGGCCGGACAGTTCCCCGAGGGTGACGGCCCGCGCGACACGCCAGGCGGGGAAGTTCGACAGGCCCCCGTAGCGGATCTTTCCGGCCCGTACGAGGTCGTCCAGGGCCGCGACGATCTCGTCCACGGGTGTGAGCGTGTCGGGGAAGTGGACCCAGTACAGGTCCACGTGGTCGGTCCGCAGTCGGCGCAGGCTGCCCTCCAGCGAACGGATCATGGCGCTGCGGGAGTTCCCGGTCGTCTGCGGGCCCCGGTCGTCCGCGCTCAGGCCGTACGAGTACTTCGTGGCCAGTACGAACTGGTCGCGCCGGGTGGCCAGGAACTCCCCGAGGAGAGTCTCCGCCTGGCCGTCCTGGTAGCAGTCGGCCGTGTCGATGAAGGTGCCGCCGGCGTCCGCGAACCGCTCGAAGACGGCGCGGGCCTCCTTCTCCTGTGCGCCTCCTCCCCAGCGGGTGCCGAAGTTGACGGTGCCGAGGGCGCAGGCGGACACTCTCAGGCCGCAGCGCCGGCCGAAGGTCAGGTGGTGCATCGCTCGGTTGCTCCCGTCTGTGCGGTGATGGCCAGGGACCGGGCCGTTGCACGGATGACGTCCAGGAGGGGCCTGGGGTCGGAGCGGAAGTAGAAGTGGCCCCCGGGCAGGACGAGCCGTTCCTGGACGCGGCCGAGCTGCTCGCTCCAGCTGTCCATGTCGAGCTGACCGCTCTCCTCTGCCCCGCACAGCAGCGTCGCCGGGATGGGCAGGGGCGGCCCGGGCCGGTGCTCGTACGCCTCCAGGACGCTCAGGTCCGACCGCAGCGTGCGCAGCACCATGCGGCGCAGCCCCGCGTCGGTGCGGGCCTGCTCCGACAGCGGCCCCCAGCGCTCCTCGACCGCCGCGAGCAGGTCGTCGTCGGACAGGTCCGTCAGGGGCGTGCGCGACGAGCGGCCGGTGCCGAGGAGGTGCGGGGGCCGGCAGGAGGAGAGGAGGAGGTGGTCCGGGCCCGGGCGGCCCGCGTGGTGCAGGGCCCGAGCGGTCTCGTAGGCCACCAGGGCGCCGAAGCTGTGTCCGAGGAACACGCACGGGCCATCGAAGGCGGCCTGGGCGGTCAGGTCGTCGACGAGCGGCTCGAGCCGCTCGTAGGGGGGTTCGGCGAACCGCGAGGACCGGCCAGGGAGCTGGACGCCCCACACGCGCAGCTCGGGCAGGTCGTCGGCCCACATCAGGTACTCGCCGGCCGATCCGCCCGCGTGGGCGAAGACGTAGAGATTCAGCACCGCTTCGGGACGTTCCCGGCGGCTGATCAGCCAGCGTGGCGCCGGGTTTCTCTCGGGCATGGGACACCTCAGGGTGTATGGCGTGCGGTTCGGGGAGCTCATGCGGTGAGGAGCGCTTCGATCGTGGTGGCGAGTTCTGCGGGCTCGGGGGCCTCGAACACCGACAGGACGTCGATGTCCACCGGAAACACCTCCCGGATCCGCTCCACGAGCCGGGACGCGACCAGGGAGTCGCCCCCGAGGTCGAAGAAGTTGTCCGAGGCGCTCACATCGGCGAAACCGAGGATCTCGGCGTACAGACCGAGAAGGGTCGGCAGGACCTCGGGGCGGCCGGTCTCCTGTGTCCCGGGGGATGTCCGGGGGTTGGTGCCGGAGCCTGCGGTGGTGTCCTCGGCAGCGGGCCGTACGGCGGGTTCCACCAGGAAACGCTCACGCTCGTACGGGTAGGCCGGCAGCGGCACCCGCCTGCGGAACCGGCCGCCGTGCACGTGGTGCCAGCGCACCGCCGCTCCGTTCAGCCACAGCCGTCCGAGGGTGTCGAGTTCGGCGGCGGTGTCGTCGGCGGACGGTACCGGCACGGGGAGCAGCAGGTGGTCGTCCGTGCACTCGGGGCGGGTGGCGGCCAGGGTGAGCAGGGGCCGGTGCCCGGACGCCTCCAGCAGGATCCGCGACGCTCCGCCGAGCAGGTGCGACAGGCCGCGTCCGATGAGGGTCTCGTCCTCGCAGAGCGCGGCGCGCGCCCAGTGGCCGGGGTCCGTGACCTCCCCGTCGGTGAGGGCACGGCCGAGCGCGGCCGACACGACCGGTACCTTCGGCGGCCGGAGGCTCGCGGCGGCGAACGCGGCGGTGAGGGAGGCCTCGGAGGCGAGTGCCGCACCCGGCGGCCGCGACGTCATGCCGAGGAGGATGCCGACGGCGTCGGTGACCGGCAGGGCCTTGGCCACGGCTGCGGCGGCCAGGGTGCCCGGGCCCGTGCCCAGGACGGCGTCGGGCCGTATGCCGCGCTGGATCCACGTCATGGCCCGCGCGTACTCGTGGGCGAAGGAGGCCACGAGGGCGGTCGTCGAACCGTCGTCGGCAGGGGGGCGCAGGACGTCCTCGTGCGCCTCACCGGTCAGACCGGCCGCGGCCCGGCAGGCGTCCACCGCCTCGCGGTAGCCGGGCTCGGTCGCGTAGCGCTCGGGCGACGGCCCCAGCCCCGCGGCTCCGGAGAACAGGAAGGCGATCGGGGACGGCTCGGGCCGGGCGGAGGCGGTGACCAGGCCGGAGGCGTCCGGGTCCGCGAGGACCGCCGCGGCGTCGTCGGTGCCGCGCACCACGGCGTAGGCACGGCAGGGAAGCTCTCGGCGCCCGGTCTGCAAGGTCCAGGCGGTGTCGGCGAGTTCGGAGTTGGACAGGGTGCCCTCGGCGGCCGTGGCACGCAGCCGGTCGGCCAGCCTCCGGGCTGTCGCGGTCAGAGCCGTCGGGGTGTCGGCCGAGAGCACCAGGAGGTGCGCACGACTCGCGGGTGGCTCGCCGGGAGACTGCGGTGGTGCCTCCTCCAGGACGACGTGGGCGTTGGTGCCGCCGATGCCGAACGCGCTGACCGCTGCCCGTCGCGGCCCGTCGGACACCGGCCAGGGCGTGAGCCGCGCGGCGACGCGGAAAGGGCTGGCGTCGAAGTCGAACTGCGGGTTCGGCTTGTCGAAGTGCAGGCTCGGCGGTATCTGGCGGTGCTGCAGCGCGAGGACCGTCTTGATGAGCCCCGCGGCCCCGGCGGCGGCGTCGGTGTGCCCGATGTTGGTCTTGACCGAGCCGATCCAGCAGTAGCCGGTGCGGTCGGTGTCGCGGCGGAACGCCTGGGTGAGGGCGGTCAGTTCGATGGGGTCCCCCAGCGGGGTGGCGGTGCCGTGGGCCTCGACGTATCCGATGCTCTCGGCGTGGATCCCGGCGGCGAGCTGGGCCTCGCGGATGACCGCGGCCTGACCGGACACGCCGGGTGCCGTGTAGCCGATGCGCTCCGCCCCGTCGTTGTTGATCGCGGTGCCGCGCACGACGGCGAGAACGCGGTCGCCGTCGGCTCGCGCGTCCGCCAGCCTCTTGAGGACGACCACGCCGACGCCGTCGCCGCCGATCGTTCCGTCCGCCTCGGCGTCGAACGCGCGGCACTGGCCGCGGGCGGAGATGATGCCGCCGGGCGTGTACTGGCTCTCCTTGGCCGGGGCGTGCACGGCGGCGGCTCCCGCGAGCGCGACGTCGCACTCCCCCGTCAGCAGCGCTCGGACCGCCATGTGCACGGCGACCAGCGAAGTGGAACAGGCGGTCTGGACGGTGACGGCCGGTCCGGTGAAGCCGAGCTTGTAGGCGACGCGGGAGACGAGGTAGTCGGGAGCGGAACCGAGGAGGATCTCCCAGTCGGTGACCGCGGGGAGCTCGGCGCGGCGTTCGCGCAGGGTCTGCGCGTAGCCGATGTCGGTGCCGCCGCCGAAGATGCCGAAGACGTGGCGGCTGCGTGCGGGATCCTGGCCGGCGCTGTCCAGTGCCTCGCTCGCGCACTCCAGGAAGAGGCGGTGCTGCGGGCTGATGAGACGGGCCTCCCTGGGGGTGTAGCCGAAGTGGCGTGCGTCGAACCACTCGGGGTCCTTGAGCAGGCCGCGCGCGGGCGTGTAGCGCTCGGTCGTGCCGTCGGCCCGGGCCCCGGGTACGGGCTCGGGGGCGCGACGGGTGATGGACTCGACTCCGTCGGCCAGGTTCCGCCAGAACGCCTCGGGGCTCTCCGAGCCGGGGAATCGGCAGGCCATGCCGATGATCGCGATGTGCCGGCCGGTCTCCTGCGTGGGGTCGTCGCTGTCGTGGCTCACCAGTCCTCGTCCTCCTCATCGTGCCGGGATGCCGGCGCGAACGGCTCGGCGGGTCCTCGCCTGCGCCCCGCCTCGACACGGGCGAGCCGGCCGCCGGGCGCGGGGCCGGTTCCGTCGGCACCGGCGGGCTCGGCGAGGTGGGCGGCCAGGGCGCGAACCGTGGGGTACTGGAACAGGTCGACCAGGGGTACGTCGCGGCCGAGGCGGGCACGCAGCCCCTCCTGGACGGCGTGGAGCAGCACGGAATGCCCGCCCAGGTCGAAGAAGTTGTCCGAAGGGTTCACCTCGGGCAGTGACAACACCTCGCACCACAGCTCGGTCACGACCTGTACCGGGTCGCCTCCGGCCGCCGGGTAACGGGCATCATGCCTATGCGAGTTCATGCAGCCCTCACGCCTCCCTGACCTGCTGGTGTGTGCTGTCGTCCGGCATGGTCATCGTGGTCGCGCGGCTTCCGGCCGGTCCAATAACGTGATCGGCTGCCGCTCAGAAGGGATGGTTATGGAGCTGCGCCAGCTGGAGTACCTCCTCGCGGTGGTGGAGGAGCGGAGTTTCACCAGGGCCGCCGAGCGTCTGCATGTCGCGCAGCCCGGCGTGAGTTCGCAGATACGCCGTATGGAGCGGGAGTTGGGCCAGCAACTGCTGGACCGCTCCGGGCCCGAGGTACGGCCGACCCAGGCCGGGACCACCTTCCTGCCCTATGCCAGAGCGGCCCTCGACGCGGTGTCGGGAGGTCGGCTGGCGCTGGACGAGCTGGCCGGACTGGTGCGCGGCAGCCTCTCCGTCGGCATCGTCACGTCCTGCTCGTCGGTTCCCGTGACCGACCTGTTGGCGGACTTCCACCGGAGCTACCCGGAGGTGGAGATACGCCTGGTGGAGGCGCCCTCCGACCAGCTCGCGGCCGGGTTGCGCGCGGGGGATCTCGACGTCGCGCTGATCGGCGTGGCCACGAAGGCGCCGGAGGGCCTGCACCACCGGCTCGTGGTGGACGAGCCTGCTGTGGCCGGGATGGCGCCGGAGGATTCCCTGGCGGGGCGCGGCGCCGTGTCCCTGGCGGAACTGTGCGAGAGGCCGCTGCTCTGCCTGCCGCGCGGCACCGGTCTGCGGACCATGCTGGAGGAGGCGTGCGAGAGCGCCGGCATCCCGCTGCGGGTCACCATGGAGGCCGGGGACCCGCAGCGGCTCGTGGAACTCGCCGAGCGGGGACTGGGGGTGGCGGTCCTGCCCGCCCCGTCCGTCCGGCGGCACGGGAGCCGGATCCGCGGCGTGGAGATCTCGGCACCGGGCCTGCGGGCTCGCATCGCCCTGGCCTGGTCGGCCGAGCGTGCCATGAGCCCGGCGGGCCAGGCGTTCATCGATCTGGCCGGAGCGGTTCTCGCACCCTCGTGAGAGCCGTCGGTCTTCCCGCCCGGGCCGTTCTCGATCCCTGCCGACGGCGGGGGCCGCGGCTCGTCAGAGGCGAACCATGGTGGCCGTCCGCATCAGGAACTCGCCCAGGTACCCGTCGTGCGGCAGTCCGGGGCGGTGCCAGTGGGTGGCCGTGTCGCCGATGTACAGGTTGCTGATGGTGGGCTCGTCGGCCAGGGCGTCGATCAGCGCCTCGTCCTGGGTCACCGCGGTCAGGACGAGCGTGTCCCGCAGGGGCGCGACGCCGTGGTCCGTGCGGCTCCACGGTGCCACCCACACGCAGGGGAAGGGGAATTCGGCACCGACCTGCGGGGCGTCCGGCGATTCCACCTGGTGCACGGTGGGACGCAACACGGCGCTTCCGTCGCCGAGTTCGTCGACGAAGCCGGTACCGCCCAGCCAGGCCCGGGTCCCCCGTGCCCGTTCCAGCACGTGGCGCTCCAGGGTGCGTGCCGCGTCGGTCTGCTGGACCGGCAGGCACGCCTTGGGGTCGTCGGGCGGCAGGCTCGGCCGGGCGGCCAGACGTTCGGCGATGGCCGCGGCGACGGGGGCCGGGTCGCCCTCGACGAGTACCGCGGTGGTGTTGACGCAGCCCGTACCGCCGTTGCGGCCGACCGAGTCGACGACCATGTCGAGGTGCTCGCGCCAGTCGGTGTCGGCCGTCAGGAGGATCTTGGAGCGTCCCGGCCGCAGGGAGAGCACCCCCGGGTCGTCGGCGTACCGCCGGATGATCTCGTCACCGCCGTAGGCGAGATCCGCGCCGCGCACGAGGACGTCGGCCGCTTCGTGGCCGCAGGGCAGCAGGGCCACCTGGTCGCCGTCGAATCCGGCCTCGTGCAGGGCCAGCACCAATCGCTGCGCGGTGAAGGGCTCCCGGCGCGAGGGCCGCACGGCGGCCCGGTAGCCGAGGGCCAGGGCCTCGGGCCAGTAGCCGTGGGTGCCGGGGTAGTTGCCGGGCACGTGGACGGCGAGGACCTGGCCCCGCCGGGCCCACACGGCCTGCCCCGACCGGACCAGCGGATCGTGCCGGTCGGCCACGGCGCCCCGGGGCCGGGCCTGATGGGCACTGCTCCAGGCCTGCCCGACCCGTTCGGAGAGCACCCGGGTGGCGGTGCGGACCGCGGTGAGGGGCACGCCCGAGACGCGGGTGACCGCCGACTCGTACTCCTGGAGCGTCATACCGCCCAGCACCGCGGAGCCGAACAGCCCGGCCGCGCGCGCCAGCATGGCTGACCGCTCCTCGGCGGGCGGGGGCGCCGCCTCGCGCAGGGCCTTCATGGTGCGGTTGACGTACAGCTCGGGGGCGAGGCTCAGCTCCGCCACTGGCGCCCCGGTCACTCCGGGGATCGTCTGACGGCGATGGGTGCGGTAGGGGCCGCTCGGGCCGAGCGCGTCGATCAGGGGAAGCCCGGGGCTCTGGGCGGTCGGCTCCATCAGTAGACCCCCTCGATCACGGCCTCGTCCTCGAACCGTTCCACCGGTGCGATGTCCGCCGCGGAGTCGCCGATCCGGCCCTCGGGCGCGGGCACGCGTACCGCGGTGTCCCGTTCGAGGTTGTTGGGCAGCAGCAGCGCCTTGCTGACGTGGTGCATCACCACCTGACCGCGTTCGCCGTACGCGACGGGCCCGCCCGAGACCGGGTCGACGACCTGGAAGGTGATGTAGGGGGAGAAGGTGTCGAACACGCACGGCTCCCCCGGCTGGGTGCCGTGACGCTGGCCGGCGATGCCGAGGATCATCGTGCTGCCGTAGTGGCCGTAGAGGGTCGCGTCGGGGAAGATCTCGGTGCGGTACAGCTCGGCGGTGTCCGTGTCCATCTGCGTGCCGCCCCAGCGGATGGCCCGTACCTTCTCGTTGACCAGTTCGACGAGTTCCTCGCGCTGCGCGATGCGCGCGAGAAGAGGCGGCGTCACCGTCAGCACGCCGATCGGCTGGGTGCGCAGGATGTGCGCGGCCTGGTCGATGACGTGCTCGGCGTAGGCATCCGCCTGGGTTCCCTTGCCGTCCTTGATGAGGCGCTTGACCCAGCGAGGGTCGAGGTCGACCTGGAAGCCGTACCGGCCGTGGGTGAGGGCCGACCGGCGGAAGATCTCGCCGACGAGGTGCGGGCCCGAGGGTGTGATGCCCAGCCAGTCGGCGCCCCGCGGGAAGCCGTGCACGTCCAGGTTGCGGTTGCTCCAGTCGACCAGCTTGGCCAGCCAGTCGCTGGGGCAGACCACACGCTTGGGGGCTCCGGTCGTGCCGCCGCTCTCGAACACTCCGACGATGTCGGGCCGGTCGCCGTAGCCGCGCGGCACGAGGTCGGCGGCGGGTACGTCACGCAGTTCGGCGGCGACGTTGGGGAACAGCGTGAGGTCGTCGTACGTCTTGACGTCGGACAGCGGATCGAAGTCCAGCGACGCCGCCCGCGCGAGCCAGAACGGCGAGCCCGTGTCCGGGCTGAAGTGCCAGCGCATCGCGGCCCGGACCAGTTCGTCAGGGTCCGGGTCGGCGTCGTGGGGCAGATCGAGAATCGACTGCTCGGCGCGCACCACAAGTCCTCCTCAGGTGGGCTTCTCGGACGCGGCGGACGGCCGTGGCCGGGCCTGACCGGTCCCGATGCCGGGCCGGCGCACCGCGGGCGTCCGATCATCGGTGACCGTCGGCAGGCGGGAACAGCCGGTACTCAGCCCGCCCCCGGCGCGTGCCGCGGGGCGGGCTGAGTACCGGCGGACGGTCGGATGCGGCGTTCCTAGACTGAGCCGCATGAAGGCCATGATCGCCTGGTGGGACCTGACCGATTCGGATCACGACGCCGATTCACTGCGCGGCTTCCTGCGCGAGGAGGCCGGGAACTGGGCGGACATCCCCGGCCTGCTGCTGAAGGTCTGGGTGTCCGACCCGGAACGGCACCGCTGGGGCGCGGTGCTGATCTGGGAGTCGGAAGAGGCCGCCAGAGCCGCGGAACTGCCGCGCAGCGCGGGCGAGTTGATAGGACGCCCCCTCGCGTTCCGCGAGTGGTTCGACGTGGAGGCGACCGTGGAAGGAGTCCACTCCCCGCCGTCGCTGGGCGGCCTCGGGCCGGGACTGTCCGATCCGGCCGAGTAGCGGGGCCGCGGGACGTCTCGCGCAGGGAGTGGACGGAGGACGGGCTCGCGTCTAGGACCCGTCGCTCGGATCGCGTCGCAGGAGAACGGCGGTCTGCCAGGACGCGAACACCGCGACCGGGACGATCTGGAGCCAGGTCCACACCACCCCGGCGGTCGTGAGGTCGAGCCATCCGAAGGCCAGGGCCGCCAGGCTGAGCAGGATCCACAGGACACCGCAGCCGATCACGGCACGCACGGCCGCGGCCGGGATCCGGCGCAGGCGGGCCACGGCCGCGATGCCGGCCCCCAGCGCCAGCATCACCGCGCCGACGAGAGCCACCAGCGCCGTGTCCGGTCCGAACAGCCGGCCGAGCGGCTGTGCGGCGGCGAGATAGCCGATGCCCACGACGCCCATCCCCGTCGCGTCCAGGACGAGGACCCGGCGCATCCCCTCGCCGGTACGGGTTCCGGACCGCTCGTGGCGGTCGGCGGCCGAGCCGGGGGACGTCGGTGAACTGGTCATGGCCGCCTCCGGTTCAGGCCGCCCCGGCCGGGCCGTCGCCCGCTGGCGGGATGTTGTAGTTCAGGCGGAAGAGGTTGCCCGGATCGTAGACGGCCTTGAGCCTGGCCAACCGGTCGAGGTCGGCGGGTGCGTACGCGGTGCGGATCGCCTCCTCACCGGCGTTCGCGCCGTGTCCCAGGAAGTTCAGCCCGGCGCCGGTCGAGACCGGCCGCAGTGCCTCGCGGAGCTGCTTGTACATCGGCCGGGTGTCCTCCTCGGTGATCCCGAACAGCAGGGTGACGACGGACAGCAGATAGCCGGCGTCCCGGTGGGCCACGGAGTTGGGCCGCTCGGGCGGTGTCGCCAGGGCGCCGCCGAGGTGCCGCAGCTCCACGACGACCGGCAGCGGCGCCTGCGGGCCCGTGTGCTCCAGGAGCACGCGCAGCACGTCGTCGCCCGCTTCCCGCAGCATCACGGTCTCGCGCTGGAAGGGGACCGGGCCCGGGGGTTCGTCGTGGATGGAGCCGCTCTCCGTGTACGGCATGTCCCGCAGGTCCTCGATCAGGACCGGGCCGGCGTCCCGCAGCGGGGCCACCAGCCGCTCGCCCTCCGCCGCGCTGCCGGTGTAGGCGATCCGCACGTGGTAGACGTGCCGGCCCCGCATCGGCTCGGGCACCTCCGGGTCGTCCGGCATCGGAATCAGGGCCACCGAGGAGTTCATCTCCCGGGGCAGATCGGACGTCCACCGCACGTACGCGCTCAGGACATCGGGCGCCGCCTCGGCGTCGAAGAAGAAACCGCCGCCGTACACCCGGGCCACCGGGACGAGGTCCATTTCCAGCCGGGTCACGATCCCGAAGTTGTCCCGGCCGCCCACCAGCGCCCAGTACAGATCGGGGTCGCTGTCCGCGGTGACCTGGCGCAGCGCGCCGTCCGCGGTCACCACCTGAAGGGAACGCACTCGGTCCGAGGCGTAACCGTAGGTGCGTACCAGCAGGCCCACACCGCCGCCGAGGACGTAGGAGACGACGCCGACGTGCGGGGCCGATCCGTTGAGCGGTGCCAGACCGTGCGGAGCCGTCGCCGGGATCACCTGCTCGAAGCGAGCGCCCGCCTCGACGGTCACCGTGCGGCGGTCCGCGTCGACCTCCACACCGGTCATCCGGCCCGTCGTGATCAGCAGCCCTCCGTCTGCGGCGCCGGCATACCCGTGCCCCGTGGCCTGCACGGCGACGGGCAGCCCGTGCTCCGCGGCGAAACGGACCGCCTCCTGGACGTCCTGGGACCGCGCGGCCCCGACGATCACGTCGGGCCGGTGCCGCACGGCGAGGTTCGCTCCGGTGCGCTCCTCGTCGAAGTCCTGGTCACCCGGGAGGAGGACGGGGCCTGTGACCCGGGAGGCGAGTGCCTGGATGTCGTCGTGCTTCACAGAATTCTCCGTTTCGGTTCGTACCGGCACGCGTCATCCTCAGACCGAAACCTGACAGCCACCGTCAGGTATGCCCGACACTCGGAAGGGTGAAGTCCGACCGACTGCTGTCCATCCTGTTGTTGCTCCAGCACCGGGACCTGGTTCCGGCCAGCGAACTCGCCGACCGCCTGGAGGTCTCGGTGCGCACGGTGTACCGCGACGTCGAGGCCCTGTCGGCGGCCGGTGTCCCGGTGTACGCCGAGCGCGGCCGGTACGGGGGCATCCGTCTGCTGCCCGGATTCCGCACGGACATGACCGGGCTGACCCGCGACGAGGCGAGGGCCCTGTTCGTCCTCGTGGGCCAGAGCGCGCACTCGGCGCTGGGGCTGGACCAGGCGATGGGCTCCGCCCTGCGCAAGATGATGGCCGCGCTGCCCGCGCCACACCGGCCGGTGGCCGAACTGACCAGCCGGCGGCTGCTGATCGACCCGGACGGCTGGCTCTCGGGGCCGCGGCAGGACGCGTCCGGCATGGACGAGCTGTACGACGCCGTCCTCGCCGACCGCCGGCTGCGCATCGCCTACCGGCACAGCGGCAGCACCTCGGTGCACACCTACACCGTCGATCCGTACGGACTGGTGTCCAAGGCGGGCACCTGGTACCTCGTCGCCGACCACGCCGGGCAGGCGCAGCTGTTCCGTACCGACCGGCTCGGGGGCGTCGCCGTGACCACCGAGCCCGTACGCCGCCGGGAGGGGATGCAACTGGTGCGGGTGTGGGAGGAACTGCGGCGGCGGGTGGAGAACCGCGAGCCGGGGATCGTGGTCCGGGCCCGGGTCAGGCGCCGGCGCCTGGACATGCTGCAGAGGCTCGCCCGCGCGAACTTCCGCGGAGTCGTCGGGGCGCCCGAGCCGGCCACGCAGCCCCCGGCGCCGGCGGACACCGACAGCGCCGCGGAGGCGGACACCGAATGGCTCACGGTCGAGCTGGACTACCCGGTGCCGGCCGCCGTCTGCCAGTTGCTCCAGTTCGGGACCGACGTCGAGGTGCTGGATCCGCCGGAGGCGGTCGAGGCGATCTCCCGGATGATCGCCGCTCTCGCCGAGCTCTACCCGGCCAGCGGCTGAGCGAGCCCGGTCCGCGCCTCGACGTGCCCGCCCAGTTCCGCCCGCGAGGTGATGCCGAGCTTGCCGTAGGCCCGGTACAGATGGTTCTCGACGGTACGGACCGAGACCGACAGCCGCCGCGCGATCTCCAGGTTGTCCAGCCCGGACGCCGCCAGGCTCGCCGTCTGGTGCTCGCGCGCGGTGAGTGGGAGCCGGCGTGCCGGTGCGGAGGGGCCGGAGGAGACGGCCCAGCCGGGCAGTTCCGTGCCGACCGTGGCGGCGAGATGGCCGCGGCACGCCGCGAGAGAGGCCCGGGCGGCCCGGTGCCGGCCCGCGTCCCGGCTCAGCCGGTGCGCCTGGCTCGCGCACTCCGCCGCGAGGGGAAACCGGCCGAGCCGGGCGAACCGGTCGGCCAGGTCGTCGAGGTGCGCGGCATCCCGGGCAGCCAGGGCCCGCACGTGCAGGGCGCGCAGTTCGCCGACCGGGCAGCGCACCGCGACACCGAGGGCGTCCAGCAGTTCGGCGGCGGCAGCCGCTCGGCCCAGCCGGGCCAGCAGGTGCAGGGCCGCCAGGGCCGTGGCCTTCCGCCCGGCGGCGGCCGAGCGCCGCGCCACCTCCTCGGCACGGCGCAGGGCCCCCGGTACATCACCCGACCGGCCCAGGACACGGGCCTCCTCCAGCGCGATGTGGTCCTCCGCGAGCGGGTAGCGCGGTGTCCGGCGGACCGCGACCCGCACCTCGATCAGGGTGCGGACCGCTTCTGTGTGCTGCCCCGACTCGGCCAGCGCGCCCGCGAGCTGCGCCAGGAGCCAGGGCCGGGTGGTGAACCAGTCCTGGCCCTCCGGAGCGGCAGCGGCCCGCCGCAGCAGCGCGACGGCTTCCGGCAGCCGGCAGCCGGCCCGGTGGGCACGCGCCTCGACGGCTTCCCCCCACACCCGGACCCGCTGATCGTAGGGAGCGGCCGTACGGCGCAGCCTGTCCAGGTGGTGGCGCAGGCCGGGGTCGTCACCGGCCTCGACGGCGATGTACGCGCCGACCGCCGCGTACATGATCCGGTCGTGCTCGGTCCGGTTCTCCACCTGGCGGCACCGCTCCAGCAAGGCCGAAGCGGCCGCGCTGCCTTCCGTCTCCACGCGCGCGAAGGCGGCGATGGGGGCACAGGACCGCGCCGCCCATGAGCCGGAGGCCTCGCGCGGCGCGGTCTCCCCGCTCCCGGCCACGTCGCCCATGCGGTCCCGCAGCAGCCCGACGGTCGCCCGCAGGAGGCGGCCCGACCGGTCCGGGACGCGCTCGGCGAGGGCGGCGGCCGCCTCGACACGACGCATCGTCCAGGCCAGGTTGCGCACCCGGGCGGCAAGTACGTCGCCGCTGTGCCGGTCCGCCGCGGCGAGCGCGGCCTCGGCCTCCGTGCCGCGCCCCTGCCCCGACAGTGCCCGGCCCAGCAGCAGTGCCGACGCGGCGTCGGCGCCCGGCGCGGCGTTCGGGGCGTCATCGAGGGCGAGACGTGCGAACCGTTCGGCAGCGGCGAAGTCGCAGCGCCGCAGGGCGACTTCGGCCGCCGTCCGCAACCGGGCGGCCGACGGCGTCTGGCCGGCGTCGACGCGCAGCGCCACGGACAGCAGCACGGCGGCCTTCTCCTGACGGGCGCCTCCTGCCTGGTCCAGCGCGTCGGCGAGCCGCACGCGCAGCGCGCACGCCTGCCGCGGGGGCAACTCGGTGAGGATCACGTGCCCGCTCAGGGGCCGGGACAGGCGCAACCGGCGACCGCGGACGGCCGGTTCGGCTGCCACGACCCCCCGGCGGAGCAGCCGGTCCGCGGCCTCGGCCAGCTCGGCGATGAGCGGCAGTTCCTCGGACAGCGGTCCGCCCAGCGCGAGCAGGGCGATCAGCTCCCGCTCCGCCGCGTCCAGCGGCCCCGACAGCCGTTCGACGGCCTGGCGGACCCGTCCGGCGGGCCGCCGGCCCGTGGGGCTCCGCTGCCACTGCCACAGTCCCTGTGCCGGGCGCAGGGTGCCGTCGGCGATCGACGCCTCGACCAGCTCCGCGAGCAACAAGGGGTTGCCGCCAGTGAGTTCCCACAGCCGGGCCGCCGTGTCGGTGGCGACCTGACTGCCCAGTCTGGCGCGCAGGGCGCGCGTGGTCCCGGCCAGGTCGAAGGGGGTCGTCGCGACGGATCCGAGCAGTTCTTCCCTGCGCAACTCGGCGATCGGGGCAGGCAGCGGGGCGCCGCGGAGCGCTGTGGCGAGCAGGAGGATCCGGCCCTGCCGCACGAGGGCCGCCAATCGCTGCGCGGGCGCCGGGGGCAGCCGGTGGGCGTCGTCGACGGCCAGGAGCGGAGGCGGTCCGGCGGCCGGGGCGGACGGTTCCGGCAGGGTCGGCAGCGTCTCGTGGTCGGCCACGGCGGCCGAGCGCCCCGACCGGTGGAGCGCCTCGCGCAGCAGCCGTGTCCGGCCCGTTCCGGGCAGCCCGGTCAGCAGGACGCCGCGGCCGCGCGCGGCGAGTGCGTCGATCTCGGCGAGCGGCGCTTCCCGGTCCACCAGCGGCCACCGGTCGGTGGCGTCCTCCGTGCGGGCGGTCATCCGGTCACCTGGTCACGGCGGTGGGTGCCGACGGGGTGAGGGTGCAGCGCAGCAGGTCCGCCGGGTCGAGGCGGGCCTTCAGCCGGGCCAGGCGCAGCCGGTCGGCCGGTTCCCACACGTCGTGCGCCGTCCCCTCGGTGCCGCCGTCCGGGTGGCCGCCGTAGACGAAGTTGAGGAACCGCCCCACGCGCCACGGTGCCAGCGCGTCCTCGAGCTTGCGGTGCGCCGCACGTGCCTGGTCTTCGCTGGTGTCCGCCAGCGGGGACAGCACGCGCACGAGACAGTGGGCGTCGCGATGGCCCACGGCGTTCGGGACGTCGGGCGGGTCGGTCAGGGCCCCGCCCAGGTGGCGGATGTCGATCACCTGGCGGCCCGGCGCGTCCGGGTGTGCGGCTTCGCGCACCGCTTGGACCACCTGCGGGCCGAACTCCCGCAGCATGTGGTTGGTCCCCAGGTAGGCGTGCGGCCACGGCGGGTCGTGGTAGATGGATCCGCACTCGGTGTACGGCATGACGGCGACGCTGTCCGAGAGGGTGGGACCGGCGGCCCGCAACGGAGCCACCAGCTCCGCTCCCTTCCGTGGGTCTCCGTGGAACGCGATGCGCACATGGGTCACATGGCGGCCCCGCAGGGCGACGGGGACGGCCGGCACGTCGGGGTAGGAGAGCAGGGACACCGAGGACGTCAGTTCCCTGGGCAGGACGCGGATCCACTCGCGGTAGACGTCGAGCAGGTGTGGGACCCGCGCCGTGTCGAAAACCAGCTCGCCGCCGTACAGGTTGCTGACCGCGACCAGGCCGATCTCCATGGCGGTGACCACCGCCAGGGTGCCGCCGCCCCCGCGCAGCGCCCAGAAGAGCTCGGGTTCGGTGTCCGGCGTCACCCGCCGGGTGCGGCCGTCGGGTGTCACGACGTCGAAGGACCGCACGTGGTCGGCCGCGTAGCCGAACTCGCGAGCCAGCAGGCCGAGACCGCCGCCCAGTACGTAGCCCACCGTGCCGACGTCCGTGGAGGAGCCGTTCAGAGGCGCGAGACCGTAGCGGGTGGCGGCGTCGACGACGTCGCCGACGCGCGTGCCCGCCGCGACCCGCGCGGTGCGCGTCGCCGGGTCCACCGTCGCCCCGGTCAGCGCCGAGGTGTCGATGAGCACACCGCCGTCGGTGGGTACGGTCAGGCCGTGGCCGGTCGCCTGCACCGCGAGGGGAAGCTCACGGTCGGCGGCGTACCGCACCGCGGCCGCCACGTCCTCGGCGGCGGCGACCCGCACGAGGACGGAGGGCCGGTGGCGGTAGGCGGTCTGGAAGCCCGAGCAGCCGACGTCGAAGCCCTGGTCGCCCGGGGTGAGTACCGCTCCTCGCACCTGGCTCCTAAGCTGCGCGCTCACCGCGGTGAGCCGCCGTTCCGCCAGGGGCGGTCCGGTTCCGTCGCCGTGCCCGCGAGGTACCGCGTCCAGGCACGTACGGTGGGCTCGGCGGCGAGGACCGCGAAGTCGGCCACCAGTCCCTGTCGCCGCCACCGACCGCTCAGTCGCATCACGCGGAGCGAGTCGAGCCCCAGGTCCGCGAGGTCGGTGTCGTCTCCCACGTCTTCGGGCGCCACCCGCAGGACCGCGGCGACGGCGTCCCGTACGTCCTCGATGGTCACGGTGGGCCCTGAGGCCGGTGTGCCGCTCATCGCCGCGCCGTCCCTTCCGTCCCGCCGCCCGGAGTACTGCCGGCCGGCTCGGTGATCTCGACGACCGCGCAGCCCGCCTCCATGCCCTCCGTGGCCCCGAGGAGCAGCACGTGGTCCCCTTTGCCGACCTGGCCCGTGGTCCACAGATGTGCCAGGCCCAGGACGAGGTCGCCCACGCTGGCGTGGCCGATGGTGCGGGTGTACTCCCAGGTGCCGAGCTTCGTCGGCACCCCGAGCGGGTCGAGCAGGAGCGAGTGCAGGGCGTCCTCGTTGAAGCCGATGTGGGCGACACGGGCGATGTCGTCCCAGTCGACGCCGGCCTCGTCCAGGGTGCGGTCGGCGACCTCGGCGACCAGTTCGCCGTAGCGGGTCACCGCGTTGATCATGTCGTGCGGGCCGGCGCCGGGCCGCTCGGCCCATGCCCGCAGTCGGGGTCCGACGAGCATGGGGCGTTCGGGGTGCCGCGCGGGAGGCAGCAGCGGCTCGTCGCCGCGGTGCATGGACTCGAGATCGGGGAGAGAGCGGGAGCCCACGGCCTTCAGCCGTGCGAAGCCGCAGCGGGTGGAGGCGACGAGGGCGGCTCCGGTGTCCGCGTAGACGGCGTGCTCCGAGTCGTTCCACCGGTCCACCAGCGGGGTGGAGAAGTTGTCCGCCGCCGTGATGAGGACCGCCTCCCCCTTCGTCGAGCCGGGCCGCAGCATGTCCGCGGCCAGGCGCAGGGCGGTGAGCACCGACAGGCAGCCGTGCCCCACCTCGAAGGCGGGGATGGGCCGGTCCAGTGTCCGGTGCAGAACGAAATGGGGGGCGGACCAGCCTTCGGGACCCTGGTAGTAGACACCGCTGTGCAGTACGGCGGCGAAGTCGCCGGGGCCGTGGCCGGAGTGCTCGACGGCCTGCCGGGCGGCCCGGACGGCCATCTCCGGTGCGGAGAGGGCGGGTTCGATGGTGACGGAGGCAAGGCCGGACTCCTCCGCCGCGGTCGCCTCGAACCAGCCCCGGGCCACCGCTTCCGCCACGGGCGTGCGCTGCGGCAGGTACGTACCGATGCCCGCGAGATGTATGTCGCCGACCTTCACTGTGCGTCCCTTTCCTGGGTGGGTACCGGCGCTGCCGGCGGATCAGAGCGGAAGCGGTTCGAGCTCTCCGGAGAGCACCTGGTCACGCAGTGCCCGGCGATCGACCTTTCCGTTGGCGTTGAGCGGCAGGTCGTCCACGAGGTGGAACGAGAACGGGATCATGTAGGGCGGCAGGGAGTCGCGCAGGCCCTTCTCGATCGCGTAGGCGTCCGGGTCCGGACCGGAGAGGATCGCGGCGAGCACGGTGGTGCTGTCGTCCTCGCCCGGTACGGCCACGACCACGGCCTGGTCGACGCCCGCCTGCTGCCGCAGGTGTGCCTCCACCTCGCCCGTCTCGACACGGTGGCCGAGGATCTTCACCTGCGAGTCGAGGCGTCCGAGGAAGATGAACGCGCCGTCCGGGGCCCTGCGTCCGAGGTCGCCCGTGCGGTACCACCTGCCGTCCGCCCTGGTGTGGAAGCTGCGCCGCGTCTGCTCGGGGTCCCGCCAGTACCCCTCGAAGACCTGAGGCCCCTTCAGACAGATCTCGCCCGTGGCACCGTCGGGGACCACGCTGCCGTCCTCGGCGAAAAGGTCGGCTTCCATGCTCGGGTACGGCGTGCCGATCGGGACGACGCCGTTCACCGACAGGCCGGGGGAACGCAGCGGGTCCCAGCGGTACGCCATGCAGGCGATGGTCGCCTCGGTGGGCCCGTACAGGTTCTCCAGCACGGAGTGGGGTGCCGCGGCCTGCCAGGCGGCGGCCGCCGACGCCGCGAGGGCCTCCCCGCAGAACAGGCTCCAGCGCAGTGTGGGCATGCTGCCGGGCGCCAGTGCGCCGCCGCGCTGTTGCAGTACGGCGACCGAGGGCACCGAGAACCAGACCGTGATGCCCCGCTCGCGGACGAAGTCCACCGGGGAGCGCAGGTCGGGGCCGTCCATGGGCACCAGGCAGCCCCCGCTGCCCCAGGCCATGAACAGATCGAAGACCGACAGGTCGAAGGTCTGGTCGAAGGTGTTGGTGAACCGGTCTTCCGGGGTGAAGTCGTAGCGCTCGGAGTTGCCCCTCAGGAAGGAGGTGACGTGGGCGTGCGCGATCGGTACGCCCTTGGGCCGGCCCGTGGACCCCGATGTGAAGAGCAGGTACGCCGTGTCGTCGGGGTCGCCGAAGACCGGCTCGGGCAGGAGGCTGCCGCCCTCGATGTCGCGCCTGGTGAGCACGCGCGTCCCGGACGGCAGCCCGTAGGGCACGTCGTCGGTCTCCGGGAGCAGGACCGGCGGGGTCTCGCCCAGGGCGCTCAGCAACGGGACGAGCTGGGCGACGGCTCCGTCGTCGCTGAGGACGGCGTCGAGGCCGGACCGCTCCACGATGTCCTGGTTGCGGGCCGCGGGGTACTTCTTGTTGAGCGGCACCGCCGCCGCGCCCGCGTAGAGGGCCGCGAGGAAACCCGCGTAGGTGACGAGGCTGCGGTGACCGAGGACGCCGACGCGGCGCGGCCGTGCGCTCACCCGGAGCAGCGCGGCGGCCCACTGTCGCGCGACACGGTCGAGTTCGGCGTACGTCCAGCTGTCTCCGGCGAGCGACAGGGCGGGGCGGTCCGCGTGGCGTCGTGCGGAGGCGTGGAAGCCTGAGTGGAGGAATCGGAGGGACGGGAGGTTCGGGTCCTGCATGGGGTTCTCGCGTTCCGTATCGATGAGGTGCCCGGGCATCGGTCGGTGATCGCTGGTCGGGACGGTCAGGGCTGGAGTCTCGTGACGCTCCAGCCCTGACCGGCCCGGTCGTATCGCAGCCGCTCGTGCAGCCGGTCGTGGCCGTTGGCCCAGAACTCGACCTCGTCGGGGCACAGTTCGTAGGCGACGAAGGCCGCCGGGCGGGGCAGCGGCTGCCCGCTGTGTGCCAGCCGCGCGGCCCGCTCGCGCAGCGCGGCCACGTCGTCGAGGCTTTCGAGGGGCTCGCTCTGGCGTGACGCGGTCGACATGGAGTGCGTGAAGACGGGGCGGGCCGCCCACAGGGCGTCCGCTTCCGCGTCGGACAGCCGCTCGACCGGGCCGGCGACCGTGATCTGACGGCTCGTCTCGCGCCAGTACAGCACCCCCGAGGCCCACGGATTGCGTTCCAGGTCCCGGCCCTTCCGGCTGCCCAGGTGCGTCGTGAAGAGCAGCCCGGTGCCGGTCAGCCTGTTCACGACGACGGTCCTCGAGGACGTGCGGCCGTGGACGTCGGCCGTGGCGAGCGCGAGCGCCCGGGGCTCGCGGACGTGGTGGTGTTCGGCCTCGGTCAGCCATTCCCCGAGCAGCTTCAGGGGGTCGGACGGGGGTGCCGTGAACTCCGGGAAGGGCAGTTCCACGGTCCCGGTGAGGGACTCGGACCTCGTACTGCTCATGTACGCCTCCGGGTGCGGCTGTCGTGGCCGGTCACAGGTGCAGGGTTCCTTCGATCACGACGACGCCCTCACCGCCTGCCTCGACGCCGGTGACGTCGTCACCGTCGCCTTCGGCGCAGGCGTGCATCGTCGAGGGCCTGCCCATCTCCACGCCCTGCGTGATCTGGATGCGCTGTCCGTACTTGGCCACGCCGTGACGGGCCAGGTGGATCGCGATGGGACCGGCCGCGGAGCCCGTGGCGGCGTCCTCGACCACGCCGTACGCGGGCGAGAACATCCGGCTCCGCCATCGCGTCCCGTCGCCGGCGATGCAGTTGACGGCCATGTCGGTGAACGCCGCGAGCGCACGGTGGTCGGGGTCGAGGGCGGAGAGCTCGTCGACGCTGCCCAGGGCGACCAGCACATGGCGGGGTCCGTTGCGGTAGATCTCCACGGGCAGGGCGGTCTCCCGCACGCCCAGGGCGGCGAGCAACGCGTCCCGCTCCTCGAACCGCTCCCAGACGGGCACCGGCTGCCGCATCCACGCTTCGGTCACCACCCCGTTCTTCCGGGTCAGTTCGAAGGGGACGGGGCCCATGGCGGTCTCCAGTGTGAGCCGCTGCGCGGTGCCGCGGTTGCCGAGGGCGATGGCGGTGCCCAGCAACGGGTGTCCGGCGAAGGGGAGTTCGTTGACCGGTGTGAAGATCCGGACGTGGGCGTCTCCGCCCCTCTCCGGGCGCAGCACGAATGTGGTCTCGGAGAGGTTCATCTCCTTCGCGATGCGCTGCATCTGGTCGGGCTTCAGGGTGTTGGCTTCGAGGTAGACGGCCACCGGGTTGCCCTTCAGCGCCTCGGCGGCGAAGGCGTCGACCACGACGTAGGGGTGGTGCATGGTGTCCTCCCGCTGTGCGCTCATCGGTTGAGCACGTCCCGCAGGACGTCGGCCAGGATGCGCGGTCCGTCGAGTGTGAGCACAGACTCGGCGTGGAACTGCAGGGACGCGAACCGCGGCCCGCGCAGGGCGTACACGTCTCCGGTCTGTCGGTCGCGGCTGACCTCCACCACTCCGACACCCTCGACCTCGCGCTTGTCCTCGGCGCTGCGGGCGGTGAAGGTGTTGTAGAAGGCGACGTCCTCGCGCGCTCCGAACAGGTCGATGGTCTTCTGCAGTCCCTGCCTGGGGACGGCGAGCCGGGCCAGTTCGAAGCCCAGGGCCATGCTGAGCACCTGATGGCTCAGGCAGACCGCCAGGAACGGCTGGTCGGCGGTGAGCAGCGTGCGCACCGCGGCGTGCAGATGGGCCACCTTGGGGTCGGAGGTCTCGGTCGGATCCCCCGGTCCCGGTCCCATGACCACCAGGTCGTGGCCGTCGAGGGCGTACTCCTCGTCGAAGCGGCGTACGGACACCTCCAGTCCGAGGGCGCGCAGCTGGTGGCCGATCATCGCGGTGAAGGTGTCCTCGGCGTCGACCACCAGTGCGCGGCGGCCGACGAGGTCCCGGTGCGGTGCGGCGCGGTGGGCCGCGTCGCGCAGCCAGAAGTCGGAGATGGCGTCGTTGCGCCGCGCCAGCTCGGCGCGGACGCGGGGGTGGGCGGCGAAGCCCTGCGGGCCGCCCGCCTCCAGCGCGGCCACCAGCCCGGCCGCCTTGGCCCGTGTCTCGGCTGCTTCCTCGGCCGGTCGGGAATGGCGCACCAGAGTGCCGCCGACCCCGATGCGCACCCGGCCCGAACGGTCGATGTCCGCCGTACGGATGAGGATGGCGGAGTCGAGGGCTCGGCGGCCCTGGGCGTCCCGGCCGATCAGCGCGGCGACCCCGCTGTAGTAGCCCCGTCCCTGCGGCTCGTGGTCGGTGATGACGCGGCAGGCGCTTTCCAGCGGTGATCCGGTCACCGTCGGAGCGAACAGGGTCTCGCGCAGGATGTCGCGCACGTCCAGGTCGGTACGGCCCTCGATGAAGTACTCGGTGTGGGCGAGACTGGCCATCTCCTTGAGGTGCGGGCCGGTCACCCGGCCGCCCTCCGGGCAGATCCGGGCCATCATCTTGAGTTCCTCGTCGACGACCATGTACAGCTCGTCGGTCTCCTTGCGGTCGGCGAGGAAGGCCAGGACCTCGGGCAGGGCCGGGCCGGCGGCCGGATAGCGGTACGTGCCGCTGATCGGGTTCATCACAGCTCGGCCGGCGTCCACGCTGATGTGGCGTTCGGGCGAGGCGCCGACGAAGGTCCACTCTCCCGTGTGGATGAGGAAGGTCCAGTACGCGCCCGTCTCGTGCTGCAGCAGACGGCGGAAGAAGGAGAGCGCGCTGTGCGGTCCGTAGCCGGTGATGTCCGCGACGAAGGAACGCTTGATGACGAAGTTCGCGCCTTTCCCGGTGCCGATGGCTTCGTCGACGATGGTGCGGACGATCCCTTCGTACGTTTCGTCGTCCAGATCGAAGTGGCCGTCGCGCAGCGCGGTGGGGACCTTCGGGAGGCGGGCCAGCGCGGTGACGAGAGGGAGCTGCCGGGCCTCGGTGACGCTGAGGGCGATCAGCGGGGACCCGTCGTCGGGGGCGGGGTAGCCGCGTTCGGTGATCTGCCGGTAGGGGATCACGGCGAGCACCTCGTGACGCGGGCCGCCGGGAGCTGGGTCACCGGTCTCCGCGAGGGGGAGGTCGGCCAGTGCGGCGGGTGTCGTCACCTCGCCGACGAGCACGTCGAGTGTGTCCGGGCCCGCGGCCTCCGGGCGGTGCAGCAGCGCGTAGGCGCCCGCCCGGTTCGTCAGGATGTCGTCGAGCAGGTCGGTGCTCACTCGAAGATCTCCTTCGCCGTGACGATCTTTCCGCAGCGTTCTGCGGCGTAGCCGAGCGCCATGCGGTGGTGCCGTGCGGAGAAGTCGGCGACCGCGTCACCGACCAGGAAGGGCTGGATGTCGTGGGAGAACGCCTCGACGGCGGTCGCCAGGACGCCGACGTGCGCGTAGACCCCGCACAGGATCAGCTGGTCCCGGCCGCTGTCGCGGAGGAGGTCGAGCAGCGGTGAGTCGAAGAACGCGCTGTAGCGCCACTTGGTCAGGAGCCAGTCCCCCGCCGCGGGCGCGAGTTCGGCGACGATCTCGCGGTCGGCCGGCTCCGGGCGCATGCCCTGGCCCCAGAAGTCCTTCAGCAGACCGCGCTGTTGCTCGGTCATGCCGCCGGGCTGGGCCGTGTAGGCCACGGGGACACCGGCTGCGGCGCACTGGTCGCGCAGTGCCGCCGCGTTGTCGACGAGCTGTGCGCGGGTGCTGTCCGGCAGCGGGGCCAGGAAGTAGCGCTGCATGTCGTGGACGAGCAGCACGGCGCGGTCCGGGTCGGCCTTCCAGTCGACCAGGTTGACGGGCAACTCGGCGGCGGAGGGCAGGGAGTACGGTTCGATCGGCGGTATACCAGGCATGGTCTTCCTCGCGCGTCGGGGTTCAGGAGTTCCAGACGGACAGCACCGAAACGGCCTGACGGGGGTTGAGGCGCGGGTCGCACAGGCTCGTGTACTTGTCGCCGACCCGGTCAAGATCGGCCTCGGTCGAGATGCACTCGGTGACGTCGTCGGGGGTGGTCTCCAGGTGCAGGCCGCCGCAGGTGCCTCCCATGGCGGTGACGACCTCCTGGAAGCGCGCCACTTCCTCCGAGACCGCTGTGACGCGCCGGGTCTTGGTCCCGCCCGGCGCCGTGACCGTGTTGCCGTGCATGGGGTCGGTCAGCCAGATGACGGGGTGTCCTTCGCCGCGCACGGCTGACACCAGGGGAGGCAGGCACGCGGCGACCCGGTCGGATCCCATGCGTGCGATGAGGGTGAGTCGGCCCGGTTCGCGCAGCGGATCGAGTCGTCGGCACAGGGCGACGAGTTCGTCCGGTGTGGTGCGGGGTCCGACCTTGCACGCCACCGGGTTGATCACGCGCGAGAGCAGGGCGACGTGGGCGCCGTCGACCTGGCGGGTGCGTTCTCCGATCCAGGGCCAGTGGGTGGAGCCGAGGAAAAGGCGGCCCTCGCCGTCCTCGCGGAGCAGGGGCAGTTCGTAGTCGAGCAGGAGTGCCTCGTGACTCGTCCAGACCGGTGGCACGATGAGGGGGTCCCCGGCGGGCCCCCGCCATCCGAGGTGCCCCATGATCTCCTCGGCGGCCCGGTAGCCGGCCAGGAGACGGCGCGGGTCGGGGCGCCGCGCTTCCGGATCGGGTTCGGGGGCGTTGACCAAGTGGCCGCGGTAGGAGGTGACTTCCCCGCCGTTCAGGGTCTCGGTGGGGCGGGAGCGGGGCTTCGCGAACTGGCCCGCGATGCGCCCGGCCCGCAGGACCGGCTTGGCCGTGCTCATCCGCAGGGTCCCGGCCAGCACCTCCAGGAGGGCGGCCTTGCGCGCGACGTCGCCGTGCGTGCGTTCGCCGGGATCTTCGGCGCAGTCGCCGGCCTGTACCACCAGGGCCTCGCCCGCGGCGACCCGGGCGAGCAGTGCGCGCAGGGTGAGGAGGTCTGCGGGGCGTACGAGTGGGGGGCGGTCGGCCAGTTCCGACCGTGTGCGGTCCGCTTCGAAAGGGTCGGGCCACTCGGGCTGCTGTAACGCCTCGAGGCCGCGGATGTCACTCAGGACTTCCTGCACAGGGGTCTCCAGACAGCGACAGGACGAGGTCAGGTGGGGATGCCCGCGCGTTTGATCTCCGGTACGGGGATACCAAGTGCGCGCAGCTGCTCGAACGGGTTCATGAACTCGCGTTGCCGCCTGATCTTCCCGTCCACCAGTTCGAAGGAGTGCAGGAAGTGGTTCTCGTAGTAGCCCTCGGGATACCCCTCGAAAAGGATCTTGCCGTGCCCGTCGCACTCCACCCACAGGTGGTTGGGGTCGTCGGTCTCGAAGATCTGGACGTTGTACCACTCCCAGTCGGGGAAGCACCGCAGGGACCACACGGCGTGCTCAGCGAGCCTGTCCCGGCCCTTGATGGCGATGGGCGACCCGGTGTCGGTGGTCCACAGACCGCCGACGCCGTCCTCCGTGAACAGCAGATGCCGCTCCAGCCGGTCCTTGCCCTTGGTGTTCATGTACCGCTCGACCGTCGCCCGGTTGAGCCGGCGGAGTTCCTGCCGGTCGGTGAATCCCTGGGACTGCGCGACGTCCGACATACGTGTCCTCCAACGAGTGAGGGGAAAGGAATGCGGGGTGGCGCCGTGCACTAGCGGGGAAGGACGGACGGCCTGATCGAGGGAAGAGGAACGTCGATGACCACACCTGTGTGGCTGTGCCCCAGCTCCTGATCCGCTGCGCTGCGGCACACACCCCTCGACCGACCGGCCGATACGCCTGGCCCTCCCGACGACTCGAGGGCCACGGAGCTGTCCAACTCGCTGCCGTTGAACGCTAGGAGAGCCGTCGAGTGGTTGTCAACTGACATGGACGGCGATCACATCGAGTATCCACACTAGTGGAGAGCTATGCTGGCAGCCATTGCGGGGGAAGGGCCGAGGACCAAAAGAAGAGAGGGGCAGCCATGACTGACACGGCTCCCGACACCGCTCCCACCTTCGCCGACCGGCTGAACCACCTGTTCCACACGGTCGCACCAGCCGGGCGCGGGCCGTACAGCACGGACGAGGTCGCCCGTGTCATCTCGGCCACTGGCGTATCGATCTCCAGCAGCTACATCTGGCTGCTCCGGAACGGACAGCGGAACAATCCGACGCTGCGTCACATCGGCGCCTTGGCCAAGTTCTTCGGCGTGCCACCGGCGTACTTCTTCGATGACCGAGTAGCCGAAGAGGTCGACGCCGAGCTTGAATTCCTCGTTTCCCTCCGCGATGTCGGCGTCCAGCGGATCGCGCTGCGCGCGGCCGGCCTGTCACCCGAGAGCCTTCAGTCGATCAGTGACATCATCGAGCGGATCAGGGACCTCGAGGGCCTTCCCAAGGACACCAGCGACGGCAACAGCACCAAAAGTTTGCCTAAACCCCCCCACGGAAGAGCTTGAATGAACCTGCGTCGACGTTGCGAGAAGATAGTTCGTAGTATCGACACATCCGAGCCACTCCCCATCGCAGATCTCTGCAGAAAAGTCAGCGAGCAAACCGGTCGCCCGATCTTATTACAGGAGATGTCCCTTCCCGCGGGCTCCCCCAGCGGTTTATGGCTGTCGACAGGGAGGATCGACTACATTTTCCACGACAGCCGGGCGAGTCAATTACACAAGGACCATGTCATCGCACATGAACTGGGACACATCCTGTGCGACCACCGGTGCGACAACGACATCTCCGACTTGACCTCCCGGTTGATGCCGAATCTCGCGCCGGAGATGATTCTCCGTGTACTGCACCGGTCCCGTTATGACGCGGTGGAGGAGCAGGAAGCCGAAATCATCGCTTCACTCCTCATGTACCGGATGAAACGCCGACGGGGCGAAGCGAGCAGAACCAAGACCCCCGTGCACATGATCAGGCGCATCGAGAGGACTCTACTCCGGAACCGGCGGACCGCGCCGTGATCACGTTCCTGCACGTGTTCTGCAGCGTGGCGGCATGGATCGGCTTCTGCTACATGCTGAATTCCTACCGCCGCAACAGGGACGATCCGGCGCTCCGCTACCTGTGCGTCACGTTCGGCCTGTCCGGGATCAGCTTCACGCTTCTGGTTCCCGCGGTCTGGATACGCCTGGACTCCTTGATCGGCGTTCCCAACATCACCGCCCTGCTGGCCTCGAGCGGCGTCATCTGCCTCGTCTTCGGCCAGCAGATCACCCTCCAGTACTGGAACCACCCTCCGGCCATCGCCCGCAGGAAGGCCCGGACCCGGATCGTCCTGTGCGGTCTCACTCTGGCCGCGACGACGATTCTCTTCGTCAACCTCGAACCCTTGGTCCGGCACCCCGAGGACTTCAGCGTCTACGAGGGGCACTCCGCCTATTACTTCACCTACCTCCTGATTTACATCGGCGTATACACGAGTGGCGAGGTCATCATCGCCCGTACGTCGTGGAAGAGCGCCAAGGAGACGGGGAACCCGCACCTCAGGGCCGGCCTCCAATTCCTCGCGGTGGGCGCCTGTCTGACACTCGGATACAGTGCGATCAGGTTGGGAAACCTGTTTGGATCGCTGTTCGGGGTCGATTTACCGCACCGCAACGAGTTGTCGTGGCTTTTCGGGAACACCGGAGCGTTCCTCACCATCGTGGGTTTCACTTTTCCCGGCTGGGCGCCTCGCCTTCAGCCCGCGTACGACTGGTGCGTGAGGTTCCTTGCCTATCACCGCCTCCACTCCCTATGGGCGACGATGCATCAGGCCATTCCGGAAATCGCGCTCTCCCCGCCCGGTCGCAGGATCTACGACTTCGCAACAGTCAGGGAGCTGGAGTACCGGCTCTACCGACGCGTGATCGAGATCAGGGACGGGCAACTCGCCCTGCTTCCATATGCCGACTGCACCTCGGTCGTCCGGGCGGAGGCGTTTGCCCGCAAGTCCGGCTTGAGCGAGGGCGCCATCCGGTCGGTCACTGCCGCTGTGGCCATCAGCACGGCCCTGAACCGCCTGCCAGGGGGGCAACCCTCCTGCTCAGACATGAGACTGCCTCGAGCCACAGGTTCCGCCGATTCGGACCTGGACAGCGAGGTCACCGAACTGCTGGCTATCTGGTGCGAGTTGAGGTCGATGATCGCGTCCAACAGCTGGTACTGGAGATCGGACGAGATGAGGCGGGAAGTACAAGGTGGCGGGGATCCGGAACGAGTCTGCGCGGCACACGGGTCTGGCGCAGCGGCTTGATCAGCAGAGTCCCGCTCCTGTGATGAACGCGGCACGGTCCGTTGGTTTGTCACCAGTGGCCGACCATCATTCTTCGGTCCGCGGCAGGCCGTGTTGGCGAAGGCTCCTTGCGACGCGGGAGCCCCCATCACACCCGCGCCCTGACCCGCCCACCTCTCATCGACGGTTCCTCCATCACCTTGGGGTGCCTGACTCTCGGGGGGCGCCGGTGGGCGACCACTTCGTCGTCGGTCGTCCACGGCACCGCGGACGAGGAGCTGATCGACGAAGCCCACCAGCACACCGAGGTCGGCCGGCCGCCAACGCGGACGGCTCCAGACGAGACCGACTTGACCCTCGGTGCCGCCCCGCGCCCGCGCTGCCAACGTGAGAGGAGTGACCCGCAACCGTGGAAGCGGGCGCTGGGGGCTGGTTGGGCCGAGCCTGGGAGCAGGCCGGGCGGCATCGTGCATTCCATGACTTCGACTCACGGCAAGACCATGGCCGGCACCAGCTGCTGCCACCCAAGATCCAGACCAGTCACGGGCCAAGGCATGGTGCCGGTGTCGCGAGCGTCGCTCACCGGTGCCGGAATCAACCGCCCCGGAAGACCCTCCGACCGCTGTCTTCTCCGCCAACGACGAGGCGGCGCTCTGCGTCATCGAGGCCGCCCGGGTGTGCGGACCGCGGGTGCCTGAGGCCATCAGCGTGGCGGCTTCGACGACACTCCCGCATCCCGTACCTCCGTCCCACCCCTGACCACCGTCCGCCGGCGCTTCGCCGGGGCCGGACGCGCCGCGCTGCTCGCTCTGCGTCCGACGCGCCGCGGGAGGGTCCCTGGACGGCCACCGCGTGGAGCCGGCCGTCCGGCTCGTCGTCCGGGCCTCCACCGCCCCGGCGCCGCCCGCCCTGCAGCTCCGTCCTCACAACGGACCTCGGTCGTGCCCCTTCGCCTCCGGCGCACCGTGAACGCGTGGATGACGACGTGTCTCTTCACTGGCGATGTGCTCTGTGATTCTCACCGGACGGCGCCCGACGGCGGGGGATTCATGCTCCACCTGATCGCCCTGGTCAGGACATGGCCGGTGAGCGGCACCGCGATGTCCTCGAACACGGGGACGCGCGGAAGCCCCAGCAGCCTGCGGGCCCACTCCGGGAGGGACGTCACCGCGTTGGCGGCGAGCAGAGCGTAGGCGGGCCGGGCGACAAGCGGCAGCGGTGGCTGGAGCAGCAGGAAGCGCGCGGTCTCCCGGCACTGCGGGGTGGCACGGAGTTCCGGACGGTACGCGGCCAGGCGGGCTTGGAGCTCCGCCCGCGTCCGTGGCGGGTCCGGCACCCCGAGGGCCGTCGCCACCTTCGCCGTGTCCGCCACGTAGGCGTCGTAGTCGGTGGATGCGAGGGGCCGGGCCCCGAAGCGCTCGTGGGCGCGCAGGAAGCTGTCCGTCTCGGCGACGTGCACCCACTCGAGGAGGTGGGGATCGGCCGCCCAGTAGGACTCGCCCTCGGCTGACACCCCCTTGACCCGCTCATGGATCGCGCGGACCCGTTCGACGGCGCTGCGGGCGTCTTCGGCGGTTCCGAAGGTCGTCACGGCGAGGAACGTACTCGTGCGCTGCAACCGCCCCCAGGGGTCACCGCGGTATCCGGAATGCGCGGCCACGGCGGCCATGGCCAGCGGGTGCAGGGATTGCAGCAGCAGGGCGCGCAGGCCACCGATGAACATCGAGGCGTCGCCGTGCACGACGCGGATGGGCCGTTCCGCGCCGAACCATCGCGGCCCCGGGGTGGTGTGGATGCGAGCCCGGTTGGCGGGACCGTCCGGCCCCGCGACACGACTGAAGAGCGCCTCGCCGAGCCTGGCCCGCACGCCGGAAACCACGCGGACGTCCATGCCCACGGTCCTATTGTGCGCCGTCGGCGTCCGCGGCGGAACAGATGGCGGCGTTGTCGCACCTTCGCGGGACGGCGCCGCGACGCAGAGCACGGAGTCCAGCGACTTTTAATTAGGTTAGGCTAAACTAAGAAAATCTCGGGAGTTCGGATCCGTGCGGTGCGTCGTCAGGGGAGGGAACCGCCGTGGGCTTGCCGGCCATCGACTCGTACCCGATGCCGGATCGTTCCTGCCTCCCCCGCACGCACGTCTCCTGGCAGATCGATCCGGCACGTGCGGCGTTGCTGGTGCACGACATGCAGAACCACTTCGTCGGGGCGCTCCCGGCGGGGCGCTCCACCGTGGTGGAACTCGTCGACAACATCGTGGCGCTGCGTGAACTCGCCGACGCCCTGGGCCTGCCGGTCGTCTTCGGCGCGGAGCCGGCCGGACAGCCGCCGGGCACGCGGGGTCTGGTCGCCGACCTGGGGGCCAGGCATCGGGGACGAGCCGGACGCCGCCGCGATCATCGCGCCCCTCAGGCCCCGCCCCGGCGAGCACCTGCTGGCCAATGTGCGGCACAACGCCTTCCTGCGCGGCCATCTCGGCAGACTGCTGCGCTCTGGGGGCCGCGACCAGCTGATCATCTACGGGGTGCACGCACATTTCGGCGTCCTGCTGACGGCGGCGGACGCCTTCATGAACGACATCCAGCCGTTCGTCGTCGCCGACGCGGTGGCCGACATCTCCGCCGAGGAACACTCCCTGGCCCTTCGATGGGCCGCGCGCAGCGGCGTGGTCTGCACGACGGACTCCCTGCTGCGCGGCCTGCTCTTCCACAAGGAGCGGCGGAAGGCGTGACGACGCTCCCCCTGCCCGTCGAGGTCCTGGCCTGCCCATGAATGGAGTGCATCCGTGAGCGTGACCCGAGCCGACCAGGTCGCGACCTGCTCCACCGAAGAGCTCCACCCACCGGAGGAACTCCGGGGCAGCACCGTCGTCGTCAAGTACGGCGGCCACGCCATGGTGGACCCCGCCCTTCAGCGGACGTTCGCCCGCGACGTCGTGGAACTGTGGCGCGCGGGCCTGCGCCCGGTCGTCGTGCACGGCGGCGGACCGCAGATCAGCGCGATGCTCGACCGCCTCGGTCTGGAGACCCGCTTCGAGGCGGGTCTCAGGGTCACCACTCCGGAGACCATGGACGTGGTGCGCATGGTGCTGACGGGCCGGGTCCAGCGGGAGCTGGTCGGTCACATCAACGCCCATGGCCCCCTCGCCGTGGGGATGACGGGCGAGGACGCGCACACCATGACGGCCGTACGGCGGCCGGCCTGGGTGGACGGCCGGGCGGTGGACATCGGCCTGGTCGGGGACGTCGTCGACGTGAATCCGCGCGCGGTGCGCACGCTCCTGGAGCAGGGGCACATTCCGGTGGTCTCCCCCGTGGCCCGGGGTGAGGACGCGCAGGTGTACAACGTGAACGCCGATCTGGCGGCGTCGGCGCTGGCCGTGGCCCTCGGCGCCGCCCGCCTGGTGGTGCTCACCGACGTGGCGGGACTGTACGCCGACTGGCCGCACAGCACCGAGGTGATCGAGCGGCTGACCGTCGAGGAACTGGCCGCGCTGCTACCGAGGCTGGCGGCCGGGATGCTGCCGAAGATGGAGGGGTGTCTGCGGGCCGTCCGTGGCGGTGTACGCAGGGCGCACGTGCTCGACGGCCGCGTGCCGCACGCACTGCTGCGGGGCGTACTGGGCCGGAACAGCCCCGGCACCCTGGTTCTGCCGGAGCACGGCTCCGGCATCCCGTGCGCCGGGGCTCGTTCCGCCTGAGGATCCGACGCCGTCACAGGGGTCGCGCGAGGACGCGAGCGTTGCGGCGCGGGTCCAGGGACGTCGCCCAGACCGGCGGCGCGAGGCGCACGCCGGCCGGGGCGAACCCGTGCCGCAGGAAGAGGCCGCCGCTGCCGACCGTCGCGGTGAACAGGCAGCCCACCGACTGGGCGCGCGCCGTGGCCAGCACGGCACGCAACAGCCGGCCTCCCAGCCCGCTGCCCTGCCGGTGCCGGGCCACGCAGAAGTTGTAGAGCACGCCCGCGGGGCCGCGGCCCCCTTCCGCGTCGGCCGCGTGGACGCGCAGAGCCAGGCAGCCCTCCAAGGCTCCGCCGGGTCCCTCGGCCACGAGGAAATCGGCCGCGTGGGCGGCGTAGAGCGCGACGGGTCGCCGGCGTAACTCCCCTGAGGTCACGAAGGGTTGGGACAGGGCGGCGAGTGCGGCGGCGTCCTCGGGACGGGCGGGGCGTACGACGCAGATCGCCGTGACAGGAGCACACGGCAACGGCGGTGCGGTGCGCGGCGTGGCCGTGTTCAACGCTTCCCTTCCCCGCTTTCAGGTCCGCCGTCGCCGCGATCGCGACCGTCGACGTAGGTCGCCACCACCTCGATGTCGCCGATGCGGGAGGTGTCGACACGCCGCGGGTCGTCGCCGAGCACGACCAGGTCGGCGCGCTTGCCCGGGGAGAGGCTGCCGATACTGTCCTCCCAGTGGCAGGCATAGGCACCGGCGACGGTGTAGGCGCGCAGCGCCTCGTCCACGGTGATTGCCTCGTCGGGGCCGATCACCTGGCCGGACTCGGAGGCGCGCTCGACCATGAACTGGACGGCCCGCAGCGGGGATCCGTCGGTGACCGGCCGGTCGGAGCTGCCGACCAGGGTGATGCCGTGGTCCAGGAATCCCTTGCCCCGGTACAGCCACGGCGCCCGCTCCTCGCCCATGATCGCCGCGTAGTCGTCGCCGAAGTAGCGCAGGAAGTTGGGCTGGACGACCGCGCTCACACCGAGCCGCGCGAAGCGCGAGAGCTGGTCGGGGCGGATGAGGCCCGCGTGTTCGACGCGGTGCCGGACGCCGTGGCGCGGGCGCAGGCGCTGGGCCCGTTCCAGGGCGTCGAGGACGACATCGGCCGCGCGGTCGCCGATGGCGTGCACGGCGAGCTGCCAGCCGGCGAGGTGGCCGGCCACGATCGTCTCGGTGAGCGTTTCCGGCTCGTCCTGCAACTGGCCCGTGTGGTCCAGCCCTTCGTAGGGGCTGCTCAGCGCGGCGGTACGGGCCATCATGCCGCCGTCGGTGTAGATCTTCAGGGCGCCGACGGAGAGCCAGTCCTCACCGAAGCCGGTGCGCAGGCCGAGGTCGAGGGCCCTGGGAATGCCGTCGGCCTCGTGCGCGCCGACCGGTCGCAGCCGGTCAGCGGCGACCATGAGCTGCACCCGCAGCGGCAACAGGCCTTTTTCGCGGGCGAGTTGGTAGGCGCCGAGTTCGACCGGGCTGTGCCCGAAGAGAGTGCCGCCGATGCCTGCCTCGGCGCAGGCGGTGACGCCTTCGGCTACGCAGGTCCGGGCCGCGCGTCCGATCGCCTCGGCGAGTTCCTCCTGGGAGTGCGGCAGGCGCAGTGCGCGGGCGGCGCCCATCGCGCCTTCGGCGAGGAAGCCGTTCTCGTGCGGGACACCGGCCGGGAGCAGGTCCAGGACGGCGGTGTTGACGACGCAGCCGTGTCCGGAGTCGTGCAGCACGAACACCTTGTGCCCGTGGCTCACCCGGTCCAGTTCGGCGGCGGTCAGATGACGGCCCAGGGTCCGCTGGTCGTAGCCGGCGATGTTCACCCAGGCGCCGGGCGCGCCCTTTTGGAGGACGGCTTCCTCCACGACGGCCAGCACGTCGTCGATCCGCGTGCGGCCCGCGATGCTCGGCGTGTTCTGCTTGAAGCCGGTCCAGGCCAGATGCACATGGGCGTCGATGAACCCGGGCAGCACGGTGGCGCCCTGAAGATCGATCACCTCCCGTGCGGGCAGCCCGGTCACGGCCTCGTCCAGGCCCACGATCCGGCCCCGCCAGATGCCCAGGTCGTGGGCGACGGGGTGGGCCGGATCCATGGTGACGAAACGGGCGTTCGTCAGTCTGGTGCAGAGCATCGGGTGTCAGGCGTCCATGGACTCGGCGAGGGAACGGGGGCGCAGGTCGGTCCAGTTGGCCTCGACGTACTCCAGGCAGGCCTCGCGGGTGTTCTCCTCGAAGGCGATCGTCCACCCCCCGGGCACGTCCGCGAAGGACGGCCAGAGCGAGTGCTGGCCCTCGTCGTTCACGAGGACGAGGAAACGGCCGTCGGCGTCGTCGAAGGGGTTGGTGCTCATGTGCCGGTGCCTCCTGTGAAAATTAGGTTAGGCTCGCCTAATCGCAAGTGAGCTTAGCCTTCTCGCTTTCCGCTCCACAAGGAGACGTGCAATGAGGTTGGTGGGGGAAGACACGTTCGCCGCGTTCGGACTGCCCGGCACACCCGGCACCGACGAGTTCTGGGCGGCCGCGCGGACACCCGCGTCGATACCCGACGGCGACGGCTGGGTGACCCTCTTCCTGTGGCGTGGGCCCGACGCGGCGCTCATCGACTTCGAGAGCTGGTCCGAGCCCGTGCCCTTGGCCCGGTTCGGTGAGACGGACTGCTGGTACGCCGAGGTGCCCATGCCCGCCCGGCTGCGGGTGACGTACCGGTTCCGCGTGGGCGAGGAGGCGTACGCCGATCCGCTCAACCCGGCCGGGGCCGGCGGTGACCGGTCCATCGCCGGGACGCCGGACGCGCCGGCCCAGCCGCACTGGCCCGCTGTCGGCGCCGACGGAGTGCTGCCCCTCCCCCGCACGCGGATCCGCTGGGCCAGTGAACGGCTGGGCGGACGGCGGACCGTACGCGTCCATCCGGCGGGCGGCGGCGGACCGGTGGTGCTGCTGCTCGACGGGGACGACTGGCTGTATCTGCACCCGGCCATGACCGCGTTCGACTCGGCGGTCGCCGGTGGGGAGATGCCGCCGGTCACCCTCCTCTTCCTGCCGGCCAAGGACAGGGAGGCCGAGTTCGCGTGCCGGCCCGAACTGTGGGAGGCGGTCCGGGACGAACTGCTGCCGCTGGTGGCGGAGTCCGGGGTCCGTGCCGACCTCGACCGGTTGGTGGTCGCCGGGCAGAGCCTCGGGGGATTGAGTGCGGTGTACGCGGCGCTGGAGTTTCCGGAGCTGGTGTCGCGGGTGGCCTGTCAGTCGGGGTCGTTCTGGTGGACGTCCGATGCGATGGGGACGGCGGACCCGTTGGGGGGGCCGGTGGGTGGTGCGATCGCCGCGCGGCTGCGGGAGGGGGCGGATCTGTCGGGGCTTCGGGTCGCGTTCGATGTGGGGGAACACGAGACGCGGATGCTGCCGCATTGCGAGGCGGTGGAGGCTGTGGCCGAGCGGGCCGGGGCGGCCGTGCGGGTTTCGCGGTCGGCCTCCGGCCACGATCGGGTGGGGTGGCGGCATGCCCTGCTGAGGGATGTCGCCTGGGCACTGGGATCCGGGTGATTGTCCGCGGGCCGGTGGGATTGAGCGCGCCCGCGCGGCGGAGCCGCACATCGAGAAACAGCCCCGCGCCCCTCGGCGGGGCGCGTTACCGCGCCACCGCCGAGCAGTAGTTCTCGTCCGTAGCCAGCAGGTTCCGGTGGGTGTCCTCGGCCGTGACGACCCCGTCGTCCACGACCAGGACCCGGTCGGCGGCGTCCAGGAGGGCCGGGCTGCTGGTGAGGACGATGGTGGTGCGGCCCCGGCGCAGTTTCGCGACGTTGCGTGCGATGAGCTGTTCCGTGACCGCGTCGACGGCCGTCGTCGGATCGTGCAGCACGAGGACGTCGCTGTCGGCGGCCAGGGCGCGGGCCAGGGAGAGCCGTTGGCGCTGTCCCCCCGAGAGGTTGGCGCCGCGGTCGCGGACGCCGTAGTCGAGGCCTTCGCGGTGGAGGGCGACGACGTCGGTCAGCATGGACGCCTCGACGGCCTCGGGGACCATGCCGCTGGTGCGCGACGGGTCGATGTTCGAGCGGAGCGTCCCCGCGAAGATCTCCGCGTCGTAGGGGTTCACCAGCACGTGTTCGCGGACCGCCTCGACCGACAGGTCCGCGAGGTCCCGCCCGCCGACCCGCACCGTTCCCTCGTACGCGCCGGGCGGGACGTTCACGGCCAGGATCGACGCGAGGTCGGCGGCCGCGCGCGGCTGGTAGGCGGCGATCGCCACGAACTCCCCCGCTGACACCTGGAACTTCAGCTTGCGCAGGGTTCCGTACCGGAGGCAGTCGACCTCCACGTCCGCGTTCTCGGCCGGGCGTTCGGATCCCGGCGTCATCACCGGCGGCGCGGTCAGCACCAGCGCCATGCGCTCGGCCGAGGCGCGCGCCATCATCACGTACTTGGGCATCTCCGAGAACAGCTTGAGCGGTTCCATGATGAACTGCGCCAGCCCCACGGCCATGACCAGTTCGCCGATGCTGATCCGGCCGTCGAACGCCAGCCAGCCCGCCGTCAGCGTCACAGCCCCGGCGAGGACCGCGTTGAGGGCCAGCGCGGTGCCCGCGTACGCGCCGTTCACCTTGGCGACGGTGATCGCCTGGACCTTCGCCTCCGTACTGACCTCACGATAGGAGCGGAACGCCGCGTGGTTGCCGCCGAAGCCGTGCAGCGGGCGCAGGCCGGTGATCAGGTCGGCGACCTTCGCGCCCGCCCGCGCCACCCGGGCCTGCTGTTCCTGGGTGCTGGTGCCGATCCGCTTGGACAGCACGCTCAGGCACGACAGGATCGCGACGGTTCCCACGATCACCAGCAGGCCGAGCCGGATGTCGGCCAGGCCCAGCGCGACCGCCGCGACCACGACCGCGACCAGCGAGCTGATCAGCAGCGGCACCACCTCGATGATGTCGGCGGTCTGGTCGGCGTCCTCGGTGGCGATGGTCAGCACCTCGCCGGACTTCAGGTCGACGTCCCTGGCCACCGGCTTCAGGCCGCAGGCCGCGACCCTCACGCGCCAGCGGTGCGCCTCCGTCGTGTTGGCCTTCTGAAGGATGCGCATCCCGAACCGCCACGACAGCGAGACGGTCGTGATGATCACGGCCAGCACGGCGATCGAGAGGCCGAGCGCGCCGAGGCTCCGGTCCCGCATCGTGTGCTCGACGATCAGGCCGAGCGCGATGGGGAAGGCGGTCTCTCCCGCCTGGTACATGCCCATGAGGAAGGTGCCGCCGGCCATGGCGCCGACGTTGCGGCGCAGGGCGGTGCGGAGGATGTCGGACCCCGAGCGGGGCCGCTGCGTGTCAGGAGTTTTCATCGAGGTGGCGGGCAATCGCTTCCGGGGTGCGCAGGGCGAACAGATCACGGATCGTGATCACTGGACCGTACTCGCGGCGGAGCAGCCCGATCAGCCGCACCGCCAGCATGGAGTGTCCTCCGAGGGACACGAAGTCGCTCACCGCGCTCACCTCGTCGTCGTCCAGGTCCAGTGCCTCGGCGAAGTACTCGCACACCACGGTCTCGGTCTCGGTAGCGGGTCCCCGCTCCCCCGCCGTGGTCAGCGCACCCAGCGGCTTGGCCTCCGGCAGCGCCTTGGTGTCAGCCTTCCCGTTCACCGTCAGCGGGATGCTGTCGACCTGGCCGTAGTGCGTGGGGCGAAGGAAGTCCGGCAGTCCGGCGCCGACGTCGGCCGCCACCGTCGCCAACTCCGCCCCGTCCAGGACCAGATAGGCGGCCAGCCGGTACGAGCCGTCGACCTGCGGGTCGGGCTGGGCGACCGCGGCGGTGAACCGCACCGCCGGGTGCGCCGCGAACGCGGCCTCCACCTCGCCGAGTTCGACGCGGTGCCCTCGGATCTTGACCTGCTGGTCGGTGCGGCCCAGGTACATCAGGTTGCCGTCGGGCCGGCGGACCACCAGGTCCCCGGTGCGGTACATGCGCTCGCCGGGTTCCCCGAAGGGGCAGGCGACGAAGCGGTGCGCGGTCTGGGCGGGCTGCCCGAGGTAGCCGCGCGCGATGCCGATGCCGGACACGTACAGCTCACCGGGGACGCCGTCCGGCAGGGGCCGCAGCCAGGGGTCCAGGACGTAGACGTCGGTGTTGTCGATCGCAACGCCCACCACCGGGTCCTGGCACTCGAAGGTGCCGACGCCGAGGGTGTTGATGGTGTACTCGGTGGGTCCGTAGAGGTTGTAGCCGACCGTTCCCTCGGTCTCGGCGAGCCGCTGCCACAGTGTCGGGGTGACGGCCTCGCCGCCGAGCAGCACCAGCGGCGGCCGGCGGTCCGGGTCGTCGAGCAGGCCCTCGGCGACGAGCTGCTGCGCGTAGGTCGGTGTCACGTTGACGACGTCGATCCCGTGCTCCAGGCAGTACTCGACCAGCCGGGGCGCGTCGCGGCGCAACTCCTCGTCGCAGACGTGCACTTCATGCCCGTCGGCGAGCCACAGCAGCTCCTCCCAGGACATGTCGAACGCGAACGACACGGTGTGCGCGATGCGGAAGATCCGGTGGCCGTGTTCCGCCAGCACCGGTTCGAAGATCCGGCGCTGATGGTTGACCAGCATGTTGGTGAGTCCGGCGTACTCGGTCACCACGCCCTTGGGCTTGCCGGTGGATCCCGAGGTGTAGATCGTGTACGCGGGGTGCCGCAGGCGGTCCGGGTCGTCCGGTGCGAACGTCACGTACGGCTCGGCCTCGGGCAGCGGGCGGTCCAGCTCGATCAGGTCGCCGTTCAGCGAGGTCAGCCGGGGCGACACGGCGCTCACGGTGAGGATCACCTCCGGGCGCGCGTCCTCGACGATCGCGGCGATCCGCTCGTCCGGGTGGTCCAGCTCCAGCGGCACGTACGCGGCACCGACCCGCAGCACGGCGAACAGCGCCACGATCGAGTCGAGGGAGCGCGGGATCGCGAGCCCCACGTTCGTCTCGGGGCCGATGCCCCGCCGCGCCAGCACGCCGGCCACCGCGCGGCTGCGGTCCCGGAGTTCGGCGAACGTCATCCTCGCACCGTGGGCGACGAGCGCGACCCGCTCCGGTGCGCGGTCCGTCGCCTGGTCGAACCGGTCGACGACGGTGTCCGTGCCGACGTCCGTGCGCTCGCCCCGCGAGGGCTCCGGACCCATGCCCCGCAGCGCGCCCACCGGGCCGGACGACCGGGCCAGGTCCTCCAGCACGCGCAGGTAGTCGTCGAGGAGACGACGGGCGTTCCCGGTGTTCTGGTCGCGGTACTCCAGCTTGACGGTGAGCCGGTCGCCGGGCGTGACCACCCAGGTGAACGGATAGTGGGTGGAGTCGTCGGCCTGCACCGAGGTGATGCCGTGCCGGGCGTTCATCTCGGCGAAGGCGTCCATGTCCAGGAAGTTCTGGAGGACGAACAGGTTGTCGAACAGGGTGTCGTGGCCACTGGCCCGCTGAATCTCGCCGAGCCCCAGGTGCTCGTGCTCCATCGCCCCGACCCTGGCCGTCTGCACGGCCGAGAGGTAGTCGCGGACCGTGTCGTCCGGCCGGGGCCGCGTCCACAGGGGCACGGTGTTCAGCAGCACGCCGACGATGTCGGACAGTCCCTCGCCCTCCCGGCCGGAGACGGTCACGCCGAACACGGCGTCACTGCGGCCCGTGTGGGCGCCGAGCAGGAGACCGAACGCGCCGGTCAGTACCGAGTTCAGGGTGACGCCGTGCGTCCGGGCCGCTTCCCGCAGCAGGTCGGACTGTTCGGCGGACAGCGTGTGCACGAGCGCGCGCGGCAGGTCGTCCGAGAAGGACGGCGTCGGGCCGGCGAGCAGGGTGGGGCCGGGCAGTCCGGCCAGGTGCTCCGCCCAGAAGCGTTCCGAGACGGCGGAGTCCTTGGCGTCGAGCGCCCGGGCGTAGTCCTCGAAGCTGGGCGTGGTGGGGACCGCGTCGAGGGGCTCGCCCGCGACGGCGGCCTCGTAGGCGTCGAACAGGTCCCGCAGCATGATCTCGCGGGACCAGCCGTCCCACAGCAGCAGGTGGTAGCTGAGCAGCAGGCCGTCACGGTCGCCGGGCAGGCGCACCACGGTCAGCCGGATCAGCGGTGGCTCACCCGGGTCGAACCCCGTGTCGCGGTCCCGGGCCCGCAGGGCGTCGACCTCGGCGTCAGTCGACAGCTCGACCGTGCGGACGCCGACCCGCCGGCCGGCCTTGAGGACCTGGACCGGGTTGCCGTCGGAGTCGGTCGTGAAGCCGGCGCCCACGACCGGGTGCCGGGCGATCACGTACGCCATCGCCTCGGCCAGCGCGCCGGTGTCCAGGCGTCGGTCGAACGTGAACCAGCTCTGCGCCACGTAGTGCCCGGCCGAGCCCGCCATCTGGGCCTGGAAGAACAGGCCCCGCTGGAGCGGGGTGACCGGTGCGGTGCGCTCGGCCGTGGTGGCGGCGTCCGCGATGCGCTGGAGCGCGCCCCGCCAGTGCTCGGTGAGCTCGTCGGGTATGCCGTCGGCCAGGGTGAACTCGGCGAGCAGGCTGCCGGTGGCCTCGTCGGCCCAGGCGTTGACCTCGACGGCGTACGGGCTGCCCTGGTCGCCGCCGGTGAGGTGCAGCGCCTGGGACTCGCTGCCCCGGCCGAGGTAGTTGAACAGCACCTGCGGGCGGGTGGTGTCGAGCAGGGGGGTTGTCTGCGGGTTGAGATACCTGAGTTGTCCGTAGGCGACGTGGGCGCGCTCGTCCGGCTGGCGTTCGGCGACTTCCCGCGCGGCTGCGACGGGGTCGGTGTGCGCGGTGAGCCGTACGGGCGCGATGGAGGTGAACCAGCCGACGGTACGGGTGTAGTCGTGGTGTTCCAGCGCCGGGACGCGGCCGTGCCGTTCCAGCTCGATCGCGAGGTCGGTGGGCGAGGGCTGGATGTGGGTCAGCGCGGTGCGCAGGGCGCCGCACAGCAGCTCGGTGAGGCCGACGCCGAGTGCGGCGGGGGCGGTGCGTGTCAGGCGGTCGCTCACGTCGGGGGCGAGCACGACCGTGGTCTGCCGCAACTCTCGGACAGCGGAGAGGAGTGGAGGCGCCTTGAGCGTGGTGACCCAGTGTCCTAGGTCCTCGACGGCCTGGGCCGACTGGAGGGTCAGTGCTTCGGCGTACTCGGCGTAGGACGTGGTCGGCGGGGCCAGGGGCTCGCCGCGCAGGGCCGTGGCCAGGTCGTCCAGCAGGATCAGCCAGGACACCGAGTCGACGGCGAGGTGGTGGACGGTGACCACGAGGGTGCGGCTCGCCTCCAGCCACGCGAAGGCGATGACGTCCCCGGCCTCGGGGTCGAGCCGTCCGGCGGCCTCGTTCGCGACGGCCGTCGCGTCGGTGGTGTCCGGGCGTACCACGGTGGTGTCGCGGGCGGGTTCGGTGCGGAGGGTCCATACGCCGTGTTCGGTGCGGAGTCGCAGTCGCAGGGTCGGGTGTGCGGCGACTACGGCGTTGGCTGCTCGTTCGACGTCGGCGAAGGAGCTGCTCTCGGGGACCGCCAGTGTTCTGGCCTGGGCGAACCGGGCGAGGGAGCCGCCGAGTTCGCGTTGGCGCAGGATGATCGGCGTGGGGGTGAGCGGGCCGTCCTCGCGATGGATGGAAACGGCCGCCTGTGGTGTGCTCGTCGTCAGGTGCTCGGCGAGTGCGCGGGGGGTCTTGTGCAGGAACACGTCCCGGGGCGCGATCGGCAGGCCGAGTGCCCGGGCGCGGTTGACGACCGTGATGGCGATGATGCTGTCGCCTCCGGCGTGGAAGAAGTCGGTGTCGGCGGTCACCTCCGAGCTGGACAGCGTCTCTGTGAAGATCTTGATGAGTGCGGCCACCGCGGTGGTTTCGTCTGCGGGCGCGTCGTGGCTTGTCGCGCCCCGCGGCGGAGCCGCAGATTGATACAGCCCCGCGCCCCTTTGGGCGCGTTCCACCAGCGCCTTGCGGTCCAGCTTGCCGTTGACCGTCAGCGGTAGGGCGTCGATCGTGAGCACCCGGCCCGGGACCATGTGCACGGGCAGCTTCGCGGCCAGTCGCTCGGCGAAGTCCCCCGGCACCCGGCCCACCACGTGCGCCACGAGATGATCACCGCTCTCCGCCACCGTCGCGGCCACGTCGATCACACCGTCGAGCTCCCGGATCGCGGACTCCACCTCGCCCAGCTCGATGCGGAAGCCCTTGAGCTGGACCTGGTCGTCGGCGCGGCCGGCGAACTCCAGCTCGCCGTCGAGGGTGCGGCGGGCGAGGTCGCCCGTGTGGTACATGCGGGAGCCGTCGCCTGCGAAGGGGTTCGCGACGAACCGGCTCGCGGTGAGGCCGGGCCTGCCCAGGTAGCCGAGCGACACCTGGTCGCCGGCGACGTAGATGGCGCCCACCCGGCCCGGCGGCACCGGCCGGAGGCGGTCGTCGAGGAGGTAGGCGACCAGGCCGGGTAGGGGGCCGCCGATCGGGCTGACGTCGTCACCGGGGCCGAAGTCCTCCTCCGTCAGCAGGCGGTGGGTGACGTGGACGGTGGTCTCGGTGATGCCGTACATGTTGACCAGCTCGGGCGAGCCGGTGCCGTGCCGCTCGACCCAGCCGCGCAGCCGCCCGAGATCCAGCGCCTCGCCGCCGAAGATGACGCGGCGCAGGGCGGGCAGGGGCTCGCCGGCGTGCCGGTCGGCCTCGATGAACTGGTAGAAGGCGGATGGCGTCTGGTTGAGCACGGTCACCCCGCGCTCGCGGACCAGCCGGTGGAAGTCGACCGGGGAACGGGTCAGCCCGTACTCGGGCACCAGCAGTTCACCGCCGTACGCCAGCGCGCCCCACAGCTCCCAGACCGCGAAGTCGAAGGAGAAGGAGTGGAACTGGACCCAGACGTCGTGCGGGCCGAAGTCCATGTCGGGCTGGGCGTTGGCGAGCAGCGTCACCACGCTGGAGTGCGGGACGACGACGCCCTTGGGCCGGCCGGTCGATCCGGACGTGTAGATCACGTATGCGGGGTCGTGCCAACTGGCCTCGGGGCCCGGCGCGGTCGTGGCCTGGGGCAGCTCGTCGCCCTGGACGAGCACGCGGGCCCGCAGACCCGTACGGGCCAGCAGTTCCGTGAAGCGGTCCCGCTGCTCGCGATCCACGAGGACCACCTGCGGAGCGGCGTCGGCGAGGATGTACTCCAGCCGTTCGTCCGGGTAGGCCAGGTCCAGCGGTACGTACGCGCCGCCCGCGCCGACGATCGCGACCAGGGCGACGACCTGCTCGACGGACCGCGGGACGGCGACGGCGACCCGCCGGCCGGGGCCGACACCGGCCGCGCGCAGAGCGGCGGCCAACTCGCACTTGGCGTTCGCGAGTTCGCCGTACGTCAGGGACCGGGTACCGCCGTCGAGGCCGCACTGGGTGACGGCGGTGGCGGCCGGGTCGCGCCGCGCGGCGGCGTCGAACAGGCCGCCCAGGGTCGTCGGGGTGATGCGCGCGGGGCGCCGGTCGCCCTCGGAGGCCACGTCGTCGACCAGGGTGTCCGGTCGGGTGAGCAGGGCGGTGAGGGTCGAGGTGAACGTGCGCAGGATCGCCTGGGCGGTGGTCTCCCGCAGCAGCTCTCCGTCGTAGATCAGGTTGAAGCGCGGACGGCCGTCGAGTGCGCGTTCCACGACCAGCGTCAACGGGTAATGGGGTGCGCCCTCGTTGACGAGGTCGGTGACGACCAGTGTGTCGCCGGGCCGTCGCAGTCCGTCCACGTCGGTCGCGACGTCGAACACGACCAGGGTGTCGAACAGGGAGCCGGCGTCGGCCTGGCGGCCGATCCTGGCCAGTGAGACATGCTGGTGCGGCAGGACGGCGCCCTGGTGTTCGCGCACCGAGGCGAGGAGGTCCCGCGCGGTGGTGGTGCCGCTCCAACGGACGCGTACGGGGATCGTGTTGATGAACAGGCCCACCATGTCCTCGATGCCGGGCAGGTCCGCGTCCCGCCCGGACACGGTGGAGCCGAAGACCACGTCCCCGCCCTGCAGGATGCCGCCCAGCGTCACCGCCCAGGCGCTGTGCACGGCCACGCTCAGCGGCACGCCGGCGGACCGTGCGGCCGCGTCGATGTCGTGCTCCGGCCGCACGGCGGTGTCGGCGAACCGGTCGGACGGGGTGTGTCCCTCGGCGACCAGCGACGGGCCGGGCAGGTCCGCGAGCTGCTCGCGCCACGCCCGGTCGCTCTCGTCGGCGTCGCGCCCGGCGAGCCGGCGTACGTAGTCGGAGAAGCCGCCGATCGGGTAGACGGTCCCCGGCGCGTGGTACTCGGCGAGCAGTGCGCGGAGCATCGGCGGCACCGACCAGCCGTCGGCGATGATGTGGTGCACGGTCTGCACGAGGACGTCGCGGCCCGGGCCGCCGCGGACGAGGGTGTACCGCATCAACGGGCCGGCCGCCAGGTCGAATCCGGCGCGGCGGTCCCGTTCGGCCAGGTCGCGCAGCTCGGCGTCGGTGATGCCGGGGCGGTCCAGGGTGGTGAAGGGCGCCTCGACACCGCTTTCCAGTACGGAGACCACACGGCCGTCGGCGAGGGCCACGAAACGTGCGGCCAGGTTCGGGTACAGCGCGAGCAGCCGGGTGGCCGCCGCCGCGAGCCGGTCGGCGTCCACCTCGCCGTCCAGGGTGAGCAGTTGCTGTTCGACGTAGGCGCCGGCCGAGTCGTCGTCGAAGACGGAGTGGAAGTACAGGCCTTCCTGCAGCGGCGTCAGCGGCAGGACGTCCAGCAGCGCCGGGCCGTCCAGGGCGTCGACGTCGGCCTGGGTCAGCGGCACCAGGCCGAAGTCGCTGGGCGAGTGGCCGCCCCGCGGGTCGAGTGCGGCCAGCCCGGCCAGGGCGTCCCGGAAGTACGCGCCGATGGCGGCGATGTCCTCGTCGGTGAACATGCCGTCGGGCCAGGAGATGGTGGTGACCAGGTCGTACTCGCCGGTCGCGGCCGGTTCGGCGATCGCGTTGAACTCCAGGGCACGCGGCAGCCGCATCCGCGGGTCGCGCTTCTCGCCCAACTGGCCGGTCGTCTGCGCGAGTCGCCAGTCTCCGGGCTCGCCGGCGGCGAAGCGGCCCAGGTAGTTGAAGAGCACCTGCGGTGCGGGGGCGTCGAACTCGGTGTCGGTCAGGTACCGCAGGGCACCGTAGGAGACGCCGTTGTCCGGCACCCGGGCGAGGTCTTCCTTGACGGCCTTGAGGGCGGCGGTCAGGTAGTCGGATGCGGTGAAGTCGGCCGCGGGGCCGGGGTCGACGGTGACCGGGAAGAGGGTGGTGAACCAGCCGACGGTCCGCGACAGTTCGGGCTCGAAGCCGGCGGAGGGGGCCACGAACTGTCCTTCGCGGCCGTGGCCCTCCAGTTCGATGTGCGCGAAGGTCTGGTCCTGTCCCAGGTCGCGGCGCCAGCGGGCGAGGGCGACGGCGAGCCCGGTCAGCAGGACGTCGTTGACGCCCGCGTGGAACTTCGCGGGGATCTCGCCGAGCAGCGCGGCCGTGATCTCGGGGCCGGCCGAGACGGTCCGCAGTCGCTCCGTGGCGACGGTGTCGGCTTCGGACAGCGCGCGCCTGCCCACCGGCTGGTCCTCGCCCGGCAGGGGCCGCCAGTAGGAGGAACTGTCCGCGTCGAACGCCGCGCGCTCCAGCAGTTGCGTCCAGCGCCGGAAGGACGTGCCCACCGGGGGCAGCTCGATGGGGGTGCCCGAGGTGAACTGCCGCCAGGCGGTGGCCAGGTCGTCCAGCAGGATCCGCCAGGACACGCCGTCGATCACCACGTGATGGGCGACCAGGACCAGCTGCCCTGCCGCACGGCGCCACACGGCTCGGAGCATCACACCGTCGTCGGGGTCCAGGGCGTCGGTGGCGAGTGCGACGCACGCGTCGAGCGGCCCGTCGCTCTCCTGCCACCCGACGACAGCCTGGTCCGGCTCCGGGATGTCGAAGCTCCAGCGGCCTGCGCGCACCAGCCTGGCGCGCAGCATGTCGTGCCTGCGGACCACGGCGGTGAGGATCTCGTCGAGAGCGCCGGCGGTCAGATCCGGCGGGGCGTTGAGCACGACGGACTGCACGAAGCCGTCGATCGCGTCGGTGGTCTCGCCGAGCCACTGCACGATGGGCGATCCCACGACGGACCCGGTCGCGACATCGCGGTGGTCGACCGTGGAGACGTCCTCCCGGCTCGCGACCGCGGCCAGGGCCCCGACGGTGCTGTGGGTGAAGATCTGCCGTGCCGTGACGTAGAGGCCCGCGTCGCGCAGCGCGGTCAGCAGCGAGATCGCCAGGATGCTGTCGCCGCCGAGCTGGAAGAAGTCCTGGTCGACACCGACCTCTTCGAGCCGCAGCACCGCCGCGACGGCCGCGCAGACCGCGCGCTCGTCGTCGGTGGTGGGCCGTACGAGGGTGCCCGTGCCGATCGTGGGCTCCGGCAGGGCGTTGCGGTCGAGCTTGCCGTTGGCGGTGAGCGGGAACTGAGTCATCACGACGATGTGGGCGGGCACCATGTACTCGACCATGTGCTCGGCGGCCCACGCCTTGACCTCGTCCGCCCGCAGGTCCTCACTGCCTGCCGCCGGGATGACGTAGCCCACCAGGTAGGTGCCGCCCGCCGCGTTCTTCCGCGCGACGACACAGGTGTGCCGTACGCCGGGGTGCTCGGCGAGGCCGACCTCGACGTCCTCGATCTCCAGCCGCATACCGCGGATCTTGATCTGGTTGTCGGCGCGGCCGAGGAAGTCCAGCGATCCGTCCGGGGCGAACCGGGCGAGGTCACCGGTGCGGTAGAGGCGGGAGCCGTCGTTCGCGAAGGGGTTGGCGACGAACCGGGAGGCCGTCAGACCGGGCGCGTTGACGTAGCCGCGGCCCAGGAGGAAGCCGCCCACGTACAGTTCGCCGCCGACGCCGACGGGGACCGGGCGCAGTTCCTCGTCCAGGACGTACAGCTGGGTGTTGGGGTTGGCCTTGCCGATGGAGGTCGACAGGCGTTCCGCGGCTCCCCGGTAGATGACGTGCGAGACGCCGATGGTCGTCTCGGCGGGGCCGTAGCCGTGGTACATGGGGATGTCGAGCTTGGTGCGGAACCGCTCGTACAGCTCGGGGGTCAGCACCTCGCCGCCGCACCACACGTGCCTGAGGCTGTCCAGCCGGCCGGAGTCGCCGGCGATCTCCAGCAGGACGTCCAGCATGGACGACACCAAATACGTGAAGGTGACGCGGTGTTCGGCGATGACGCTCAGCAGGTGGTGCGGGTCGCGTTCGCCGCCGGGCCGCAGCACCACGAGCCGGGCGCCGGACACCAGCGGCAGGAATATCTCGTTGATGGAGATGTCGAAGGACAACGGCGCCTTGAACAGCGAGGCGTCGTCGTGGCCGAAGCCCAGGATCTCGTTCACCTGCCACAGCAGGCGCTCGCTGATCGCCTCGTGGCGGATCATGGCGCCCTTGGGCCGTCCGGTGGAGCCGGACGTGAAGATGACGTAGGCGAGGGCGTCGCCGTGGACGATGATGCCGGTCCCCTCGGTGGGGTGGGATCCGTGGCGCCAGTCGTCGAGGTCGACGGCCACGGCCGGTGGTTCGGCCGGGTCGTGCTCGCCCGAGTCGTTGAGCTGTACGACGACCCGGGCGTCCTCGATGACGACGGCCCGGCGCGCGGCGGGCCACTGCGGATCGAGCGGCACGAACGCGCATCCCGCCTGGAGCACGGCGAGCAGGCCGATCACCATGTCGGCGGAGCGGCCCAGTGAGATGCCGACGACCTGTTCGTGGCCGAGGCCGCGTTCGACCAGATGGTGGGCCAGCTGGCTGGAGTATGCGGCGGCTTGACGGTAGGTCAGCGACCGGTGCTCGTCGACGATGGCGACGGCGTCCGGCCGGGTCCGCGCCTGCTCGCGGAACATCTCGACGATCGTCGGGCGGACGCGGTCGGTCTCGGTGTCGTTCCAGCGGGCCAGGACGTCGAGTCTCGCGGCCAGGCTGGACGGGCCGATGGTGCCGAGGGGCCGGTCCGGAAAGTCGGCCAGGTCGTCCAGCGCGAGCTGCGCCTCGGCCGGCTCGACACCGTCGGGGAGGGTGATGGTGCGGCCGTCCGCGCCGACCTCCCAGTCACCGGGCCCGGCCCCGCCGTTGTCGACCCATCCGAGGACATCGGCGAACAGGGTGCCGGGGGTGAGGTCGATGCCGTCGGGGCTGCGGCCCGTCGTCCAGTACGACAACCCGATGGCGCACGCTTCAATGATGGTCCTGTCGGAGTGGTCGCCGGTCCGCCGGCGTACGTCGGCCAGGCGTGCGGGAGAAAGCCGTACGAGACGAGCGCTCGGTTCCATCATCGAAGACTCAGCACCCTTTCAAGGAAACCAGAAATCAAGCCCAGCCCGACTCGGGCTTGCCTAACTACCCTCGCGCCATGCCTGCCACAGCCGGGCGTACCGGCCGCCCAGAGCCACCAACTCGTCGTGTGTGCCCTGCTCGACGACGCGGCCCGCGTCCAGCACGGCGATCCGGTCCGCCGCCATCGCCTGGGTCAGCCGGTGCGCCACGAACAGGGTGGTCCGGCCCGCGCACGCGGCCACGACCGCGCGTTCCAGCTCGGCGGCGCCCTCGCTGCCGGCCTCCGCGGTGGACTCGTCGAGCACCACCACGGGCGAGCGGGCCAGCACCAGCCGGGCCAGGGCGATCTGGGCGACCTTGGTGACGTCCAGTCGCTCACCGCCCTCGCCGACCCTGGTGTTGAGCCCCTCGGGCAGCGCCTGGACCCAGGCGTCGGCGCCGACCGTGCGCAGTGCGTCCGTCAGTTCGGCGTCGGTCGCCCCGGGCGCGGACAGCCGCAGGTCGTCGGCGAGCGGGCCGGAGAACACGTGCGTCTCCTGCGTCAGGATGCTCACCAGGGCCCGCGCCCCGGCCTCGTCCAGACCCGCCAGGTCGGTCGCGCCGATCCGCACCGACCCGGACTCGGGCTCTCCGATGCCCGCGATCAGCGCGGCCAGGGTCGTCTTGCCCGCACCCGTGGCGCCCACCAGCGCGAGCGAACCACCGGCCGGGATGGTCAGATCGACGTCCCTCAGCACCGGTTCCTCGGCGTCGGGATAACGGAACGTCAGCCCCCGCACCGTCACCGGCAACGGCTCGGCGTCGGCCGGCGCGACGGCCGGGTCACCCACCAGCCGGCCCTCACCGGCCTCCCCGAGCACGCCGACCAGCCGGGTCAGGCTCGCGCCCGACTTCTGCGCCTCGTCGAAGGTGAACATGATGAGGCCCAGCGGGCCGAACAGCCGGTGGAACAGCAGCGGGGCCGCCGACACCTCGCCCAGGCTGGCGGCGTCGGCCTCCAGCAGGGCGTACCCCACCACGATGATCAGGACCAGCCCGATGAACTCGGCGCGGTTCTCCCGGCCGACGAACCTGCCGAAGAACCGGAACACCTCGATACCGAGGTCGCGCACCCGCCAGGACTCGCTGGTGACCTTCTCGCGGAAGGCGCCCTCCAGGCGGTACGCCCGGACCGTGTCGATCCCGTTCAGACCGCTGATCAACGCCTGCGCGCGGTCGGCCTGGGCCACCCGCTGCTTCCGGTAGAGCGGCGCGGAGCGCGGGAGGTACCAGCGCAGGGCGAGCGCGTACGCGGGCAGCGCGCCGGCGCCCGCCAGTCCGAGCCGCCAGTCCAGCCCGAACATGCCGAACGTGGCGATGGTGACCAGCACTCCGGCCGAGAACACCGTGGGGATGGCCGTACGGATGCCCTTGGAGATGACGGCCACGTCGTCGCCGACCCTGGAGAGCACGTCTCCCCGGCCGACCTGTTCGACGCGGGCGCTCGGCATTCCCAGCACCGCCCGGACGGCTCCTTCCCGCAGCCGCGCGAGCAGGTCGGCGCCCAGCCGGCCGATCAGGTAGGTCGACACCGCGGTGGCCGCCGCGCCGAGCAGCGCGGCGGCCCCGATCAGCACCCCGATGGTGACCAGGACCGAGCGCGACTCACCCTCGACCACGCCGTCGACCACCCGGCCGAGCAGCAGCACCGGGAGCACCTGGAGCGCCGCGCCGGCCACCGTGGTGAGCACGGTGGCCGCCGACAGCCAGGGCACCTCGCGGCAGTGCGCCGCGACCCATCGGGAGGCCTCGCGTCCGGTCGCCGTGTGCAGGGTCGCCGGGGCGGGGCGGGTGGCGGTCGCGCTCACACCGCGACCCGGGCGGGCAGGGGACAGGACTTGGTGACCGGCATCGCTACTCGGCCACCGACTTCACGAGCTCGTCGACGGCGTACGGCATGGACAGCAGGGTGCCCTGGGAGATGGCCGCGCCGACCGCCGGGCCCTCGCTGTCCAGCAGGTAGGACACGTTGCCCTTCTTCACCGCGTCGAGGTTGGCGAACAGCTTGAACTTCTTCAGGGCCGCCGTGTCGGCCTTGTCGTTGATCACGAAGATGCGGTCGACGTCGACCAGGTCGACGCGCTCGGGCGAGAGCTTGGTGTAGAAGCTGCCGTCGGCGACCTTGTCGATCTCGGTCTGGTACGTGAAGCCGATACCCGTCACGAGCCGGCCGCGCACATCGGTGGAGGTGAACGGCGCCACCGAGTTCTCGTACCAGGACAGGACGACGGCGGTCTGCTTCGCGAGTTCGGGGTTCGCCTTCTTGGCCGCGTCGAGCTTGCCCTGGATGTCCTGCACCATCTTCTCGCCCTCCTCGGCCTTGCCGAGTGCCTTGGCGATGTGCAGGGCGTTGTCCTGCCAGGGGGCGCTGAACGGCTCCTTCTCGGCCTTGGTGCGGGCCACCGTCGGTGCGATCTTGGAGAGCTTGTCGTAGCCGGCCTGGTCGATCTCGGAGTAGACCGCGATGATCAGGTCCGGGCGCAGGGCGGCGATCTTCTCGTAGTTGGGGCCGGTGTCACCGTTCTTCATGATGACCTCGGGCAAGGCGCCGCCCCACTTGTCCTTCACCCAGGGCCACTGGGTGTTGATGTCGGGGCTCTGGCCCGCCGGGTTCGGGTACTGGTCGGTCATGCCGACCGGCTTGATGCCGAACGCCAGGACGGTCTGGTCGTCGGTGTAGCCGACGGTGACGACCCGCTTCGGGGCCTCGGCGACCTTGGTGGTGCCGAACGCGTGCTCCACGGTGACCGGGAAGGTACCGGCCGCGGCGGTGGAGGTGTTGTCGCTGCCCTTGTCCGCCGAGTCCGACTCGGAACCGCACCCCGCGAGGAGGCCGACGCCGAGCGTCGCGGCGGAGAGGAGTGCCGCGACCCGCCGCCATGGCGTCCTGCGCGTCGTTCTGTGGAGGAGCATCCGGAATTCCCCTTGCTTTTCGCACTGTCCACTACGCCCCCGGGTAAGGGCAGGCAAAACATATCGCAAGGCAGTAAGGTAAGCCTAGCCTTACTTGGCTAACTTTATGGCGGACTAGTCGAGTTGGACGTGCGTGCGACCGATCGGGACGATGAGCGGCCGGTCACCCACCGGGTCGTCGATGACCTTGGCGTGCAGTCCGAACGCCTCGTGCAGCAGCTCGGCGGTCAGCACGTCACGGGGATGACCCTGCGCCAGGATCGACCCCGCCCGCATCACGATGAGGTTGTCGCTGTAGCGCGCGGCCAGGTTGAGGTCGTGCAGCACCATCACCACGGTGCATCCGGACTCGTGCAGATCGTCGACCAGATCGAGTACGTCCATCGCGTGCGCCAGGTCGAGGTAGGTGGTCGGCTCGTCCAGCAGCAGCAGGTCGGTGCCCTGGGCCAGGGTCATCGAGATCCAGACGCGCTGCCGCTGCCCGCCGGACAGCGCGTCGACCGGGCGGTCGGCCAGGTCGGACACCCCGGTCATGGCCAGGGCGCGCTCCACCACGTCGGCGTCGTCCGAGGACCACTGCCGCAGCCAGCTCTGGTGCGGATGGCGGCCCCTGGCGACCAGGTCGGCCACCGTCAGCCCTTCGGGCGCGACCGGCGCCTGCGGCAGCAGGCCGAGTTTCCGCGCCACGTCCCTGGTCCTGAGCCGGGCGATGTCGTCGCCGTCCAGCACGACCGTCCCCTTGGACGGCTTGAGCAGCCGGGACAGGGTCCGCAACAGGGTCGATTTTCCACAGCCGTTGGGGCCGATGATGGTGGTGACGACCCCGGGGGGTATCGCCACGTCGAGATCGTCGATGACGGTCCGGGCGCCGTATCCGACGGTGACGCCCCTGGCTGCCAGCCGTGAGGCGTGATCGGACTTCGACTCGACCCCGGTGACGGACTGAGTGACCACAAGGCCCCCTTACTTAGGCTCGCCTGACTTTGTACCAGCTATCTGCGGTTCGCCCGTACCAGCAGATAGACGAGGAAGGGGCCGCCGATCGCCGCGGTGACCACGCCGACCGGGAGACCGACGGGCAGTGCCGCGCGGGCGATCAGGTCCGAGCCGGTGAGCAGCAGGGCACCGACCAGCGCGGAGGCCACCAGGGGCGGTGTCGGGCACCGCGCCAGGCGCATCGCCACCTGCGGGGCCACCAGCGCCACGAACGGGACCGGCCCCGCCGCGCTCACCGCCACGCCGGCCAGCAGCACCGCGCACAGCAGGAGGACCGCCCGCACGGCAGAATGACGGACCCCCAGGCCGGCGGCGATGTCGTCACCGAGATGCATCGGCTTGAACTGGAACGCGGCGGTTGTCACGACGACCAGGAGGACGAGAGTGCCCCAGACGGCCACCTGGACCTCGTCCCACGACCGGTCGTCCAGCGAGCCGACCAGCCATGCCTGGGCCTGGGCCACGTCCCTGATGTCGGCCGTGACCAGCAGCCAGGTCGTGAGGGCTTCCATCACGGCACTCACCGAGATGCCGATGAGGATGAGCCGGAGGCCGTCGATCCCGCGCCGCCAGGCGAGGAAGTAGACCAGCAGGCCCGTGCCGAGACCGCCCAGGAGCGCCGCCGCCGACAGGCCCACGGAGTTGACGATCGCCGCGGCCGTCCCGCCCGACACCGTCACCAGGAACACCGCGACCGTGCCGGCGCCGTTCGTGATCCCCAGGACGTCCGGGCTGGCCAGCGGATTGCGGGCGATGGACTGCGTGAGCGCCCCGGACACCCCGAGCGCGATGCCCACGACGACCCCGGCCAGGGCCCGCGGCATCCGCAGATCCATGATCACGAACTCGTCGACCTGCTCACCCCGGCCGAAGATCGTGGCGATCACCTGGGGCAGTCCGATAGGGAAGTCGCCGACGCCGATGGACAGGCAGAACACCAGGAACGTCGCCGCCGCGAGCAGCAGCGAGACGCTCACGATCCACGGCCGCCACACGAACGACACTTGGCCGAGCCGCACGCCCGGCGCCACCGACGGCTTCACGTCTGTCCTGTTCATGCGTTCTTGAACTTTCCGCGCCACACCAGGGCCGCGAAGAACGGGGCGCCCAGCAGAGCGACGACGACACCCGCGTCCAGCTCGCTCGGCCGCACCACCAGGCGCCCGACGATGTCGCAGACCAGCAGGACGACGGCACCGAGCAGACCCGCGTACGGCACCAGCCAGCGGTAGTCGGGCCCGGTCAGGTACCGGGCCACGTGGGCCACCATGAGCCCGAGGAACGCGATGGGCCCGCACGCGGCCGTCGCGGCGCCCGCCAGCAGGGTGATGGCGGTGATGCCGATGGTCCGGCTCAGTGCGATGTTCACCCCGAGCCCGCGCGCCACGTCGTCACCCAGGTTGAGCAGGTTGAGGGCCGGCAGCGTGATCAGTGCCAGCACGAGTCCGGCCGCGATGAATCCGGTCACCGGCCAGATGACGCCGAATCCGACGCCGGCCACGGAGCCCGCGTTCCAAAAGCGCAGCGCGTTCAGCGACTTCTGATCCGACAGCGCGATCGCCGTGGTCATCGCCGCGAGGAACACCGTGACTCCCTGCCCGGCCAGGGCGAGCGTCAGCGGGTTCCCGGCACCGCGGCCGATGCTCGCAACGCCGAACACCACGACACCGGCGACCGCCGCGCCCAGGAAGGCGAACCAGATGTACTGGAACGGATCGGTGAGCCCGAACACGGCGATCACCGTCACCACGGTGAACGAGGCTCCGGAGTTCACGCCCAGCAGGCCGGTGTCGGCGATCGGGTTGCGCGTGTACCCCTGGATCAGCGCCCCGCCGACCCCGAGGGCGACGCCCGCGACGATCGCGAGCACCGTCCGGGGCACCCGCACGGTCTCCACGATGAGCCTGATCTCGGTGAGCCGCTGGTCGGACTCCGGTGCCGCGAACAGCCCGTGCCACACCTCGCCGGGACTCAACGCGCGCGCACCGACGGCCAACGACACCGCTCCCGCGGCCACGAGGATCAGCACCAGCGCGCCAAGGCCCACAACTCGCCGCCGACGGAGGTGAGTTGTGACCTGTGACGCGGGGCGCTCCGCTGCGATCGTGCCCATGTCGACGTACGTTATCCCTTTGATCTACGGGAACGGCAGCGCCCCAAAGGGGCGCGGGCCGTCTCGATATGCGGCTCCGCCGCGCGGGCGCGACCAGCCGCACTCGGCCCGCAGTGGCAATACGGCCTCACCAGCGGAGCTAACGCGCGGCGCTGCCGGTTCCGTCGGCGACCGTCCGGGCCTCGTCGGAGGCGGACTTGCGGCCCCGGTCGAGCAGCGAGTCGAGGATGTCCCCGACCCTGATGGCGGTGTTGGACAACAGGGACGAGGTGATGCCGTGCGTGTGCTCGGTGCCGCCCTGGAGGTAGATGCCGCAGTGCAGGCCTGGCTCCGTCGCGATGCGGTAGTCGCGCTCGACCCGGACGCGGCCCTCGTCGTCACGGAGGCAGCGGTCGGCCACCTCGCCGAGCAGACCGACAGGGTCGGCGGGGCTGTAACCGGTGGCGAACACCACGACGTCGGCGTCCAGGACGGTCTCCTCGCCTGTGACGAGGGAGGTGACGGTGGCCCTGACCGTGTCCGGCGTCTCCGTGACACCGGTGAGCCGGGAGACGTTGAGGAAGCGCAGGCGCTCGGTGCCGAGGACCTTCTCCTGGTACATCTGCCGGTACAGGTCGTCGATGAGGTCGATGTCCACCACGGAGTAGTTGGTGTTGCCGTGGTAGTCCATCAGCCGGCGTTTGACGCTCTCCGGCGCGGCGAAGAACTCGTCGACGGCCTCGGGGTCGAAGATCCGGTTGGCGAAGGCACTGTCGTCGGCGGGGCTGTAGCCGTAGCGGGAGAAGACCGCGCAGACCTCGGCCTCGGGGAAGCGGCGGTGCAGGTAGGCCACGTTCTCGGCGGCGCTCTGCCCGGCGCCCACGACGACGAACCGGGAGGGCGAGGTGCCCTCCAACGCGTCGACACGGCCGAGCAGTTCGGAGTTGTGCCAGACGCGGTCGCTGCGCTCCACACCTTCCGGCATGAGGGGGCGCAGACCGGTGCCGAGGACGAGGTTGCGGGCCCGGTGGACCTCCAGGCCCTCCCCCGAACGGACCGTGACGTCCAGGTGTTCCACGGCGCCGTCGCGCACGACGGGCATGACGCCGACGACCTCGTGGCCGTAGGAGACCATGTCGTCGACCTGGCCCGCGGCCCACTCGAAGTAGTCGTGGAACTCGACCCGCAGCGGGAAGAGGTTCTTGTGGTTGATGAAGTCGATCAGCCGTCCCTTGCTCTTGAGGTAGCACAGGAAGCTGTACTCGCTGGCGGGGTTCCGGAGCGTCACCAGGTCCTTGAGGAAGGACACCTGCATGGTCGCGTCGTCGATGAGCATGCCTCGGTGCCAGCCGAAGCGCGGCTGCTGCTCGAAGAAGTGAGCGGAGACCGCTCCCTCCTCACCGGCGCGTGCGTTGTGCTCGCTGAGCGCGATCGCCATGGCCACGTTGGACGGCCCGAAGCCGATGCCAATGAGGTCGTGGATCAAAGGGGCGTCGCCAGGACGAGCCTGTGCCATGTCACTCCCATCGTGCGGTGCGGCGACCCTTCAGAGCGGGCAGCCGTCGGTCGAGCATCGGGAAGTACGGAAGTCGGGCACGCCGGGAGGCACCACCCAAAACTTAGGTAAGGCTAAGCTCATCCTGTGAAGCTGTCCATAGGCAAAACGGGCACACACAGGGCCGGGCGACCGTCAACACATGCGCAGGGCAGCCCCGTTGACCACTTAGGTAAGCCTTGCTTTACTGGCCACGGCCATTCCCTGCTTCGAGGAGGAACCCCATGCGGGTCGTCATGTTCGGTTACCAGACCTGGGGGCACCGCACCCTCCAAGCCCTCCTGGACTCCGAGCACGACGTGGTCCTTGTCGTGACGCACCCCAAGAGCGAGCACGCGTACGAGAAGATCTGGAGCGACTCGGTCGCCGACCTCGCCGAGGAGAACGGCGTGCCGGTCGTGATCCGCAACCGCCCTGACGACGACGAGCTGTTCGAGCGCCTCAAGGAGGCCGACCCGGACATCATCGTGGCCAACAACTGGCGTACGTGGATCCCGCCGCGCATCTTCGACCTGCCGCGCCACGGCACGCTGAACGTGCACGACTCGCTGCTGCCGAAGTACGCCGGCTTCTCCCCGCTGATCTGGGCGCTGATCAACGGCGAACCCGAAGTGGGCGTCACCGCGCACATGATGAACGACGAACTCGACGCCGGCGACATCGTGCGGCAGGAGTCGGTCGCGGTCGGGCCGACGGACACGGCGACCGACCTGTTCCACAAGACCGTCGACCTCATCGCCCCGGTCACCATCGGCGCGCTCGGCCTCATCGCCGCCGGGCAGACGGAGTTCACCAAGCAGGACCGCTCCCAGGCCAGCTTCTTCCACAAGCGGTCCATCGAGGACAGCCGCATCGACTGGACCTGGCCGGCCGAGGACCTGGAGCGCCTGGTCCGCGCCCAGTCCGAGCCCTACCCCAGCGCGTTCACCTTCCACCAGGGCAGGCGACTGGAGGTCCTGGCCGCCGTCGTCTCCGAGGGCCGGTACGGCGGCACGCCCGGCCGCATCTTCTACCGCGAGGGCGAGGGCGTGGTGATCGTCGCCGGAGCCGACGCCCGCACCGGCCGCAACCACGGCCTGGCCATCACGCGCGTGCGGACCGAGGACGGCCGGGAGCTGCCCGCGACCGAGTACTTCACCGCCATGGGCGGCTACCTGACCAACCAGCCCTGACGCTGCTGTGAAACTTCTGTGCAACGCGTGGGGCTTTAAGTTTCAAGATTCCCTTTGCCGACGGCGGCTGCGACAGTGGGCCCCATGGGGGCAGTACATGACGTCAAGTCAGCACCGGGACGACAGTTGGCCTACCACGACACGTACCACCAGACCGTCGGCACGCTCCTGAGCCCCGTCCTCGGCTGGGTCCTGGCGCTCACCGGGGCCGTGGTGCTCCCCCTGACCGCCGCGACGGCCGCCGGACCGGAACCCGGACAGTGGCGTGACCAGAGCCCGGGCCTGTACACCGTGAGGGTCGCGGCGGACGCGACGGAGAAGCCGGGAGCCTCGACGGTCTCCGTCCCGGCGCCCGCGCCTTCCCCCCTGGCGGCGCCCGACCCTCAGCAAGGCGACGGCCCGCCGTAGGCGGGGATCACGCCCGCCAGGCGTACCGCCGTTCGGGCCGGCCGGCGACGCCGTAGCGCAGGGACACCTCCGCGCTGCCGGTGCCGTGGAAGTACTCCAGGTAGCGGCGGGCGCTCACGCGGGACACGCCGGTCAGCGCGGCGCACTCGGAGGCGGACAGGGTGCCGTCCGCCTCGCGCAGGGCCCGCTCGACGAGTTCGGCGGTCTCCACGCTCATGCCCTTGGGCAGCGCGGGGGCCGGTGCGGGGACACCCGCTCCGGCCAGGACCCGGTCGATGTCGGCCTGGCCTCGTACCACCGCCGTGAGCAGCCGGCCCCGCTGGGCGGCGTAGCGCTCCAGCCGGGAGCGCAGATCCTCGAAGTCGAAGGGTTTCAGGAGGTAGTCGACGACCCCCTGCCGGACGGCGCCGCGGACCGTGTCGGCCTCCTGCGCGGCGCTGATGACCATGACGTCGCAGTCGTGGCCGGCGGTGCGCAGCCGGGGGATGACGTCGAGGCCGAAGAGGTCGGGGAGATACAGGTCGAGCAGGACGAGATCGGGGCGCAGTTCGTCCACGGCCTCGATCGCCTGTCCGCCGGTGTGGGCCACGCCGACGACCCGGAACGGCTCGACGCGTTCGACGAACGTGCGGTGGACCCGGGCCACCATGAAATCGTCGTCGACCACGAGGACGTCGATCGTGCCCGCCTTGTCGCGCGAGCCCGCCTTGTCGCGCGTTCCGGTCATGTCGTGCGTTCCGGTCATGGGGCGGCTCCTTCCGCCACCGCTTCGGGGAGGTGGCTGACGGTCATGCGTGCGGTGAACACGGCCCCGTCGGGGGTGTTGGCCACCGAGATCTCTCCCCCGTGCCGTTCACAGACCAGCTTGGTCAGGGCCAGTCCGATACCGCGCTCGCCCTCCCGCGCGGCCTTGGTGGTGAAGCCGTGCGAGAACACCTCGCGGGCCAGTTCGGGAGCCACGCCCGGCCCCGAGTCGCGGACCGCGATCTCCACGCTGGAGGCGTCCTGCCGCAGCGCCACCTCGACCCACCGTTCCCCGTCGTGCGCCGCGGCGTCGACGGCGTTGTCCACGAGGTTGCCCACCACGGTCGCCACGTCGGCGGCGTCCTTTGGGGCCAGCCGCTCCAGCGCGGTGTCGTCCGAGATACGCAGGCTGACCTTCCGTTCGGCCGCCAGGGACGCCTTCGCCATCAGCAGTGCGGCCACCGCGGTGTCCCGGACGCGGCGGCTGAGGGTGACGTCCAGGGACTGGCGGTGCTGGTTCAACGCACGGATGTAGCGCACGACTTCGTCCTGCTCGCCGATCTGGATCAGCCCGGAGATGGTGTGCAGCTGGTTGGCGAACTCGTGCGCCTGTGCCCGCAGCAGCTCCGAGGAGCTGCGGAAGGAGCCGATCTCCCGCTCCAGCCGAGCCAGTTCGGTGCGGTCGCGCAGAGTGGTGACCGAGCCGAGGAGCCGGCCGTCCTTGGTGACGGTCATCCGGTTCATCACCAGGACCCGGCCGTGGCGGACCACGACCTCGTCCCGCTTGTCGGCGGCGGTGGTCCCGGCCAGCACGTCCCGCAGCCTTCCCTCGATACCCAGACCGTCCAGGCTCTGCCCGACGCAGTCCTCGGGCAGGCCGAGCAGACGGCGGCCCATGTCGTTGACGAGGGTGAGCCGGTGCTGCGGGTCCAGGGCGATCACCCCCTCGGCGATCCCGTACAGCAGCGCCTCCCGGTGCTCGGCGAGTCCCGCGATCTCGCCCGGTTCCAGCCCGAGGGTCTGCCGCTTCACCCGCCGCGCGAGCAGCCAGGAGCCGGCCACGCCGAGCCCGCTCGCGACACCCAGGTAGGCGAGCAGATACGAGGAGGCGCCGCTGAGCCGCTGCCAGACGGTCGGATCGGCCTCGCCGATCATCACCGTGCCGAGGATCCGGCCGAGGTTCTCCTCCGTCGCACCGAGGACGGGGACCTGGGCGGCCAGCTCGCGGTTGCCGTCCAGCGTCAGCTGCCCCGACCAGCCCCGCGCCCGGTGGGTGCCCTGCCCCCGGGGCAGCCGCTCGCCGACCACCGTGGGATTGGTGGAGCTGACGATCCGGCCGGAGGCGTCGGCCACCGTCACCGAGGTCACTCCGGAGTGCGCCTGCGTGGCGTGCACGAGCGGGGCGAGCGTCTCCCCGGGCGCGGGACGCACCAGCTGGCTGCGGACCAGGGGGTTGGTGGCCAGCTGTTCGGCCAGCGCGCTCACCCGTCGTCCCTCGACGCGGTTGAAAGTGGCCTGCGACTGGGCGAGCGAGACCGCGGCGACCGCCAGCAGCACCACCACGACGATGGCGAGCTGGAGCACCAGCATCTCGCCCGCGAGCGAATGGCGACGAAAGGTGGCGACCACAATGAACTCAATCTTCAATGCCGACACAGGTGGGGCGGCTCGTGTGCCGAGTCGCACAATCATGACGCCGGCCCGGGAAAACCGGAAGTGAGGTGTCATGAGAGGTCCCGCACGCGCCTTGCTCGGTGCCTTGTCCGCCCTGGCCCTGCTGGCGGCCGGCGCGTGCGGTGGGTGGCCGGGCGACGGACCCGCGCGGGACCTGCGGCTCATGGTGCCCAACACCCCTGGCGGCGGCTACGACACCACGGCCCGTACCGCGGCCCGGGTGATGGAGGAGACCGGGATCGCCTCGGACGTGCAGGTGTTCAACCTGCCCGGCGCCGGCGGCACGGTGGGCCTGAAGCGCCTCACCGACGAGAAGGGCAACGGCGACCTCGCCCTCCAGATGGGCCTCGGAGTCGTGGGCGCGTCGCACGCGGCGGGTTCGAAGGTGGCCGTCACCGAGACCACCCCGATCGCACGCCTCGTCGAGGAGGCCGGCGCGATCGTCGTCCGGAAGGACTCGCCGTACCGGACGATCGGCGCGCTGGTGGACGCCTGGCGCGAGGACCCCCGCAGCCTCAGGGTGGGTGGCGGCTCCTCCGCCGGAGGCCCCGACCATCTGCTGCCGATGCGGCTGGCGCAGGCGGTCGGCATCGACCCGAGGAAGGTCGCGTACGTGCCGTACGACGGTGGGGGCGGTGAGCTGCTGCCCGCGCTGCTCGACGGCAGGGTCTCCATCGCCACCAGCGGGTTCGGCGAATTCCTCGACCAGATCCGGGCCGGCCGGCTGCGAGTCCTGGCCGTCACCGGCGAGCGGCCGGTCGGTGTCCTGCCGGGTGTCCCGACCCTGAAGTCCTCGGGGATCGACCTGGTCTTCGACAACTGGCGGGGCATCGTGGCCCCGCCCGGCATCAGTGACACCGACCGGCGGCGTTGGGTCGAGGCGCTGACCGAGCTGCACGACTCCCGCCAGTGGCGGGCCGAGCTGCGCCGGCACGGCTGGAGAGACGTGTTCGCCACCGGCCGTGCCTTCGAGTCCTTCCTGGCCCGGCAGGACGAACAGGTCGCCGGTCTCGTCCGCCGGTTCGGACAGTGACGTCAGGAGGCGTTCGCGCTGGGGCCGATGCCCCGCAACTCCCGTACGGTGCCACCGAGTTTCGCGCGCAGGGGTTCGAGCATCTCCGGCTTGGCGCTGACCACCCAGCGCATGCCGACGAGGTACGTGCCCCCGTAGACGCCGGCCGACTCCAGCCAGGTCTCCTTGAGCTTCTCCTCGGGGAAGGTGGTGATGAGGTGGTCGCCCGTCTCCGTGTGGCACACGCCCTCGCGCAGCTCGTCCGCCTCGGTGCGGATCTTCACCTCGCAGCCCGTCAGGCCGGCGATCACCTCCACCTTCGCCGGCGCGACGACGCCGGCGGCGGGAGCGGCGGACCCGCTCGGCGTCGCCGCCCGGCCGCCGGCGGCCGGCTTTTCGTCGTCACCGCCGCCGCAGGCGGTGACCAAGGGGAGCACGACCAGCGCGGCGGCGCGCAGCCGAGGGGCGCGGGGCAGGGGCCGGCGGTTGGACGTTGCGTGGGGTTGCTGCTGGGACACGTCGCCTCTCCGGGTGCGGACCGTCCTGCCCTCGCGGGCGGGCAGGAGTACTCGTCAGGGGTACGGAGGCGCACCCGGAGCCGTTCACACAGGCCGGGCGGGCTACGCGGCCGCCCCGTCCACGGCCGGGCTCCGCGTCCCGCCGAACTGGGTCCGGTACAGCTCCGCGTACCGCTGCCCCGCCGCCAGGAGTTCCTCGTGCGTGCCGCGTTCCACGATCCGGCCGGCCTCGACGACCAGGATCTGGTCGGCTGTCCGGACCGTGGAGAGCCGGTGGGCGATCACGACCGCCGTCCTGCCTTCGAGGGCTTCGGCGAGTGCGTCCTGGACCGCGGCCTCGGAGGTGTTGTCGAGGTGGGCGGTGGCCTCGTCGAGGATGACGACGCGCTGGCGGGCCAGCAGCAGCCGGGCGATGGTCATGCGCTGGCGTTCCCCGCCCGAGAGGCGGTAGCCGCGTTCGCCGACCACCGTGTCGAGACCGTCGGGCAGCGACCGTACGAGGTCGTCGAGGCGGGCCCGGCGCAGGGCGTCCCACAGGTCGCTCTCCGTGGCCGCGGGGCGGGCCAGGAGCAGGTTGGCGCGGACGGTGTCGTGGAAGAGGTGCCCGTCCTGGGTGACCATGCCGAGGGTCTCCCGCAGGGACCGCGCGCTCAGGTCGCGGACGTCGACGCCGCCGACGCGTACGGCGCCGCCGTCGACGTCGTACAAGCGCGGCAGCAGCCCCGCGACGGTCGACTTGCCCGCGCCGGAGGAGCCGACGAGCGCCACGGTCTGTCCCGGCTCGGCGCGGAAGGAGATGCCGTGCAGGACCTCGTCACCGCCCCGCTTGTCGAGCGTGGCGACCTCCTCCAGGGAGGCCAGGGAGACCTTGTCGGCGGCGGGGTAGCCGAAGCGGACGTCCTCGAACTCGACCGCGACGGGCCCGTCGGGCACCCGGCGCGCGTCCGGCTTCTCCTCGATGAGCGGCTTCAGGTCGAGCACCTCGAAGACCCGCTCGAAGCTGACCAGGGCACTCATCACCTCGACCCGCGCCCCGGCGAGCGCGGTCAGCGGCGCGTACAGCCGGGTCAGGAGCAGCGCCAGCGACACGACCGCGCCGGGTTCCAGCGTGCCGCGCAGGGCGAGGGCGCCGCCGAGGCCGTAGACCAGGGCCAGGGCGAGGGCGGAGACCAGGGTGAGGGCGGTGATGAACGCGGCCTGGGCGGTCGCCGTCCGGACGCCGATGTCCGCGACGCGGCGGGCGCGTCCGGCGAACTGCGCCGACTCCTCCTCCGGGCGCCCGAAGAGCTTGATCAGGGTGGCGCCGGGTGCGGAGAAGCGCTCGGTCATGCGGGTGCCCATCGCCGCGTTCAGCGTCGCCGCCTCCCGCTGCATGCGTGCCATACGGCTGCCCATGCGCCGGGCCGGGATCACGAACACCGGCAGCAGCACCAGCGCGAGCAGGGTGACCTGCCAGGACAGCGTGAGCATCACGGCGAGCGTGAGCAGCAGCGTGACGAGGTTGCTGACCACTCCGGACAGGGTGTTGCTGAACGCGCGCTGGGCGCCGATGACGTCGTTGTTGAGCCGGGAGACGAGGGCGCCCGTACGAGTGCGTGTGAAGAACGCCACCGGCATGCGCTGTACATGGTCGAAGACGGCGGTCCGCAGATCGAGGATGAGATGCTCGCCGAGGGTCGCCGACAGCCTCCGGCCGAGGATGCCGAGCGCCGCCTCAGCCACCGCGATCAGCGCGATGAGCAGGGACAGGCGTACGACGGTGCTCTCGGTGCCGCCCGAGACGATCGCGTCGACGACGCTCCCGGCCAGGACGGGGGTCGCCACGGCGAGCAGGGCGGTCCCCACGCCGAGCAGGACGAAGAGAGCGATGCGGCGGCGGTGCGGGCGGGCGAAGGCGCCGATGCGGCGCAGGGTGGCGAGGGCGAAGGGGCGGCGCTCCTCCTGGGCGTTCATGACGCTGTGCAGTTGTGTCCACGCTGTGGTCTCCATACTCATGAGAGGGACCGTAGAACCTCAAGCAATCTTGAGGTCAAGGCGCTCGCGCATCGCTCCGACATCCCGCACAATCGGCCCGAACCCCCTCTCCCCGTCCCCCGCAAAGGCCCCGATGACGCTCTCCTCCCAGCCGCTCCCCGGGCGTAAGACGCCGTCCGCATGTCCGCAACCCGCCGTTGGCGGGGCGTGGGAAGCCTCAGCGGACGTGACAGCGGTACAACTCCCCGAACTCCGCCCGGGACGACTCCCCCGTCGCGTCCCGGTCCGCCGCCTGCGTCAGATCCTGTGCCTGCTGCCGCTCCTGCTGGTCACCGTGGTCGCGGTGCGGCACCGGTCGGTACTCGCCGAGGGGTTCGCGCATCTGGGCAACGCCGAGTGGCCGTGGCTGCTGGCCGCGGTGGGCGCGACCTGTCTGACCTGGGTCGCCGCCGCCTGCACCCGGCAGGGCGCGGTCGTCGAGCGGCTGCCCCGACGGCGGCTGCTGGCGACGCAGTTCGCGGCGGGGGCGGCCAACCACCTGCTGCCGACCGGGCTGGGCGCGAGCGCAGTCAACCTGCGGTTCATGACGGTGTGCGGGCTGCCGCTCGCCCGCTCCTCGGCCGCCCTCGCGCTGTATCTGCTGGCGGAGAGCGTCGGCCGGGTGGTCCTGCTGGGTGCCCTGCTCGTCGCGTTCCCCGACGCGCTGCGGCTCGGCACGCTGGTTCCTCAGACGGCGTCCGGCCCGCTGCTGGCCGGTGCCGGCGCGGTACTCGTCATCGCGGTGGCCGTGCTGACCCTGGTCCGCCGGGTGCGTTCGGCCGTGCTGTCCTTCCTGCGGACGGCGCTCGGCGAGGCGCGCTCGGTGCACACCCGCCCGGTCCGGGCCCTGGCGCTGTGGGGCGGGGCCTTCGCCTTCCCCGCGTTGCAGGCGAGCGTCCTGGTGCTGGTGGGCCGGGCGATGGGGCTGGACGTGCCGCCCGCGCACATGGCGGTGGCCTACCTGGCGGCGACGGTCGCCGTCGCGCTGGTGCCCACCCCGGGCGGGATCGGCTCGGTGGAGGCGGCGCTGGTCATGGCGCTGGTGGCGGCGGGCGGCCCGGTCGCGTTCGCCACGGCCGTGGTGCTGGCCTTCCGGGTCATCACGGTCTGGCTGCCGCTGCTGCCGGGCGCGCTGACGCTGGGGGCGCTGGTACGGATGAAGGTGATCTGACCGCCCGACAGGCCCCCGGAGCGGGCCGGCGGAACCCCCCGGCTTGGCCCGTTCCCCGGTACGAAACCCCATGCGGAATGCGGCAGGATGAACGATCGCGCCGACCGCAGGTCAGGGTGGTCGCGCGCGATCGGACATCCCGTAGGACGAACAGGTGACGACGTGACGAAACTTCACATCCGGCCGCCGGAAACGGCGTTCGCCGCGGTTCTGCTTCCCGGAGGTGACAGGTGAACCGGGTGCTCACCGCGGACGATCTGGTCTTCGCCGGCATCGCCCTGGGGTCGGGCCTGCTGGCGGCCTTCGCGCTGCGCGTGCTGCTGCGCTGGCTGGGCGGGCACGCCGACCGCACCCGCTGGAGCGGGGACGACGTCATCGTGCACGCGCTGCGGGCCGTGCTGCCGTGGGCCGCGGTGGTGGGCGGCGCGGCGGGCGCGGCGGCGGCGCTGCCGCTGACCCGGACGGTGCAGCACCACACCAACCAGGTGCTGACGGTGCTGCTCATCTTCGTGGCGACGGTGTCGGCGGCGCGGGTGGTGGCCGGCCTGGTGCGCACGGTCACCCAGTCCCGTTCCGGTGTCGCCGGCTCGGCCACGATCTTCGTCAACATCACCCGGATCCTGGTCCTGGCGATCGGTTTCCTGGTGGTGCTCCAGACGCTGGGGATCTCCATAGCCCCGATGCTCACCGCGCTGGGGGTCGGCGGTCTGGCGGTCGCGCTGGCGCTTCAGGACACCCTCGCGAACCTCTTCGCGGGCATCCACATCCTCGCCTCCAAGACCGTCCAGCCCGGCGACTACATCCGCCTCAGCAGCGGCGAGGAGGGCTACGTCGAGGACATCAACTGGCGGCAGACGACGATCCGCAACCTGTCCAACAACCTCGTCGTGATCCCCAACGGCCAGCTCGCCATGGCCAACATGACCAACTTCATGCGGCCGGAGGAACAGCTGACCATCATGGTCCAGGTCGGGGTGGCCTACGACAGCGACCTGGAGCACGTGGAGCGGGTGACCAACGAGGTCATCGCCGAGACGATGACCGAGGTCGAGGGCGCCGTGCCGGACCACGAGCCGATCATCCGGTTCCACACCTTCGGCGACTCCCGCATCGGCTTCACGGTCATCCTGGGCGTCGGCGAGTTCAGCGACCAGTACCGGATCAAGCACGAGTTCATCAAGCGGCTGCACAAGCGCTACCGCGCGGAGGGCATCCGCATCCCCGCCCCGGCCCGGACGGTGGCGCTCCAGCAGGGCGGGATGGTCATCCCGCAGCAGCGCACGGGCGAGATCGAGCCGAACGAGCTTTCGTCGGCCCGGTTCGACTGAGGCCCACAAGGGCCGCTGCGGTGCTTTTGATCAGGTGATCGGCCACCGTGACCTGCACCACCCGGGGCCATGAGCGAGCGGGACGGGTACGCGTACGCGATTCGCTCGCCGACAGGCCGCCGGCCACCGGTCGCCGATCGCCGATCGCTTTGGGCCCGGTCGCCCCGACGTGCGGCAGCCCGCGCCATTGCGACCTGGGCGTTCGCGGGAAGCTGACGAGCGGGCGAGGCGGCCGGACGGCGCGGCTGAGGCCGGAGAAGCCGAGAGCGGCGGCCCTTCCGCCGGAGCCGTCGCCGCGCCGACCAGGGCAGCCGCGGGGCCGCCACCCGCCGCACTGTCTCCCCCGGCCCGGGCCTCGGGGCGATCGGTGGCGCGAAACTGGGCGTGGACCCCTGTCGAGACGAGGTCGATCAGGAGATATCTTGATGTCGAGCAATGTTGCAGACGTGGAGCGGAGCACCCGGTGACTGACTCGACCATCATCTATACGCACACTGACGAGGCCCCGGCCCTGGCAACGTATTCCTTCCTGCCGGTGGTCCAGGCGTACGCCTCGCAGGCGGGTGTCGCCGTCGAGACCCGCGACATCTCGCTGGCCGGGCGCATCATCGCCCTGTTCCCGGAGTACCTGACCGAGGACCAGCGCATCCCGGACGCCCTCGCGGAGCTGGGGCAGCTGGCCAAGACGCCCGCCGCCAACATCATCAAGCTGCCGAACATCTCGGCGTCGATCCCGCAGCTCAAGGCCGCGATCGCCGAGCTCCAGAGCCAGGGCTACGCGCTGCCGGACTACCCGGACGACCCGAAGACCGACGAGGAGCGCGAGATCCGCGCCCGCTACGACAAGGTCAAGGGCTCCGCCGTGAACCCGGTCCTGCGTGAGGGCAACTCGGACCGCCGGGCCCCCGCGTCGGTCAAGAACTATGCCAAGTCCCACCCGCACCGCATGGGCGCCTGGTCCGCCGACTCCAAGACGAGCGTGGCGACCATGGGCCAGAACGACTTCCGCTCCACCGAGAAGTCCGTGGTGATCGCCGAGGACGGCGCGCTGCGCATCGAGCTCGTCGGCGACGACGGCACCACCACCGTGCTGCGCGAGTCCGTACCCGTCCAGAAGGGCGAGGTCGTCGACGCCTCCGTGATGCGGGTCGCCGCGCTGCGCGAGTTCCTGGCGGCGCAGGTCGCCGAGGCCAAGGCCCAGGGCGTGCTGTTCTCGGTGCACCTGAAGGCGACGATGATGAAGGTCTCCGACCCGATCGTCTTCGGCCACGTGGTGCGCGTCTTCTTCCCGAAGACCTTCGCGAAGTACGGCGACAAGCTCGCCGCGGCCGGCCTGACCCCGAACGACGGTCTGGGCGGCATCTACAAGGGCTTGGACGCCCTGCCGGAGGGCGCCGAGATCAAGGCCTCCTTCGACGCCGAGCTCACCGAGGGCCCGGAGCTGGCGATGGTCGACTCCGACAAGGGCATCACCAACCTGCACGTGCCCTCTGACGTCATCATCGACGCCTCCATGCCGGCCATGATCCGCACCTCCGGCCACATGTGGGGTCCGGACGGGCAGGAGCACGACGCCCTGGCGGTCATCCCGGACTCCTCCTACGCGGGCGTCTACCAGGCCGTGATCGAGGACTGCAAGGCCAACGGCGCCTTCGACCCGTCCACCATGGGCACGGTGCCGAACGTCGGCCTCATGGCGCAGAAGGCCGAGGAGTACGGCAGCCACGACAAGACCTTCGAGATCGCCACCACGGGCACGGTCCGCCTGGTCGACCAGAACGGCACCGCGCTCATCGAGCAGGCCGTCTCGGCCGGTGACATCTTCCGCGCCTGCCAGACCAAGGACGCGCCGATCAAGGACTGGGTGAAGCTGGCCGTCACCCGCGCCCGCGCCACCGGCGACCCGGCGGTGTTCTGGCTGGACGAGACCCGCGCGCACGACGCCAACCTGATCGCCAAGGTCGAGCAGTACCTGCCGGAGCACGACACCGAGGGCCTGGACATCCGGATCCTGAACCCGGTCGAGGCCACGAAGCTGTCGGTGGAGCGCATCCGCCGCGGCGAGAACACCATCTCCGTCACCGGCAACGTGCTGCGCGACTACCTGACCGACCTGTTCCCGATCCTGGAGCTGGGCACCAGCGCCAAGATGCTGTCGGTCGTCCCGCTGATGGCGGGCGGCGGCCTCTTCGAGACGGGTGCGGGCGGCTCGGCGCCCAAGCACGTGCAGCAGCTGGTCAAGGAGAACTACCTGCGCTGGGACTCCCTGGGTGAGTTCTTCGCCCTGGTGCCGTCCCTCGAGCAGTTCGCCAAGGTGACGGGCAACGCCCGCGCCCAGGTCCTGGCCGACACCCTCGACCGCGCCACGGCGACCTTCCTCAACGAGGACAAGTCCCCGACCCGGCGCGTCGGCGGCATCGACAACCGCGGCAGCCACTTCTACCTGTCCCTGTACTGGGCGCAGGAGCTGGCCCGGCAGACCGACGACGCGGACCTGGCGAAGGCCTTCGCTCCGATCGCCGAGACGCTGGCCGCCAACGAGCAGAAGATCGTCGACGAGCTGATCGCCGCCCAGGGCAAGCCGGTCGACATCGGCGGCTACTACCAGCCCGACCCGGCGAAGGCCGCCGAGGTCATGCGCCCGTCCGCCACGTGGAACGAGGCGCTGGCGTCCCTGAGCTGACGCCTCGGGCCCCTCGGCCCCTCCGCTCCGCCCCGGCCGGCGCACCGCCCGGCCGGGGCGGAGTTATGTTCGAAGAGGCGGGGTTTCGAGCGGAGCCCCCTGACAACGTCCTGTGGAGCCGCCGCGTGACCGACGACCCCCAGTCCTTCGACGTTCTGCCCGGTGCCGGGCACTCCCCCGTGATCCTGCATGTCCCGCACTCGGCGCGGGAGATACCGCCGTCCGTGCGGGCGGACATCGTGCTGGACGACGACGAGCTCGCGCGGGAGCTGGACCACATCACCGACGCGCACACGGCTCGGATCGCCGAGGCGGCGGCCGGGGCGGCCGGCGTCGTCCCGTGGCGGTTCGTCAACCGGCTGTCGCGGCTGGTCGTCGACCCCGAGCGCTTCCCCGACGAACGGGAGGAGATGCGGGCCGTCGGAATGGGCGCGGTCTACACCCGGACCACGCACGGCGGTGCGCTGCGGTGCGGGGACGTCGAAGCCGGGCCGCTCGTCCAGCGGTACTTCCTGCCGTACGCGCGGGCGATGGCGCAGGCCGTGGCGGACCGGCTGGCGGCCACCGGGCGGGCCGTGATCATCGACGTGCACTCCTACCCCCGCGCCCGGCTGCCGTACGAGCTGCACGGAGAGGGGCCCCGGCCGCCGGTGTGCCTCGGCACCGACTCCTTCCACACCTCTCCCGGGCTGGTGGACGCCGCGCGGCGGGCGTTCGGGGAGACGGAGCTCGACAGCCCGTTCAGCGGGGCCTACGTACCGCTGGAGTTCTATGGAACCGACCCGCGGGTCGAGGCGCTCATGGTGGAGATCCGCCGGGACACCTACATGACCGAGCCGGGCGGTCCGGCCGGTCCCGGTCTCGAAAGGCTCGCCGCCGCGCTGGCCCGCCTGGTCGACGCCGTGTCCGGCTGACCGTCACCGGCTGGAGCACACCCGCGCGACAAGCGGCGGGGGCGCGGCGAGGGCGGGAGCATGGCGGAGGAGACCACCACGCTGACCGGCCAGGCACCGCCCCCGGTACGGACTAGCCCGCCCTCGACCTGAACGGGACGAGTTCGACCCGGCCCTGGCGGAGGTGGTGCGCAAGGGTCGCCCTAGGCCCGCAGCCACTCCGTCACCACCACGTCCCCGCCGGTCCGCAGCCGCAGGGCGAACGGGCCGGACGGCGGTGCGTCGGCGGTGAAGCGGCCCAGGTCGTCGGCCGTGAACGAGGGGCCGGGGCGTGGTCCGCTCAGGACCTCGATCCTGGCCGGCTGCGGCGGCAGCACCTGGCCCATCAGCCCGTCTGCGGTCACCTCGACGTCGACGGTCACCTCGCCCGCCCGGAAGGTCAGCATCCGGGGCGCGTCGCCGGCTCCCCGGACCGGGAGGGCGTCGACCAGCGAGTCGAAGGTGAGCTCCGCGACACGGGCCTCCAGGTCGTGCAGCGCGTAGGCGTCGACGGCGATCTGCTGGAGCTCCGCCGGCACGGGGTCCAGGACGGCGGCGGCCTGCCGGAGTTCCTCCTCCAGCAGCCCGGCGTCGAACTCCTGGTCGTCCCAGTCGTCTTCGCCGAACACGTCGCCGTTCATGTCGTCGCTCATGTCGCTCACATCGCCCCCCGCGCTTCGAGCCGGTCCCGCAGGCGCCGCAGACAGCGCTGACGCAGCGGCCCGATGCTGCCCACCGCGATCCCGAGCGCGGCGGACACGTCCTGGTAGCTGGGCGGCGGCGTGGCCATCAGCACCCGCAGCAACTGCCGGCACCGCTCGCCCAGTTCCTCGAACTCCTGCCACAACCGCCGTACGCGTTCGCTCTGGGCGGCGGCCTCCTCGGAGTCGAGCAGCGACTGTTCCGGCGTGCCGTCCTCGCTGATCCGGTCCAGGAGCTGGGGATCGTCCGTCAGGGTCAGCCGTTGCGAGCTCCGGATGACCTTCAGGCACTCGTGGCGGGCGGTGCTCGCCAGCCACGCGCCCGCCTTGCCGGGTTCCCGGATCCGCCCGAGGTGCTGGGCGAAGCGGAACCAGGCGGTCTGGTAGACCTCGTGGGCGTCCGCGTCGGACAGCCGGTGGGCCCGCACCACGGACCACACCAGGGGGCTCAGCCCTTCCACGAGCGCCTTCCAGGCCGCCGCGTCGCCGTCGGCGGCGGCCTGGACGAGCGCGCCGGCATCACTACGGTCCACGGCAGCCCCACCCCTCGAGTACGGCACGTCATCGTACGCCGTGGAGGGGGCGGTTCCGGGCCTCACAGCCCCGCCGCGAGACGCACGACCGGGACGGGGCGCCAGGTGGGCGGGCGCAGCGCGGGGACGTGCGCCCCGCGCACGTCCGCGACCCCGGTGCCGGCGGCGAGCAGGTGCCGCCGGGCCGCGCGCGGATCGGTCTCCTTGTGCGCCGTCATGTAGGCGGCGACCAGGCCGGCGGTCACGGGGGTGGCGAAGGAGGTGCCGCTCCACTGCGCGTACCCCTCGAACATCACCTGGTCCGGCTTGGCGGAGGCGTTCTCGTCGCTCAGCACACCGGTGTGGCTGGGGTACTGGCACGTGCAGCCGTAGGTGAAGCCGTAGCGGCAGGCGTCGTAGGTGGAGTGCTGGTAGACGTACGGGACGGGCGTCTCGAAGCCGGTGAGGGCGCTGGTGAGGCGCTCACCGGGGGCGTAGACGTTCACCCAGGGGCCGTGGTTGGTGAAGCAGGCGCCGGACTCGCCGTCGCTGCGCAGCGCGCCGACCGACAGCACGGAGTCCTCCCAGCCGGGCAGATCGGCGTAGGCGGCGGGCCAGAAGGGGGTGGCGCTGCCGTTGTTGCCGGCGGCGGCGACCAGCAGGGTGCGCTGCTCGCGCAGTTCCCGCATGAAGTTCTCCACGCCGAGCAGTCCGTCGGTGCGGCCGTTGGCGGTGCCGGCGGAGAGGCTGAGGACGTCGGGCCAGCCGCCGGCGTCGACGGCCTCGAAGAGCTTCTCGCCGAACTCCGACTCCAGGATCGCGCCCGCGTCGTTGAGGCTGCCGCGCACGGTGATGTCGGTGTTGGGCGCGACGGCGGCGACGAGCCCGGCGATGAACGTGCCGTGTCCGACGTACTGCTGGAGGATCCCCTGCTCGTCGCACTCCTGGACCTGGGCGTCGCCGTCGGTGTGGGCGAGGAGCGCGCAGGAGCGGTAGTCGTGCGCGAGGCCGGTGTCGACGACGAGGACGCCGACGGCGGTGTCCGGGTCGTAGGCCGTGTCGGCGGCCGCCGGGTTGGGCGGCTCGCTCACCGGGACGGGTACGGGTTCGTCGCCGGGGCAGGCGTTGACCGCGATGTGCACCACGTGGTTGCGGGCGGCCATCCGGTGCCCGGCCCGGGCCTCGCGCTCGCGCACGGACCGCAGTGCCTGCGCGACGGCCCGGTCCGTTCCCCGGCTCCCCTCGCCGGGGTCGCCGACCCGGATGCGGGTGACGCCGCTGCGGTTGGTCCGCGGGCCCGCCCGGCGGACCTGGTCCTGGTCGAGGTCGGGTGCCGCCGTGAAGTGCGCCCGTACGGTGTCCTCGACGATCCGGGCCTCCTCGCCGTCGCGGACGAGGACGACACCCTTCTCGTACATGAACTCGGCCGAGTCGTCCGGTCCCGTCGCCAGGGGGACGTCCGGCATCGCGCGCTGGATCTGGTCGAACTGCTCGTGGAATCGCTGAGGTGCCATGCGGGTCCTCCCACTGGGCGACGGCGTCGGTCGGTGCGGCGCACGGTCGTCGGTACTCGTCGACAAGAGCCGCCGGGCCGTCTTTTGATACAGCGCCGACCCTGTGTGCTGCGGTTGCGGGGCCACTACCATCCGAGGCGTGACAGCGGGAAGCGACTCGGTGCCGGAACTGCTGCCGATGGTGTTCGCCGACCCGGGAGAGGCTCTCACGAGGGCCCGGGCGCTGCTCGACGCCGATCCCTCCCCGCTGGACGCGTCCGTCGCCCACCAGGTGATCGGCATCTGGCAGCGGGACTTCGGTGATCTGCGGCTCGCGCTGAGCCATCTGCGGCGGGCCCGGCAGTACGCGGCGCGGGCGGACTCGGCAGACCGGGAGGCGGACGTGCTGGCCACCCTGGGCGTGGCACTGGTGCACGCGGGCCGGACCCGGGAGGGCCTGGCGGCGTTCGAGCGGGGGGTCGCGCGCGGCGGCGGGCACACGCGGGCGCGGGTGCTGTACCGGCGGGCGTACGTGTGGTGGGTGCTCGGTCACCATCGCGAGGCGCTGGAGGACGTGCGCCGGGCGATTCCCGTGCTGCGCCAGGCGGAGGACGTGATCTGGACGGCGCGGGCGCTGACCCTGCGGGCGACCGTGCATCTGGCGCTGGGGGCGGTGGAGCGGGCCGAGGCGGACTTCACGGCGGCGGAAGCGCTGTGGGACACCACGGGCCAGGAGCACGACAAGGCCGACGCGGTGGAGAGCCGCGGGCTCGCCGCGTTCCGGTCCGGTGACGTGCCGGCGGCGCTGCGGCTGCTCGACGAGGCGGAGGAGCGCTACGCCCGGCTGGGCACGCCGACGTTCATGCTGAACATCCGGCGCTGTGAGGTGCTCATGGCGGCCGGGCTGGCTCCCGAGGCGCTGGCCGAGGCGGACGCGGCGATCGGGAAGCTGGACGGGATCGGCGGGCAGTCCACCCGCAAGGCGGAGCTGCTGCTGGCCGCCGCGCGGGCCGCACGACTGGCCGGGGACCCGCACACCGCGATCGCCCGGGCCGCCTTGGCGGTACGGCTGTTCGCCGGGCAGCGGCGCACCTGGTGGGAGACGCACGCCCGGCTGGTGCTGATCGAGGCGCGGCACGCGGCCGGGCGCGGCTCGGGGCGGCTGGTCGCCGACGCCGCCGCGGTGGCCGGGAAACTGGCCGCCTTCGGCGCGCCGGCCGCGCCGGAGGCGTCGCTGCTCGCGGGCCGGATCGCGCTGGGTCTGGGCTGGACGGCGGACGCGGAACGGCACTTGGCCGTCGCCGCCCGCAGCAGACGAAGCGGCCCGCCGCTGGCGCGGCTGACGGGCTGGGCGGCGCAGGCGCTGCGGGCCCGGGCCGCCGGGTCGGCCCGGGGCGTCCTGGAGGCCTGCCGGCGCGGCCTGGACGTGCTCGACGACCACCGGATGACACTGGGCGCCTCGGAGCTGCGGGCCCGCGCCACCGAACAGGGCGCGGAACTGGCCGCGTTGGCCGGGCGGGCCAGTCTGGTCTCCGGCGGCCCGCGGCGGCTGCTGGTGTGGAGCGAGCGCTGGCGGGCCACCGTGCTGTCCACCCCGCCGACCCGGCCGCCCGCCGACCCGGAACTGCTCAGCGGCATGACCGCCTTCCGCGAGATCGCCTCCCGCGCGGAGGCCGCCCGGATGGAGGGCCGGCCGGTTCCGGCACTGGAGCGTGAACAGCGGCGCCTGGAGCGGCAGATCCGCTCCCGGACGCTGCACATGCGCGGTGAGACCCCCGGTGGCGGCGACCGGTTCGACGTCGGCCGGCTGCTGGAGCGGCTGGGCGACGAGGTCCGGCTGGTGGAACTCGCCGTGCTCGACGGACGGGTGCAGGTGCTGCTGTGCGGGCAGGGACGGGTGCGCCGGTTCGAGGCCGGGCTGCTGGCCGACGCGGAGACCGAGGCCGAGCACGTGCAGGCGGGACTGCGGCGGCTGGCGCATCCGGGGGCCGAGGCGCGGCTTCCCGTGGTGGAGGCCGCGGGGCGGCGGCTGGAGGAGCTGCTGCTCGGGCCGGCCGCGGCGCACCTGGGCGGCGGCCCGGTGGTGATCGTGCCGCCGGGGCGGCTGCACCGGGTGCCGTGGGCGCTGCTGCCGTCGCTGCGGGAACGGGTGCTCAGCGTCTCGCCGTCGGCGGGCAGTTGGCTGCGGGCCCGGGAGACCGCGCCGCCGCCGGACGGCCGCCATGTGCTGGTACGCGGCCCGGGCCTGGCCACGGGCGGCGCCGAGGTGCCCGAACTGGCCGGGCGCTACGCCTGTGCGACCGTCCTGGAGGACGACGAGGCGCGGGTGCCGCGTGTACTGGAGGAGCTGGACGGGGCCGCGCTGGCGCACATCGCCGCGCACGGCACGTTCCGCGCGGACAGCCCGCTGTTCTCCTCGCTGCGGATGGCCGACGGCCCGATCGTCGTGCACGACTTCGAGCGTCTGGACCGCAGCCCCTACCGGATCATCCTGTCCTGCTGCGACACCGCTCTCCTCGCCTCCGTCGGCGCCGACGAACTGCTCGGCCTGGTCACGGCGTTGCTGCCGCTCGGCACGGCCGGGGTGGTGGCGTGCAGCGCGCCCGTCAACGACGCCGCGGTGGTGCCGCTGATGCTCGCGCTGCACAAGGGCCTCGGGGCCGGACTGTCCCTGGCGGAGGCGCTGCGCGACGCCCGGGCCGCCCTGCCGGGCGACGCGCTGCACCAGGCCACGGGGTGGGCGTTCTCGGCGTTCGGGGCGGCCTGACCCGTCCCCTGTGCGGGTCAGGCCGCCGGTCCGGGTGCGGCCAGGGCTTCTTTCAGAAGCCCTTAGGCCGGCTGGGCTTGCGGGACTTCCGTCAGCCAGGGCAGGGCACCGCGGTCGCTCGCGCCGAGGCGGGCGTAGGCGCTGTACAGGTGGTTGCCGACGGTCCGGATCGACAGGGTGAGGCGTTCGGCGATCTGCCGGTTGCTCAGGCCCGCCGCCGCGAGTGTGACGATCTGCCGCTGCCGGGCGGTGAGTTCGCCGAGGACCAGCCCGGACAGGGCGGGTGTGCGGGCGCCCTGGCATCGCCGGGCCAGGGCGACGGCCCGGGTGCGGGAGTGCCGGGCGGCGCTCGGATCGCGGTGAGCGCGCACGGCCTGGGCATGCGCCTCCGCGGCGAACAGCGTGAAGCCGCGCCGCTCCAGCTCCTCGGCCACCTCGTCCAGGGCCGGGCCGTCGGCGCGGGTGAGCGCGTCGGCGTGCCGGGCGAACACGCCGGTCAGCCGGTCGATGACCTTCTCGGGGGCGCCGAGACGGACGGCGTCGTAGGGCTCGGCGAGGGCTTCGAAGTCCAGCTCCCCGCGGCTGTCCACGGGTGCGGAGGCGCGGGCGAGTTCCCGCCGGCACGACGCGTCCCCGGGATCGCCCCGCAGGCCCTCCCTCGCCCAGGCCGCCGCCTCCCGCAACTCCCCCCGCAGCCGGGCGAACCGGGCGCGTACGGCGGCGTATCGACCGGGCAGCGGGCCGCCCTCGGCGACCAGCCACTCCCCCACCGGCGTGGGCATCTCCCGTACGTCGTCCTGGTCGATCCGGCGGGCCAGGGCGGCCGACTCGGCGTCGAGGGCGACGGCGTACGCGTCCGGTGTCCGGGACAGCCGGCGTGCCCGCAGCCGGCCGGCCGCGGCTCTGAGCACCGGGCCGTGGAGGGGGTGGGCCAGGCGGACGCCGCCCAGGTCGTCGTCGACCTCGATCAGGCCGTCGGACTCCAGGACTTCGAGGGCCCCGAGGTCCAGATCGGCCAGCGCCGGCGACAGAGGCTCCGCGAAGGCGAGGCGGTCGAGGGTCTCCCGTTCGAGCGGGCAGGTGCGGCCGAGGACATGGGCGGTGCGTTCGCGGACGGCCGTGGTCAGCGGCACCGGGCCCCGCCACGCCCGTTCGCCGGTGCCCGGCATGGGGGTCAGCAGCCCGCGGACGGCCCCCAGCAGGTCGCGCAGCAGCCGCAGATCGCCCTGGCTCAGGCGCCGCAACCGGTTGACGGTGAGCGGTTCGAGAGGGCCGGCCCCGGCTGCGAGCAACCGCGCGGTCTCCTCCTCGGGCAGCCGTTCCAGGCCGAGACACGGCAGGAGTTCCCCCGTCCGCAGCCGGGAGATCGCGCCCGGCACCGGGGTGCCGTCCGTGGCGACGACCAGCAGGCGGGTGCGGCCGTGCACGGCGAGCTGGTGGACCAGGGCGGCGGAGGCGTCGTCGAGCAGATGGGCGTCGTCCACCACCAACGTCCGTACGCCTGACAGGAGCTGGACGGCGCGGTGCAGGGTGACCGCCTCGGGCAGCAGATGGGCGAACGCGGCGAAGGGGATGGCCCGGCTCTCCGGCGTGCCCGCCGCCCGGGCGCAGTCGGTGCCGCGGATCGCCTCGGTGACGAGGCGGGTCTTGCCGCAGCCCGCCGGGCCCGTCACCACGATGCCGCGGCGTGCGCCGGCCAGGGACCGGCGGACCAGCTCCAGTTCGTCCTCCCGCCCGGCGAACGGCCAGGGCGGCTCCAGCGTCGTCGCGTCCCGCTCGTAAGTCGTCACACCGACATGAGCGCGGCTACTCACTTCTGATACAGGGCGACTTGAGTAGCCCCCGACTCAGGCGCCAGGGACCGGCCGCGGGGCAGGCTGTGGCCATGACCGCACGCTACTGCTCGCTGGCACAGGCGCCGGCGCCCGCCTTCGCACCGGGGCTGGCAGCCGAACGGCTGAGCGCGCTCACCAGCGGGCGGCGGATGTGGGTCAACGGCACGGTCCTGCACTACTGCTTCGTCGACCGTGACACCGACGCGTCCGTCATCCCCGTGCCGGGGACGGGGATGACGCGACGGGTCTCGTGGGCCGGCACCAAGGAACAGCGGGACGTGGTGCGCGAGTGCTTCGACGAGTGGCGGGACCTCGGCATCGGGATCGCCTTCGCCGAGGTCGACGAGCGCTCGGAGGCCGAACTGCGCATCGGGTTCCAGCTCGGCGCCGGCTCCTGGTCGGCGGTGGGCCGGGACGCACTGCAGGCCGGCCTGCACGAGCGCACCATGAACTTCGGCTGGGACCTGACCGCGCCCGAGGAGCGCGGGACGGCCCTGCACGAGATCGGGCACGCGCTCGGCATGCTGCACGAGCACCAGAGCCCGTTCGCCGGTCTTCACTGGGACGACGAGGCCGTGTACGCCGAACTGGCGGGCCCGCCCCACCACTGGAGCCGGGAGCGCACGCACTACAACATCCTGCGCAAGCTCGACCCGGACGAGGCCAACGGCTCCGTCTGGGACCCTCAGTCGATCATGGAGTATCCGTTCTCGTCGGGGCTGGTCCTGGAGCCGGAGCAGTACCGTGCGGGTCTGAGCCCGCCCGGCACCCTGTCCGCCGCCGACAAGGAGTTCGCGCTCCGCTGGTATCCGCCGGTACCTCCGGCGGGCCCGCCCGCGCTGGTGCCGTTCCGCTCGGCACCGCTCGGTCTCGGGCCCGGCGAACAGGCCGACTTCGTCGTCGACCCGCCTCAGACCCGCACGTACACGCTGGGCACCTTCGGCGACAGCGATGCCGTCGTCGTGGTCTTCGAGGAGCGGGACGGGGAACCCCGCTACCTCGCCGGGCAGGACGACGGAGGAACTGCGCACAACGCCACGATCAGCGCCCGGCTCGTCAAGGGCCGCCGCTACGTCGTCCGCGTACGCCTGTACTCCGCCTGGGGTTCCGGCGAGACGGCGGTGATGTGCTGGTGACGGCACGGACCCGCCGCGCGGACATCTGAGCCACAGTCCGGCACCGGGGGGAGCGGTCGAGGACGTCGCCTCATCGGGGGTGGGTGACGTCCTCGACCACGCCAGGCGTCGTCGGCCGCGCCGTCCAGCCGCGCTTCCCAGTCCAACCTCGAAGGCGCCGTCGAAGCGGCGGTCTGCCGCAAACTCACCGGCGAGTTCAACAGCGACAAGAGCTGGAACTACACACGGTGGGCCGTCGCGGTCCACGACGCGTACACCGACACGCGCCAGTTCGTCGGCTCGGGCACCTGCTCCCCTTGAGTGTCGCGACCACCACGCCACCGAAGCACGAAAGGCCGCTCTCTCATGGATGAGAGAACGGCCTGCGACCTGCGTTTCCGCACAGTCGGGACGACAGGATTTGAACCTGCGACCCCTTGACCCCCAGTCAAGTGCGCTACCAAGCTGCGCCACGTCCCGTCGCGTCTCACGCGGGTGAACCGCCTGATCACGCGGTTCAACACTACCCCATGTGAGGGGCTCAGCCTCGCGGCCCCTGGGGCGGCAGGTGCTCGGGGCGTGGAGCGAGGAGCGGGTGCGTGTTGAGGATCTGCTCGCCGGGCTCCGTGGATTCCCCCCAGGGCCGTCGCCCGCGACCGAGGTGGGCACCGGTCCAGCCGGCGAGGCTCGCTGTCGAGACGGCGACGGCGAGAACGGCCCACCAGGGGAGCCCCGCCTTGGTGGCATGGCCCGCGAACGCCGCGACGGCCAGGAGAGCGGTGCAGGCACCTCCGGTCAGTTCGGCTCGCCGGACGGGTCGGTGCCGCGTCTCGTCCACGTGCTGTTCCCCTTCGCCTGCGCGATCGCATGCCTCGCGCATCTCAACTCCCGGGCATATGCCGCAAACAATACGCGAGTCGGCGGGAACTCCCGACCACGGCACAGGGGTTGAGACGGACACCGGAGCCCTGTCAGTGTGCCGCCTGTCAAGGCGCCGGTCAGGTGGCGACGTCGTAGTCCGCCGTATTGAGCGCAGACGGACCCCGTCGCGGTCGGCGAGGCGACGGAGTGTCCGCCCGGTCCGGCCGTAACTCGAACCCGAGTCCCTCGCACCCGAGCAGATCGCCTCCGGGGCGCCCGAGGTGACCGGGAAGGCGGGCCGGGAGCCGGCGGACGGTCGCCAGGTACGGGGCGTCCGGCAGCGAGGTGCGCGATCAGGGCGCCGGCGCTGTCGATCCCCGGATCTCCAGGGTGGGCGTGGCGAGTTGGACCCGGCCCTCTCGGCAGGCGCCTTCGAAGCGCTCCAGGAGACAGCGGGCCGCGCGGCGGCCGACCTCATGGCTCGTGTTGTCGACCGTCGTAAGCCACACGTGCCGCAGCCGGGCGATGCTCGTGTTGTCGTAGCCGACGACGGACAGGTCGCGCGGGACGCGCAGCCCCAGTTCCTCGGCGGCCGAGAGTGCGCCGATGGCGGCGATGTCGTTGACGGCGAAGACGGCCGTGGGCCGCTCGGGGCGGCTGAGCAGCCGGACGGTCGTGCGGTAGCCGCCCTCCTCGGTCATGTCGCTCGGCTCGACCACCACCTGGTCCGCGAGGCCGTGCCGGCGCATCGTCGCCTCGAAGCTGCCGCGCCGCAGCTCGCCCACCGCGCCGTAGCCCGCGATGTGCGCGATACGGCGGTGTCCGAGACCGATCAGGTGCTCGGCGACCAGACGGGCGCCCCGTTCGTCGTCGCCCGCCACGATGTCGACGCCCGGCGGCGCCGGTTCGCGCGAGCCGGCCAGCACGACCGGGATGCGCTCGGCCACCGCCCCGAGGGCCGCCGGGTCGGGCAGGGTGCCGACCACGACCAGGCCGTCGACGCGGAGGTCCAGGAGCGGATCGGCCGGGTCCTGGCCGGTGCGGCGGTTGAGGCGGGCGTCCGCGAGCAGCATCTGCAGGCCATTGGCGTGCAGGAGGGAGTTCAGGCCGTCGAGGAGGTCGACGAACCAGGGGTTGCGCAGGTCGTTCAGCAGGACGCCGACGGTACGGGTGCGCTGCTCGCTGAGGCTGCGCGCGGCGGCGTTGGGCCGGTAGCCGAGCTCCTGGGCGGCGCGGAGGACGGCCTCGCGCTTCTCGGGGCGCACCTGGTCGGAGCCGCGCAGCACCAGGGAGACCAGCGACTTGGAGACGCCGGCCCGTTCGGCAACGTCGCGGATCGTCGGCGGTCTCATGAGATGGACCGTTCCATGCGGGTCGCCGCCTTGTCAAAGGGTTGACAGCGACGTCAGACCCCGCCCAGGGTGGGATGGACAGGTTCTGGAACGGTCCAAAGAGGGGCTCTCATGGTGGACACGCTCGGCGTCGCCGTCGTCGGTTTCGGCTGGATGGGGCGGGTGCACACCCAGGCGTACGCGCGCGTGCGGCACCACTATCCGCAGCTGCCCCTCGTTCCCACGCTGGTCACGGTCGCCGAGGAGGTGCCGGGCCGGGCCGAGGAGGCCGCCGCGCAGTTCGGGTTCGCGTCGACCACGCGGGACTGGCGCGAGGTGGCCGCCGACCCCCGGGTGCAGGCGGTCAGCATCACCGCGCCGAACTTCCTGCACCGCGAGATCGGCGTCGCCATGGCCGAGGCGGGCAAGCACATCTGGATCGAGAAGCCGGTGGGTCTGACCGCCGAGGACGCGCGTGCGGTGGCGGACGCGGTGGCCGAGGCGGATGTGCAGGGCACCGTCGGCTTCAACTACCGCAACGCGCCCGCGGTCGAGGCCGCCCGCGAGCTGATCTCCTCGGGGGAGATCGGCACGGTCACGCATGTCCGCGTCCGGCTGTTCAGCGACTACGCGGCCCATCCCGAGGGCGCGCTGACCTGGCGGTACGAGCGGGAGCGGGGCGGCAGCGGCGTGCTGGGCGACCTGGCCTCGCACGGCGCGGACCTGGCCCGTCACCTGCTGGGCGACATCACGTCCCTGACGGCCGACACGGCGATCTTCCTGCCGGAGCGGGCCCGTCCGACCGGGGCGACAGCGGGCCACAGCCGCGCCTCCGGCGGCGAACTCGGCCCGGTGGAGAACGAGGACTACGTCAGCTGCCTGCTGCGCTTCGCCTCCGGGGCGCGCGGTGTGCTGGAGGCCTGCCGGGTCTCGGTCGGCGAGCAGAACAACTACGGCTTCGAGGTGCACGGCACCAAGGGCGCGGTGTTCTGGGACTTCCGCCGCATGAACGAGCTGGGGATCAGCCGGGGCACGACGTACCAGGACCAGTCCGTCAGCACGGTCTACGTGGGTCCGGGCCACGGCGAGTTCGCCGCCTTCCAGCCCGGCGCGGCGAACGCCATGGGCTACGACGACCTGAAGGTGATCGAGGCTCACCGCTTCCTGCGCTCGATCGCCGAGGGCGCCCCGCACGGGGCCACGCTCACGGACGCCGTGCAGAGCGCGGCCGTCCTGGACGCCGTGTCCCGGTCGGTGGCGAGCGGGGCCTGGGTGGCCGTGGACGCGCGGCGGTGACGGTCAGCGGCCCGCGGAGGGCTTGCGGACCCATCGGGTGAGTGCGTATTTGGCCGGGAAGAGGACGAGCCACCACCACATGGCCGCGACCCCGATCGTCAGAGCCAGCGGGATGGTGACGAGGAAGACCGCCACCGTCGTGGCCATGTCGAGGCCGTAGAGCCGGAAGCCTTCTTCCGGCACCGCGCCGCCGCGCAGCCAGGGGCGGACCGCGAGCACGGTGGCCAGCGAGAGGTGGCTGGCGCCGAGCGCCGCGACGGCCGCCGCATAGATGGCGACCGAGGCGGGTTCGCCGCCGTAGTCCGAGATCAGCCTGGTGGGGAAGGGCAGCAGAGCCGCCACGCCCAGGCCGAGCACGGTCAGCGAGATCACCTGTCCGTCGACCTGCCGGACGGAGCGGAAGATCCGGCGGTGATCGCGCCAGAAACCGGCCAGCACCACCACGCTGAGTGCGTAGGCCCCCAGGTCCGGGAGAAGCTCGCGCAGAGCGCGGTGGTACTCCGCGGTGTCGAGCCCGCGGGGCACGGAAAGGTCCAGGACCAGCAGGGTGATGGCGATGGCGAACACCCCGTCGGAGAGTGCCAGCAGTCGGTCGGGCGGGCCGTCCGGGGTCGATTTCCGCATGCGCACGACGGTAGGCAGCCGGGTGGTGCCGAGCGGGGATACACGCCAGGGCGGCACCGCCGGTGTCACCGTACGGGCGTGGGCATGTTGTACGGCGTCACCACCTGGATCGCCGAGGGCAGGGTCGGCCCCGCGGCCGGCAGGGCCCCGTGCGCCCGCATGACGACATGACAGGCCTCGCGCACGTCCTGGCGCAGGTCGTGGTGGAGCACGGCGGACAGGCGGTGCGCGCGCAGCAGCCGGGTGTTGTCGTGGTCGAGGTCGTGCGCGACGAACACGGCGCACTCGCGGCCGAGGTCGTCGAAGGCCTTCAGCGTGGCGATGTTGCCGCCGCCGATCGAGTACACCGCGCGGATGTCCGGGTCGCGTTCCAGCGCGGCCCGGACGAGGTCGTACTGGGTGGCGTCCAGCCCCTGCCCCTCGGCGATCTCGACCAGGGTGCGCTCGGGGTGCCGGGCTCGCATGGCGCTGCGGAATCCCATCTCGCGCTCCTCCTCGTTGCGGAAGAAGCCGCTGCTGAGGCTGGTGAGGATGTTGCCCGGGCGCTCCCCCAGCCACTGGCCCGTCAGATACGCGGCCGTCGCGCCCGCCGCCCGGTCGTCGATGCCGACGTAGGCGAGGCGGGCGCTGGCGGGCAGGTCGGTCACCAGGGTCACGACCGGGATGCCGGCGGCTTCGAGGCGGCCGACGGCGGCGGTGACCTCGGGGACGTCCGGGGCCTTGAGGATCACGCCCTGCGAGCCGCGCCGGGCGATCCGGTCCAGGGTCCGCACCAGTTCCCCGACCGGGCCCGTCTCGCGGAAGTGGAAGCGGGAGCGCAGCACCGCCGGGTGAAGGGACGGCAGCTCGGCCTCCAGGGCGGCGCGGATCGCGGTGGTGAAACGCTCGGGCGCCTGCATCACGATGTCGACCATGAACGTCCGGCCCACGAGCCGGACCTGCGTGCGCTGCCGGTCCAGGTCGGCTATCGCCCGGTGCACCTCCCGCGCGGTGCTCTCCCGGACCCCGCCCCGGCCGTTGAGGACCCGGTCGACGGTCGCCTCGCTCAGGCCCGCCTGACGTGCGATCTCCCGGATCGGGAACGGGTGGCCCATGCGCCGGCTCCTTGAGGGGTTTTTGATGGCTGCCTGCTGGTTGTTCGAGGGGTTTGTACTGACAAGAATGACAGGGCTCCGTCGCTCCGTGACCCCGAAGGGACGACGATGTCCTTCACTTCCGTACACCCCCGCGTCTGGCTGTCCGAGCAGGACTGCGATCTCGACGCGTTCCGCGCGCTGGTCGAACGGGCGACGGACCCCGCCGACTATCCGCACGCCTCGGCCGTGGAGCGGAACGTGCCGGTCTACGACACCGGCCTGCTCGAAGGCGACCGGGTGGTCCAGGCCGAGCTGGTGCGCGCGCTCGCCGAGGGGCCCGGCATCGTCGTCTTCCGGGGTGCCTTTCCCGACCCGGCGGTCGTGGACCGGGCCACCGCCGTGTTCGACGCCCTGATCGCCGAGCAGCGGGCCTCGGGCGCGACGGCCGGTGACCACTTCGCGAAGCCGGGCGCCAACGACCGGGTGTGGAACGCGCTGGAGAAGGCGGCCCTGTACGACGCGGAGGCGTTCGCCGACTACTACGCCAACGACGTCCTCGCCCTGGTGGCGACGGCCTGGCTGGGCCCCGGCTACCAGGTCACCTCGCAGCTCAACGTGGTCAACCCGGGCGGCGCCGCCCAGACCGCGCATCGCGACTACCATCTGGGCTTCCTCTCCAACGAGGTCGCCGCCGCCTACCCCGGGCACGTGCACCGCCTCTCCCCGGTCCTGACCCTCCAGGGCGCGGTCGCGCACTGCGACATGCCGGTGGAGTCGGGGCCGACGATGTATCTGCCGCACTCGCAGAAGTACGGGCCGGGCTATCTCGCCTGGCGGCTCCCGGAGTTCCGGGCGTACTTCGACGCGCACCAGGTGCAGCTGCCGCTCGCGAAAGGCGACGCGGTCTTCTTCAACCCGGCCCTCTTCCACGCCGCCGGCACCAACCGCTCGCCGGACATCCGGCGCATGGCCAACCTGTTGCAGGTGTCGTCCGCGTTCGGGCGCGCGATGGAGACGGTGGACCGGGAGGCCGTGACCAACGCGGTGTACCCCGTGCTGCTGAAGCGGAAGGCCGAGGGCGCGAGCGACGCGTGGCTGGCCAACGTCATCGCGGCGAGCGCCGAGGGCTACCCCTTCCCCACCAACCTCGACAGCGACCCGCCGGTCGACGGCCTGGCCCCGTCCTCGCAGGCGGATCTCGTACGGCGGGCCCTGTACGAGGAATGGACGCCGGAGGCGCTCCGCGCGGAGCTGCGGGCCGGTACCGCACGGCGAGAGAGCTGAGGAATCTCATGGGACTTCTCGACGACAAGGTCGTCCTGGTCAACGGCGGCAGCCAGGGTGTCGGCGCCTCCATCGCGCGGGCCGCCGTCCGCGAGGGAGCGGTCGTGGCCGTCACCGGGCGGCGCCCCGGGCCCGGCGAGGCCCTGGTGGCGGAGCTGACCGCCGCGGGCGGCAAGGCCGTGTTCGTCCGGGCCGACCTGTCGGACGCCGGGCAGGCGAAGGCCTCCGTGGCCCGAGTCGTGGAGACGTACGGCCGTGTCGACTGCCTCGTGAACTCCGCCGGGCTGACCTCCCGGGGGACGCTGCTGGACACCACGCCCGAACTGTTCGACCAGCACATCGCGATCAACCTCAAGGGGCCGTTCTTCGCCATGCAGGCGGCGGTCGCGGACATGGTCGCGCGTCAGGCACCCGGCACGATCGTCAACATCATCACCTCGTCGGCGCACGGCGGGCAGCCGTTCCTGGCGCCGTACGTCGCCGCCAAGGCCGGGCTGATCGGCCTGACCCGCAACGCCGCGCACGCGCACCGGTGGGACCGGATCCGGATCAACGGGCTGAACATCGGCTGGACGGCGACGGAGGGTGAGGACGCGACACAGCGCGCCTTCCACGGCGCCGGGGACGACTGGCGTGAGGAGGCCGCCGCGAAGCTGCCGATGGGCAAGCTGGGCCAGCCGGACGAGATCGCCGACTTTGTTGTGTTCCTGCTGTCGGAGCGGTCCGGGGTGGTCACCGGGTCGGTTGTCGATTGGGATCAGAACGTGCTGGGCGGACTCGACTAGCCCTCCCCTCCCCCTTTGCAAGACCCGCACTCTAGGAGCGAACACCCCCATGCGTATCGGAATCCTCGGCCTCGGCCGCATCGGCGCCTTTCACGCCGAGACCCTGTCCGGGCTCGACGCCGTCGAGTCCCTCGTGGTCACCGACCCGTTCGCGGACGCCGCCAAGGCCGCCGCCGAGCGGTTCGGCGCCGAGGTCGTGGACTCGCCGGAGGCCCTGCTGGCCGCCGGCGTGGACGGCATCGTCGTCGCGGCCGCGACGGACGCCCATCCCGCGCTGATCCTGGCCGGGGTCGAGGCCGGCATCCCCGTCTTCTGCGAGAAGCCCGTGGCCAAGACCATGAGCGAGGGCGTCGAGGTGCTGAAGGCCGTCCAGGGCAAGGACGTGCCGATCCAGATCGGCTACAACCGCCGCTTCGACACCGGGTTCGTCAACGCCCGCGCCGCCGTACAGAGCGGCGAGCTCGGCACGCTGCACACGGTCCGCTCGACCACGCTCGACCCGGCGCCGCCGCCCGCCGCGTACATCGCCGCCTCCGGCGGCATCTTCCGCGACTGCTCGGTGCACGACTTCGACATCATCCGCTGGGTGACCGGCCGCGAGGTGACCGAGGTGTACGCCGTGGGCGGCAACCGCGGTGCCGACTTCATCAAGGAGGCCGGTGACGCCGACACCACCGGCGCGATCCTCACCCTGGACGACGGCACCATCGCGGTGGTCTCCAACTCCCGCCACAACGCCCGCGGTTACGACGTCCGCATGGAGATCCACGGCTTCACGGACTCCATCGCCGTCGGCCTGGAGGACAAGCTGCCGCTGCGCTCGGTCGAGCCGGGCGTGACCTTCCCGGCGGGCACCCCGCACGACTTCTTCATGGACCGCTTCACCGAGGCCTACCGCGCCGAACTGACCGCGTTCACCGAGGTCGTCGCCGGCACCCGCCCCTCCCCCTGCACGATCGAGGACGCCCTGGAGGCGGGCTGGATCGCCGAGGCGTGCACCCTGTCGCTGCACGAGCACCGTCCCGTGACGATCGAGGAGGTACGGCAGGCATGAGCGAGAAGGGCCGGGAACTCCTGCGCATAGGAGTGCTGGGAGCCGCGCGGATCACCGAGCGGTCCCTGATCGCCCCGGCCCGGGCGACCGGCCACCGCCTCGTCGCGGTGGCCGCCCGCGACCGCGCCCGAGCCGAGGCGTTCGCCACCGAGCACGGCGTGGAGCGGGTGGCGGGTTCGTACGCCGAGCTGGTGGCCGATCCCGAGGTCGACGTCGTCTACAACCCGCTGGTCAGCGGCCCCACACGGGTCGCTGGCCTACGGCGCCCTGCTAATCCTGGGCTGCTACAGCGTCTCTGATTGACCAGCGGACCTGAGCGTCGCTCAGGGAGTGGGTCAATCGCCTTCACGTCCTGGTGCTGAACGGGAGAAGCCGCCAGCCCTCGTGACGTGTTCCTCCGGACGCTGCTCGGTGGGGCACACGGTCTCACCGAGGAGGGTGTCCGATGTCGCCCGGGCGCCAGGATGCTCGCCCCCGGGGCGGGCGGCCCTCCCCGCCTGGCCGGGGCGCGGGGCGGGGAGCGTGCAGGTGCGCCCGGGGTCGACGAGTGGCTGGACGCCGACCTGGAGTTCCCCGGCGGCGCTACCGGTTCGGCCCGCTGCCACATGGCGTACGAGGGGCTGGACATGAGCATCCGGATCACCGACTCCCGGGGTGAGGCGACGGCCCCGAACTTCGTGCTGCCCCAGATGGCCGACCGGATCGTGGTGCGCATCCCCGAGGGCGAGCGCACGGAACACCTCGGGACCCGCTCGTCGTACACGTACCAGCTGGAGGCGTTCGCCGCCCGGGTGCGAGACGGTGCGGCGCTGCCGCTGGACGCGGACGACGCGGTGACGACGATGGCGCTCATCGACGACTGCTGCCGGGCGGCCGGGTTCGAGCCCCGGCCCCGTACCAGGATCTGAGAACACGCCGAGCGGGTCGGGGCACCGGCCCGGCTTGCTCGGCGCGTTCACGCGTACAGCGCGGGCTTCTCGACCAGTTCGACCTCGACCCGGCCGCCGTCCTCCAGCGCCCGTACCCCCGCCTCGCACACCGCGGCGGCGGCATAGCCGTCCCAGACGCTCGGGCCGGTGACCTCGCCGCGGCGGGTGGCGTCGACCCAGGTCTGGATCTGACGGTCGTAGGCCGTCTCGAAGCGTTCGGTCCAGTCCTGGGCGATGGTGCCGCCCCAGCGGCCGGCCATGTTGGTGACCAGGGCGTGGCCGTCGCCGATGCGGGCGGTGCCGCGTTCGCAGACCACCTCCGCCTGCACCTGGTAGCCGAAGCCGCAGTTGACGAAGATCTCCACGTCGGACAGGGCGCCGCCGTCGGTCTCGAAGACGACGAACTGCGGATCGCGCAGCCCGTCGGGGGCGTTGGCGGACGGGGCCGGGCGCAGCACCGTGACCGCCGTGATCTCGTGGTCCAGCAACCAGCGGGTCACGTCCGCCTCGTGGGCGACGGAGTCGCTGATGAGCATGGAGCTGGTGAAGAAGGGTGGACTGGCCACGTTGCGGTGCCGGTTGTGCAGCATCAGCGGACGGCCCAGCTGCCCCGTCGTCAGCAGGGCCCTCAGCTTCGCGTACTCGGGGTCGTAGCGGCGCATGAAGCCGACCTGGACCCGGCGGTGGCCGAGGCGCAGTTCGGCTTGGAGGACGCGCAGGGCGGAGGCCGCGTCGGGGGTGAGCGGCTTCTCGCACAGGACGGGCAGGTCGCGCTCGAAGGCCGCGAGCAGGGTGGCCTCGTGGGCCGGGCCCGGGGAGGCGATCAGGACGGCGTCGACGTCGGCGGCCGCCAGCGCGGCGGCCGGGTCGGTGTGGGCGGTGCATCCGTCGACGCGGGCGGCGACGGCCTTCGCGCGCTCCGCGTCGACGTCCGCGACGGCCACCACCCGTGCTCCGCTGGTGACTTCGTGGAGGCGGCGCACATGGTCGGCGCCCATTCTTCCGGTACCGATGACCGCGACTCCCAGGGTGGCGCGCTCAGTCATGGCCGTCCTTTCGGATCGTCAGGCGCCGCAGGACCTCAGGAACTTGCGGGTGCGTACCGCGATCGGCAGCGGCTTGTCCGGCTCGCAGGGATACATGTCCTGCTCGACGATGGCGAACAGGTCCACGCCCAGCTTCTGTGCGGCCGTGAGGACCGGTCCCAACTCGGGTACACCGGCGGGCGGTTCGCACATGACTCCGCGCGCCACGGCGGGGCCGAACGGCATCTCGTTCTTGACCACGTCGGCGAGGATGTCCGGGTCGACCTGCTTGAGGTGCAGATAGCCGATGCGCTCGCCGTACGTCTCGATCAGCTTGACGCTGTCGCCGCCGCAGTAGGCGTAGTGCCCGGTGTCCAGGCAGAGGTTGACCGCGTCGGAGTCGGTGGAGTCGAGGAACTGCTCGACGTGCTCCTCGGTGTCGATGTGGGTGTCGGCGTGCGGGTGGACGACGATGTCCAGGCCGTACGTGTCCTTCACCTCGCGGCCGAGGCGCTCCATGCCCGTGGTGAGGTTGCGCCACTGCTCGGTGGTGAGCTCCGGCGGCTCCAGGATCTCGGCGGTCTTGTCGTCCCGCCAGAAGGACGGGATGACGACCAGGTGCTTCGCGTCCATGGCCTGGGTGAGGGCGGCGACCCGGCTGACCTGCTCCCAGGTGGAGTCCCACTCGGAGGGGCCGCGGTGCAGGCCGCAGAAGATCGTGCCGGCGGAGACCTTCAGGTTCCGCTTGGTCACCTCGTCGGTGAGCCGGGCCGGGTCGGTCGGCAGGTAGCCGTACGGGCCGAGTTCGATCCACGAGTAGCCGGCTTCGGTGACCTCGTCGAGGAAGCGTTCCCAGGGCACCTGCTGGGGGTCGTCGGGGAACCAGACGCCCCAGGAGTCGGGGGCGGAGCCGACCCGGATGCGGTCGAGTGCGAGGGCCATGTCAGGACTTTCCTTCCGAAGACGTGGCTACGGGGGCGGTGAGGTCTCCCTCTTCGGGGAGCTCCTCGACGTCAACGCCGCGAACCTGGGCCAACTCGTGCTTGAGAGAGGCCAGTTCGGTGCCGCCGGCCATGTGGTTGGTCAGCTCCTCGAGGCTGACCTCGCTGCGGGAGGCGGACAGTTCCATGGTGCCGAGGCGCAGCACGCTGAAGTGGTCGCCGACCATGTAGGCGTGGTGCGGGTTGTGGGTGATGAAGATGACGCCGAGGCCCTTCTCGCGGGCGGCGGCGATGTACTTCAGCACCACACCGGACTGCTTGACGCCGAGGGCGGCGGTCGGCTCGTCCAGGATGAGGACGCGGGCGCCGAAGTAGACGGCGCGGGCGATCGCGACGCACTGGCGCTGGCCGCCGGAGAGCGTGCCGATGGGCTGCTCCATGTCGTCGAGGACGATGCCCATGTTGCGCAGTTCCTCGTCGGCGGTCTTCTTCATCCTCTCGATGTCGAGACGGCGGACCGGCCAGGGGCCCTTGGTCATCTCGGAGCCGAGGAAGAAGTTGCGCCACACCGGCATCAGCGGGACGACGGCGAGGTCCTGGTACACCGTGGCGATGCCCTTGTCGAGCGCCTCGCGCGGGGTGGAGAAGCGCACCGGTTCGCCGTCGACGAGGAACTCGCCCTCGGTGTGCTGGTGCAGACCCGAGACGATCTTGATGAGGGTTGACTTGCCGGCGCCGTTGTCGCCGAGGACGCAGGTGACCTGGTTGGGGAAGACCTTCAGGTCGACGCCGTGCAGGGCGCGGATGTTGCCGTAGGACTTGCCGGCGCCGCGCAGTTCGACGAGGGGGCGGTCCCCTTCGGGCGGGGTGTCCATCAGGACGGCACCGTGGGTGCCGGTTTCGTTGCTGGTCATTGCGGTCACCTCCGGGTCGCCGTGCGCTGGACCCACAGATTGATGAGGACGGCGCCGAGGAGCATCACGCCGAGGAAGGCCTTGAACCAGTCCGGGTTCCAGCCGGCGTAGACGATGCCCTGCTGCACCATGCCGAACATGAAGGCACCGAAGACCGGGCCGATCGCGGAGCCGTAGCCACCGGTGAGCAGACAGCCGCCGATGACGGCCGCGGCGATGTAGATGAGCTCCTGGCCCACGCCCTCGCCGGACTGCACGGTGTTGAAGGAGAACAGCTGGTGCATGCCGACGAACCAGGCGCCGAAGCCGACCAGCATGAACAGGGAGATCTTGGTGAAGGTCACCGGGACACCGACGGCCCGGGCGGAGTGCTTGTTGCCGCCGACCGCGAAGATCCAGTTGCCGTACTTGGTGCGCAGCAGCACCCAGGTGGCCAGGGCCGCGAAGACCAGCCACCACACGACGGTGATCTTGACGTTGACCCCGCCGACGGTGAACGTCGAGGCGAAGAGCTTCTGCGCCTGGGAGAAACCGTCCATGTCGCTGATGTCGTCGGTGGCGACGTTGCCGGTGACCAGCTTGGTCACGGCGAGGTTCACGCCCTGGAGGATCAGGAAGGTGCCGAGGGTGACCAGGAAGCTGGGCAACCCGGTCTTGACCAGCAGCCAGCCGTTGAACGCCCCGATGGCGAGCGACACCAGGAGGGCGACGATCACGCCGACCCAGACGTTCATGGTCAGCTGGTAGCTGAGCATCGACGCGGTCAGCGCCGAGGTGATCACGGCGACACCGGCCGACAGGTCGAACTCGCCGCCGATCATCAGCAGGGCCACGGGCAGCGCCATGATCCCGATGGTCGACGACTGGTACAGGATGTTGGCCATCGAGCTGCCGTCGCGCACCGGCGGTGCCGCGAACAGGAAGAACACGAGCACGGCGACGGCGCCGAGGAAGACGCCGACCTCGGGCCTGGCCAGCAGCCGCAGCGCCGGCGGGCGCTGCCGTGTCCGGCCGTCGGACTGCTTGGGGCCGGGGGCCGGCGGTGTGTCCACCGCCGGCGTGGCCTGCTGGGTCATGCTCATCACCGGGTGCCCTTCGCGGCGAACTCCCCGATCTTGTCGACGTTGGACTTGTCGACGAAGGCCGGGCCGGTCAGCACGGGCTGCTCGCCGCCGCCGCTGTAGTTGCCGTTGTTCTTGTAGAGCCACAGGCCGTCGACGGCCAGGTAGCCCTGGAGGTAGGGCTGCTGGTCGACGGCGAACTGGATGTCGCCGGCCTTGATGGACTTGATCAGGTCCTTGTTCAGGTCGAAGGTGGCGATCTTCGCCTTGCTGCCGGCGTCGGAGACCGACTGCACCGCGGTCAGCGCGAAGGGGGCGCCGAGGGTGACGACGTAGTCGATGGACGGGTCCTGCTTCAGCTTGGCGGTGATCGTCGACTTCACGGACGGCATGTCGGTGCCGTTGACGTTCTGCGGGTCGACCTTGCCCTCGAAGGTCTTGGCCACGCCGTCGCAGCGCTGGGTGAGGCCGACGTTGCCCTGCTCCTGCATGACGCAGAGGACCTTCTTGGCGCCGACCTCGTTCAGCTTCTTGCCGAAGGCCTCGCCGGCGACGGACTCGTCCTGGCCGAAGAACTCCAGCAGGTTGAGCTTCTTCCAGTCGCTCAGGCCGGAGTTGAGTCCGACCACGGGTATGCCGGACTTCTCGGCCTTGCCTATGACGCCCTTGAGGGCGTCCGGCTTGGCGAGGGTGACGGCGATGCCGTCGACCTTCTGGTCGATCGCGTTCTGGACCAGGTTGGCCTGGTTGCCCGCGTTCGGGTCGGCGGAGTAGACGAGCTTGATGTTGTCCTTGGCGGCGGCGGCCTCGGCACCCTTGCGGACGGTGTCCCAGAAGGTGTCGCCGGGCGCCTGGTGGGTGACGAGGGCGACGGTCATGCGGGGCGTGGTCGCCTTGCCGGCGGAGGCGTTGGCGGCGCCTTCCTCGGACTTCTTGCCCCCGGAACTGCTGGAGCAGCCGGCGAGGGTCAGGGCCGCTGCCGCGGCAACGGCGACAACCGGCGCGAACCTACGGGAGCGGGGGTGAGAAGAGCGGTCCATCTTTCCTGGCACCTCACTGTGCTACTGCGGGGGAAAGGAGGGGATCACGAGGGATCCGTGGTCCCGGAGCCTTACGGAGTCCGGATCATGATGCCGCAAACAGACTGTTGCGATGCCACGGGATACAAGTCCCTGCCGCGCCCGCTGTCAATACTTTGTTAAGACATCATTTCACAAGCAGGTCCGAATGTAAGTACAAACTATTGACAGGGCCCTGCTCCGGCACCTACACCTGTTGAGCGGCAGGTCCCAGGTCACCCACGCCCCACGGTGTCAGGGCGGCTCCGGACCCGCATCCCCAGCTTCCCGAGGAGGTCGCGCATGGCCGGGCCAGCCCAGTATTTCGACTTGATCACGATGGGCCGCATCGGGGTCGACCTCTATCCCCTCCAGACCGGCGTCCCGCTGCCCCAGGTGGAGACGTTCGGGAAATTCCTTGGAGGTTCGGCGGCCAATGTGGCGGTCGCCGCGGCACGCCTCGGGCGCCGTACGGCGCTGATCACCCGGACCGGCAACGACCCCTTCGGCACCTATCTGCACGAGGAGCTGAGGTCCTTCGGCGTCGACGACCGCTGGGTCACCCCGGTCGACGCCCACCCGACGCCGATCACGTTCTGCGAGATCTTCCCGCCGGACGACTTCCCCCTGTACTTCTACCGCCGCCCCAAGGCCCCCGACCTGGAGATCCACACCGACGAGCTGGACTTCTTCGCGATCCGCGGGGCGAGGATCTTCTGGATCACCGGGACCGGCCTGAGCGAGGAGCCGAGCCGCTCCGCCACGCTCGCCGCCCTCAAGGCCCGCGACAAGGCGGGCATCACCGTCTTCGACCTCGACTGGCGGCCGATGTTCTGGGCCGACCCCGAGGAGGCCCGCCCGTACTACCGCGAGGCGCTGCGCCACGCCACCGTCGCGGTCGGCAACCTCGACGAGTGCGAGATCGCCACCGGTGTGCGCGAGCCGCAGGCCTGCGCCGACGCGCTGCTGGAGGCGGGCGTGGAACTGGCCGTCGTCAAGCAGGGCCCCAAGGGCGTCCTGGCCGTGCACCGCGACGGCACCCGGGCCGAGGTGCCGCCGGTGCCGGTCGAGGTGGTCAACGGCCTGGGCGCGGGCGACGCCTTCGGCGGTTCCCTCTGCCACGGCCTGCTCGCCGGGTGGGACCTGGAGAAGACCATGCGGCACGCCAACGCCGCCGGCGCCCTCGTCGCCTCACGCCTCGCCTGCTCCTCCGCGATGCCCGCCGAGTCCGAGATCGAGGACCTCCTCGCCGGGGCGTCGTCGCCGAGCACGAGTCACTGAACGGAGCCTGCATTGAACATCGGCATCCCCGACCTCACCACGGTCCGGGCCCGCAATCCCGAGGCCGTCGCCGAGGCGGCGGCCCGCCGGGTGCGCCGCCCGCTGATCGGCGACAGCGGCCGGCTGATGATCGTGGCCGCCGACCACCCGGCGCGCGGCGCCCTCGCGGTCGGCGACCGGCGCCTGGCCATGGCCGACCGCGCCGATCTGCTGGAACGGCTCTGCGTCGCGCTGTCGAGGCCCGGGGTCGACGGGGTGCTCGCCACCGCCGACATCCTGGAGGACCTGCTCCTGCTCGGGGTGCTGGAGAACAAGGTCGTGATGGGCTCGATGAACCGCGGCGGCCTCGCCGGCGCCACGTTCGAGATGGACGACCGCTTCACCGGCCACCGCGCCGAGGACATCGCCCGGCTCCGCTTCGACGCGGCCAAGCTCCTGGTCCGCATCGACTACGACGACCCGGGCTCGCTCACCACCCTGGAGTCCACCGCCCGGGCGATCGACGCCATGGCGGCGATGCAACTCCCCCTGTTCGTCGAGCCGTTCATCTCCCGGCGGGTCGACGGCAAGGTGCGCAACGACCTGTCCGCCGAAGCCGTCACCCGGTCCATCGCGATCGCCTCGGGGCTGGGCGGCACCTCCGCCTACACCTGGCTGAAGCTGCCCGTCACCGACGACCCGGACGACATGGCCCAGGTCCTGGAGACCTCCACACTCCCCGTCGTGCTGCTCGGCGGCGAGGTCGGCGGCGACCAGGAGGGCGCCTACGAACGCTGGCGCAAGGCCCTGCGCCTGCCCACCGTGCAGGGTCTGGTGGTCGGGCGCTCGCTGCTCTACCCGGCCGAGGGCAGCGTGGAACAGGCGGTGGACACCGCCGTCGGCCTGTTGTGAAGCAGGAGGCACCTGCTGTGATGCAAGAGGCACCTGCTGCGAGCACCCGCTGTGATCCGAAAGGCACACGATGACGTATCACCTTCCCGCCGGTAAGGCCCTCGGCGGCCCCTACATCGTCGACGTCACGCCCGAGAAGGCCGGCTGGGGTTACTCCAGCCTGCGGATCCTGGAGCTGCCGCCGGGCGGCAGGCACTCCTTCGATTCCGGCGACAGCGAGTGGATCGTCGTCCCGCTGAGCGGCGGCTGCACGGTCGCCGCGACCGACGACTTCGGCCAGGAGACCTTCGAGCTCCAGGGCCGCCGGGACGTCTTCAGCGGCGTCAGCGACTTCGCGTACGTGCCGCGCGACGCCCGGGCGACGGTGACGTCCGCCGCCGGCGGGCGGTTCGCGCTGACCGGCGCGCGCTGCACCCGTCGGCTGCCCGCCCGCTACGGCCCGGCCTCCGAGGTGCCCGTGGAGCTGCGGGGCACCGGCAACTGCTCCCGGCAGGTCAACAACTTCGGCGCGGCCGGGGTCTTCGAGTGCGACAAACTCATCGCGGTCGAGGTGATCACCCCGGGCGGCAACTGGTCGTCGTTCCCGCCGCACAAGCACGACGAGCACCGGCCGGGCGAGGAGTCCGTGCTGGAGGAGATCTACTACTTCGAGTTCGCGGGCCACGACGGCATCCCCGGCCTCGGCTACCAGCGCGTCTCCCCGTCCGGCCCGGGCCGCGACACCGACGTGCTCGCGGAGGTCCGCGACGGCGACGTCGTCCTGATCCCGGACGGCTGGCACGGGCCGTCGATGGCCACGCCCGGCCACCACATGTACTACCTCAACGTCATGGCGGGCCCCGAGGCCGAGCGCGCCTGGCTGATCTGCGACCACCCCGACCACGCCTGGGTCCGCGACACCTGGCCGGACCAGCCGGTCGACCCCCGGCTCCCCCTCTACACCGCCCCGGAGACCTCCGCATGAGCGCCCCCACCCGCCGACTGACGACCGCCCAGGCCCTGGTGCGGTTCCTGTCCGCCCAGTACACCGAGCGGGACGGCGTGCGACGCCGGCTGATCGCCGGGACCTGGGGCATCTTCGGCCACGGCAACGTGGCCGGTGTCGGCCAGGCGCTGATGGAGGCAGGCATCGGGCCAGGCGCCGTCATGCCGTTCCACCAGGGCCGCAACGAGCAGTCCATGGTGCACGCGGCGGTCGGCTACGCCCGGCAGCTCAACCGCCTGTCCGCGCAGGCGGTGACGACCTCGATCGGCCCGGGCGCCACCAACCTGGTCACCGGCGCGGCCCTGGCGACGATCAACCGGCTGCCGGTGCTGCTCCTGCCCGGCGACTACTTCGCCACGCACTCGGCCGACCCGCTGCTCCAGCAGCTGGAGCACCCGGTCGAGGCCGACGTGTCGGTCAACGACACCCTGCGCCCGGTGTCCAGGTACTTCGACCGGATCACCCGCCCCGAGGCGCTGATCCCCTCGGCGCTCCAGGCGATGCGCGTGCTCGCCGACCCGGCCGAGACCGGCGCCGTCACCCTGGCCCTCCCCCAGGACGTGCAGGCGGAGGCGTACGACTGGCCGGAGGAGTTCTTCGCCGAGCGCGTCTGGTACGTACGGCGTCCCGCGCCGGACCCGGTGGAGCTGACGGCGGCCGTCGAGGCGATCCGGTCGGCCGAGCGGCCGCTGATCGTGGCGGGCGGCGGCGTCCACCACAGCGAGGCCGAGGCCGCGCTGAAGGAGCTCGTGGACGCCACCGGCATCCCGGTCGCCTCGACCCAGGCGGGCAAGGGGTCACTGCGCCACGACCACCCCGCCGACCTCGGCGGCATCGGCCACACCGGCACGGCCGTCAGCGACGACCTCGCCCGCACCGCCGATCTCGTCATCGGCGTCGGCACCCGCTACACGGACTTCACCACGGCCTCCGGCACGCTCTTCCAGAACCCGGGCGTGCGGTTCCTCAACCTCAACATCACCGGCTTCGACGCGCACAAGCTGGCGGCGGGGACGCTGGTCTGCGACGCGAAGTCCGGTCTCCAACTGCTCCGAGAGGCACTCGCCGGTCACCGCGTGGAGGCTTCCTACGAAGCCGAGTACCGCGCCGGCAAGGAGCGCTGGGACGAGGTCGTCGAGGCGGCCTACCGCGCCGCCGACGAGAGCGCGGTCCCGACCCAGACGCAGGTGCTCGGCGCGCTGGACGCGGCCGTGGGCGACGACGACGTGGTGATCAACGCGGCCGGTTCGCTCCCCGGCGACCTGCACAAGCTGTGGCGCTCCCGCAGCCCGCGCCAGTACCACCTGGAGTACGGCTACTCCTGCATGGGCTACGAGATCCCGGCCGGCATCGGCGTCCAGCAGGCCGCCCCCGGCACGCCGGTGTGGGCGCTGGTCGGTGACGGCACCTACCTGATGATGCCGACGGAGATCGTCACGGCCGTCCAGGAGGGCCTGCCGCTCAACATCGTCCTCATCCAGAACCACGGCTACGCCTCCATCGGCGGTCTGTCGGAGGAGACCGGCGGCGAGCGGTTCGGCACCGCCTACCGCTTCCGGGCGGCCGACGGCACGTTCACCGGCGCCCCGCTGCCCGTCGACCTGGCCGCCAACGCGGCGAGCCTCGGCATGGACGTCCTGCGCGCCAAGACCGTGCGCGAGCTGCGCGAGGCGCTGGCCACGGCCCGGGCATCCGACCGGCCGACGTGCGTGTACGTCGAGACCGACCCGGCCCCGACCGCTCCCCCGGCCGAGGCCTGGTGGGACGTGCCGGTCGCCGAGACCGCCTCCCGCGAGGCCGCCGTCGAGGCCCGCGAGCGCTACGACCGGCAGGTCGCCGGACGCCGTCGCCACCTCTGAACTCCCGCGGACTCCCCGCGAACTCCCCGCTGATCCCAGGCTCCACGAAAGGCCCTTGCTCCCCATGAAGACCATCACCCACTGGATCGACGGCAAGCCCGTCGAGGGCACCTCCGGCCGCTTCGGCCCCGTCTACGACCCGGCCACCGGCGCCCAGGAGAAGCAGGTCGCCTTCGCGACCGTCGACGAGGTGGACGCCGCCGTCGCCTCCGCCAAGGCCGCCTTCGAGGCCTGGGGAACCTCCTCGCTCGCCGGGCGCACGGCGGTCCTGTTCAAGTACCGCGAACTGCTGGACGCCCACCGCGACGAGATCGCCGAACTGATCACCGCCGAGCACGGCAAGGTGCACTCCGACGCGCTCGGCGAGGTCGCGCGCGGCATGGAGATCGTCGAGCTGGCCTGCGGGATCAGCGTCCAGCTCAAGGGCGAGCTGTCCACGCAGGTCTCCACCCGGGTCGACGTCGCCTCGATCCGCCAGCCGCTGGGCGTGGTCGCGGGCATCACGCCGTTCAACTTCCCGGCGATGGTGCCGATGTGGATGTTCCCGCTAGCCATCGCGTGCGGCAACACGTTCGTGCTGAAGCCGTCGGAGAAGGACCCGTCGGCCTCCTTCCGCCTGGCCGAGCTGGCCTCCGAGGCGGGCCTGCCGGACGGCGTCCTGAACATCGTGCAGGGCGACAAGACGGCCGTGGACCGCATCCTGGAGCACCCGGACATCGAGGCGGTCTCCTTCGTCGGCTCGACCCCGATCGCCAAGTACATCCAGCTCAAGGCCGTCGAGCACGGCAAGCGGGTGCAGGCCCTGGGCGGCGCCAAGAACCACATGCTGGTCCTGCCCGACGCCGATCTGGACCACGCCGCCGACCAGGCGATCAACGCGGCGTACGGTTCGGCGGGCGAGCGCTGCATGGCCGTGTCGGTCGTGGTCGCGGTCGGTGACACCGGTGACGAGCTGGTCGGCAGGATCGCCGAGCGGGCGAAGAACCTGAGGATCGGGCCCGGCAACGACCCGGCGTCCGAGATGGGCCCGCTGATCACCCGTGAGCACCGCGACAAGGTGGCGTCGTACGTGGCGTCGGCCGCCGAGCAGGGCGCCGAGATCGTCGTCGACGGCACCGGCTTCTCCGTGGAGGGCCACGAGGACGGCTTCTTCCTCGGCGTCTCCCTCCTGGACCGGGTGCCGCTGACGGCGGACGCGTACCGGGAGGAGATCTTCGGCCCGGTGCTGTGCGTGGTCCGCGCGGAGACGTACGAAGAGGCCATCAAGCTGATCAACGACTCCCGCTGGGGCAACGGCACCGCGATCTTCACCCGGGACGGCGGCGCCGCCCGCCGCTTCCAGATGGAGGTCAAGGCGGGCATGGTCGGCGTCAACGTGCCGATCCCGGTCCCGGTCGGCTACCACTCCTTCGGCGGCTGGAAGGACTCCCTCTTCGGCGACCTGCACGTCTACGGCAACGACGGCATCGCCTTCTACACCCAGGGCAAGGTGATCACCACGCGCTGGCCGGACCCGGCGGACACCGGCGGTATCAACCTCGGCTTCCCGAGCAACTCCTGACGCCGAAGGGGGGTCATCCATGGCACACCGAAGGGGGGTCATCCATGGCGAGGACCGGTGACCGGGCCCGCGCCGCGGCCGTCCCCGCGCTCAGCGCGCTGGACTTCGCCCTGGACCGGGGCAGTCCCGTGCCGCTGTACTACCAGCTCGCCCGGCAGCTGGAGTCGGCGATCGAGCACGGGGTCCTCGCCCCGGGGAACCTCCTGGGCAATGAGGTCGACCTCTCGGTGCGCCTCGGACTGTCCCGCCCCACCGTCCGCCAGGCCATCCAGTCCCTCGTCGACAAGGGGCTGCTGGTCCGGCGGCGCGGGGTGGGCACGCAGGTGGTGCACAGCCAGGTCAAGCGCCCACTGGAGCTGAGCAGCCTCTATGACGACCTGGAGGAGGCCGGGCAGGGACCCACCACGCAGGTCGTGCGCAACGAGGTCGTCCCGGCCTCCTGCGATGTGGCCGCCGCACTCGGCGTCGCGGAGGGCAGCGAGGTCACCGTCCTGGACCGGCTGCGCTGCACGCACGGCCAGCCGGTGGCCCTGCTGTGCAACTACCTGCCGGCATCTCTCATGGACCTCGACGACACCCGCCTGGAGTCAACGGGCCTGTACCGGATGATGCGCTCGGCGGGCATCACCCTGCACAGCGCGCGGCAGCGCGTCAGCGCCCGCGCGGCCACCGCGGCGGAGGCCGTCCGCCTGGACGAGGAGGAGGGCGCGGCACTGCTCACCATGCAGCGCACGGCGTACGACGACACCGGGCGCCCGGTCGAGTACGGGACGCACATCTACCGGGCGTCGCGCTACACGTTCGACTTCCAGCTGCTGGTCAGGCCCTGACCGGACCCCGAGCCTGGGTGACTACGCTGTGGGAGACCGCGGCCGCGCTCGCCGAGCGGGGCGGTCCCGAGGGCCTCGCGGCAGGCCTCGACGCCCTGCTCGACAGCTTCACGCGCGGCTCTGCTTCCGCAGCATCCGGCTGAACGGCGTGTCCGGGCGCTCCAGACGCTCGCCGTCCAGCGTGATGTCGACGGCCTCGTTGAAGAAGGCGACGCGCCCCTGGATCGCCGCCGCGGCGGGCAGCGGGTCGGGGTAGCTCCAGACGATGTTGGGCGGCACATCGCCCTCGCCGCGCCAGGACCAGTACTCGGCGGTGCCCTTGTAGGGGCATCCGGTGCTGTGGCCGGTGGCGTCGAACAGGTCCAGTCGGACGTCGTCGCGGGGGAAGTAGTACCGGGTCGGCAGGGAGGTCTCGAAGAGCAGGACGGGGGCGTGGGTGTCGGCGACGACCCGGCCGTCGATCTCGACCCGGACATGGCGGCTGCTGGGCAGCGCGTCGACGCGTTTGTGCGGGTCGCGGGGGTGGATGAAGATCTCTTCCTCCTCCTCGTACCAGTGGTCGAGGCCCGTGTCGGTGCGCAGGAACCACTCGAAGGCGATGTGGCCGGCCAGGTCGTCGGCGGGGAACGTCCAGGCCGCGTTCGCGCGCACGTCGCCGTCGGCGTCGAGGTCGTAGAAGATCCGCGAGCCGGTGTGCGTGCCGGTGGGCGGGTTCTGCGCCGGATGGAGGAGGTCGGTGCGGACATCGTCGTGCGGGAAGGCGTACTGCGGCACGGGTAGGTGGGGTTCCCAGACGAGGACCGGGTGCCGGCTGTCGACGACGGTGACGTCGCCCTTGCGGCCGCGCACCCAGCGCTCGCTGGGTTCCCACAGGAGGCCTTCGGGGGTGGTCCTGATCGACCTGGCGGCGGGGTGGGCCGGGTGGGTGGTCATGGCCGGTGCTCCTTTCGGAGGTCCGGATGTCCGGTTCCCTCCACGGTCCCACATGCTCAGTGCGCCGCGTCCAGCCTGGCCCGCTGCTCGGGGGTCAGTTCCAGGTCCACCGCGGCGAGGTTCTCCTCCAGCTGGGCCACCGAGGAGACCCCGGCCAGCGGGACGATCGGCAGCTCGCCGCCGATCTGCCAGGCCAGCACGACCTGGTTGACGGTAGCCCCGGCCTCCCGGGCCACCTCCCGCAGCGCCGCCAGCCTGGCGGGGGTGCCGGGGTGGTCGAAGTCCGCGGGCAGCCGGTCCGGGCGGGTGTAGGCACCCTTCAGCAGGGGCGAGTAGGCGACCAGGGTCAGCCCGGGCTCGGCCCGCAGGTAGCTCAGCAGGTCGGGGCCGGCGTGGCCGAGGCTGCCGTCCGGGAAGAGGTCCTCGGGTACGTCCGTGCGGGGGCGCAGGTGGCTGTGCGCGTACTGGAGCACCTCGTAACCGGGCAGTCCCCGATCGTCGTTGGCGCTGTCGCCTGTGTACAGGGCGTACTGGAGGTGAGCGACCGTAGCCCGCTGGACGGGTGGCAGGTCCGGGACCTGCTGAGGAACACCGGCTGGCCTCAGCAGGACGCGCCCGGACGCCCGGCCACCCAGCGGATCGGAAACCGGCCCGACCTGAGTCAACTGATTCCGGCCGCGCTGGCATGATCACCGGCGATCGCCGACGACAGCCGCGCTGCGACGGCCGGACCGCCCGCCCGTCGCAGCGCCGCATGAACAGAGTCCGGGGTCGCGCCGAACCCCGCGCATGGCAACTCACTCACTCCCGTTGAGCCCGATGCATGAACTGGCGTGGCAGCAGCGGTAGAAGCGTTAGCGCCCACCATCCCCGTTTCCAGCGGCAGGACCGCGCTGATAGCACCAGTTTCCTGCCGGCCATGGTGACTTTTGCCAACGCAGCGAGAGCCAGCCCGGACAGCCACGGCAACCGCAGTCGTGATCGTGCAACCGGCTCCGGAGGCATCGGCAGACCGCTGATCAACCTCCGCCTTTCACTTGCGGCGGCGTAAGGAAACGCCTAGGGCCACGGGCACAGTCACGTCCCCGACGGTCGCGGTTGTTCCGGCGGTACCGAACTCTCGGCGACCGCCATCCACTGGTCCAGGTCGGCCTGGGTGAACTCTGCCCACGGGGGGATCTCGGGGAGCTGGCGGAGGAGGTCGTAGGCCTCGGAGATCTTGGGGCCGCGGAGGACCGGGGAATGGCAGCCGGCGATGACCTCGGCGTTCAGGCGTTGGAAGTCGTCCACGACCGTCCGGAACTTCTGGGTGTCCAGCAACGCGACCCAGGGAGAGACCAGCCGTCCGCCGAAGGATTGGCCGTCGCGGAACTCGTCCGCGGACAACGCCGCTACGTCCGGCATCGGGGTGGGTACGTTCGTGGCGAAGGTGTCGACGGCCCACAGGACGTTGGTCTTCGGGTCGAAGAGGGCGCGGGTTGTGGGGTTGTCGTACAGGGGCGGTCGTTTGGCGACCAGGGTGCGGTCGCCCGCGTCGATCGTGTCGCCGTCGGTCATGAAGCGGCACCGGTTGATGGGGGTCTCCCACTCCTCGGCCATACGGCCGATGGAGAACCATGTCGTCAGCAGGGTCGCGTTCGGGCATTCGGCGAGGACCGCCAGGAGGTTGCCGGCGTGGTCGCGGTCGTCGTGGGTGAGGAAGATCCACCGTACGTCCAGGGGATCTACGACGGACCAGGCTGCCTCCAGCCACTGGGAGCGCACTGCGGGCGCCCCGGTATCCACGAGGACCGGTTCGGCTCCCCGGATCACCATCGAGTTCATCGGAAAGTGACCGACCGGCGGGGCCTCAAGGGCCCACGGGATGACGAACGTCTCCTCGGCGATCTTGTACGGCTGCAGAAGGTTGAACGTTTCCATGGTTGTCATCGCTGCTCTCCCTAGGACGGAGTCGCCGCAGCATCCATGAATCCAGTGCAGCCCCGTGGCGGGCCATCGTCAAACGCGGAACGTTCATGAGTCCTCGTTGCTGTCCTGACGGGGACTACACCGAACGTCTTACAGTCCCGCCCGGTCCAGGGCGTCTCCGTCGATGCGGGTCAGCAGTCGGCGGACCGTCGCCTCGGCCGGGACCAGCCGCCGTGGCAGCACCGGATCGGGGCACACGCCGAGTCGGTCCAGCACCTGCGGTGGCGCGTCCGCGATCCACTCGCCGACCGCCGGCAACGAGGTCGCCCCGGCCAGCACCGCGCACGCGGTCAGCGCGAGGACGACGGCCAGCGCGTGCCGCACTCCGCGCGGATCGCGCGGGTCCGGGCGCAGCACTCTCCGCACACCTCACAGCGCTCCGTGCCCCACGCTCCCTGCCCAGCCCCATCGTCATGACCCGCTGACACGAGTCAGGGACGCTTGGTCCCCAACTGGTCCCCAAGAATGATCAAGGCCGGTTTCGGAAACCTCCGAAACCGGCCCTGACCTGCGACTCCCACCAGTCGGGACGACAGGATTTGAACCTGCGACCCCTTGACCCCCAGTCAAGTGCGCTACCAAGCTGCGCCACGTCCCGGTGTGCGCGCACCGCGGTGAACCGCGTGATCGCGCGAACAGCACTTTACCCCACACCCCGGGCCGCGCCGAAAAGCGGCCCCCGGCGCGGGACAATCGCCTTATGGGCAGCACTGGAAGCTCCGGGAACTCGGGAAGCACGGGACACAGGGGAAACAGGGGGAGCACGCCCGCGGGCCGTCCGGGCGGCGGACGAGACCGCGACAGTGAGGGCCGGGCGCGCAACGCCCGGCCGCGGGACGGTCTCGGCAGGCCCCTGCCGTACGACGCGCCGGGCGTGCCGCGGCAACCCGAGGGCGTCGTCCGCACCCCGGAGGAGACCGTCGCCGAGGCGCAGCGGCTGCTGGACGAGGGGAAGCCGTTCCACGCGCACGAGGTCTTCGAGGACGCCTGGAAGTCGGGCCCCGACACGGAGCGGGAACTGTGGCGCGGCCTCGCCCAGCTCGCCGTGGGCCTGACACACACCGCCCGCGGCAACCTCATGGGCGGAGTACGCCTGCTGCGGCGCGGTGCGGGCGCGGCCGAGGCGTGGGCGTCCGCCTCCGGGGAAGCGACCCCCCACGGGATCGACATCGCGAGCGTCGCCGCCTGGGCTCGGGAGCTGGCCGAGGAAGTGGAGCGAGAGGGCCGACCGGTGAACGCGGGCGCGCGGGCGCCCCGGTTGCGGGGTGTGGACGCGGGGCGCTGACCGGGAACGCCGAGCACGAGCACCCCTGCCGAGGAAGAGCGAGCCCGGCACGCCGACCTGGGCCCAACGAGAACGAACGCGCCACACCGCCCGGCCCCGCGGCACAACCACCCCGGGCAGCAGCCACAAACACGCAACTCCGGGCCCGTCGTACCGTCCGGACCGCGCCGAGCAGCCGCGCTGCCCTTGCCCGGCCACCACCGGGCGGCGACTCGCGGAGGGCTTCCCTGAGGACGTGGACGACGTGGTGGTGATGCTCGCTGCCCGGCGAGCCTTCCGGCGGTACGTGGAGGACGACGTCGACATCTACTGGGGCGCCTGCCTCGGTACCCCGGGCGAGATCCTCGTCTCCGGCCCGATCGCCCAGGCCGTGCCCCGCATCGAGCGGTTGCGTGCCGAGGCCCGCGAACGCAAGGGCTGGATCATGGACACGTATCTGCTGCGCCGGCGCCCCTGCGACTGACACGACTGGGGTGCACATCACCGGGCAGCCGTGCGGACGTTCTGGCATGCGCCCCGTTCCCATCGCGATCGTCGTCGTCGCGGCGGCCGCCCGCACCATCCCGGTCGTGAAGTCGGTCTCCCGGCCGGTCATCGACTATCTGGGCATCGCGCTCGTCGCGGTCGGTGCCAGCGCGCTGATCCTGGCGACGAGTTGGGGCGGCAACGAGTACGCGTGGGGCTCGGGCATGATCATCGCCCTGTTCGTGGGCGGTGTGGTCGCGCTCGGTCCGTTCTGCCGGGTGGAGACCCGGGCAAGCGAACCGATGCTGCCCATGCGGCTGTTCGCCAACCCGGTCTTCACCGTCTGCTCGGTGCTGAGCTTCATCGTCGGCTTCGCGATGCTCGGCGCCCTGACGTATCTGCCGACGTATCTCCAGTCTCGACGAGGGGTTCCTGACCCGCGACGGCTCCCTCCAGTCCCACACGGAGGCCGGCGCCCGCGAGGCCGCGGTCATCAGCAGGGCCTGGGCCTCCTGGCTGGAGGAGCGGCTGGGGCAGGACATCGGCCGCCCCTCGGACAGCGACCTGCGGATCGCGGTCGACGCGATCGCCAAGCGGCTGCTGGTGGAGGACCTGAGCCACGGTCTGCCGGGCGGGCCGGCGAAGGTCCTGGCGACCAGCACGGTGTGATGGGCGCTGCCGGCCCGCCCCGGACACCGACCGGCGGACACGGCTCACCGTGGTTATCGTCCAGGCATGGAGTCCGTACGTGCCGTGCTCGTCGACATCGACGGGGTGCTGACCGTCTCATGGCGGCCCCTGCCCGGGGCCGTGGAGGCGTTGCGGGAGATCCGGGACGCCGGGCTCGCCGTGCTCCTGGTCACGAACACCACGTCCCGCACGCGGGCGTCGATCGCCGGGACGCTCGTGGACGCGGGGTTCCCGGTGTCCGCCGAGGACATCCTGACCGCGCCCGCCGCCACCGCCGCCCACCTCGCCGAGCACTGTCCCCGCGCCCGGTGCGCCCTGCTGAACAGCGGTGACATCGCGGAGGACCTCGACGGTGTGACCGTCGTCGACGCGGCGGACTCCGGAACCGTGCCGGATGTCGTGCTGGTCGGCGGGGCCGGTCCGGAGTTCGGTTACGCGGCGCTGGACCGGGCCTTCGGGCATCTCCAGCGCGGGGCCCGGCTGGTGGCGATGCACCGCAACCTGTACTGGCGTACGGCCGACGGGCTGCGGCTGGACTCGGGTGCGTTCCTGGCCGGCCTGGAGCAGGCCGCCCGGGTGGAGGCCGAGATCACCGGCAAACCGGCCCGGGCGTTCTTCGAGGCGGCGCTCGCCCGGCTGGGCGTCGGTGCGGGCGAGGCCGTGATGGTCGGGGACGACGTCGAGTCCGACGTGCTCGCGGCGCAGCGGGCCGGGATCACCGGGGTCCTCGTCCGGACCGGCAAGTTCCAGCCGGAGGTGCTCCAGGCTGCCGATGGCACGCCCGACCACGTGATCGACTCCTTCGCGGACCTGCCGGCACTGTTGCCGGGTTCAGCGCAGCAATAGTTGCAGGCCGCCCAGGACCGTCGCGGCGATGACCAGCTGTTCGAACAGTCGTTGGTTGATCTTGTTGACCGCCCACTTGCCGAACAGCGCGCCGGGCACGACGAACGCCACGAGCGCCAGGTCGAGGAGCAGGGAGCGGCCGTCGATCAGGCCGAGGCCGGCGCTGAAGGGCAGCTTGGAGACGTTGACGATCAGGAAGAAGAAGGCCGAGGTGCCGAGGAAGCCGAGCTTGCGGAAGCCCGCGGACAGCAGGTACATCGACATCACCGGGCCGCCCGCGTTGGCGACCATGGTGGTGAAGCCGCCGAGGACGCCGTAGGAGCGGGCCTTGAGGCGGCCCGCCGGGGTGGTGACCGACTCCGGCTCCTGCTCGGCGTCCGCCGTACGCCTGCGCCAGACCGTGACCGCGGCCATCAGCAGCAGGATCGCGCCGATCGAGGTCCGTACGACCGCGTCGTCCGCCCACATCAGGAACACCGTGCCGACGACGACGCCCGCGGCGACCGCCGGGAACAGCCGCCACAGCGTGGGCCAGTGGGCGTGCCGCCGGTAGGTGGCGACGGCGAGCAGGTCCCCGGCGATCAGGATCGGCAGCAGCACACCGGTGGAGGCGCGGGCGGGCAGCACCGCGGCGAAGATGGCGAGGCTGACCGTGTTGGCCCCGCTCACGGCGGTCTTCGAGAAGCCGACGAGCAGGGCCGCGAAGGCGAGCGCGGCGAACTCCCAGCCGGTGATGTGCCAGAGCGTCATGGTGTTCATGCGAACACCGATGCTATGTGCAACGAACAGGTGCGGGTAGCGGCGTCTCGCCTGGTGGCCCTAGTCGTGCCGTTCGACCAGGACGGCACTCCCCTGCCCGACACCCACGCACATCGTCGCCAGCCCCCGCCTCGCCCCCGTTCGCCGCATCCGGTGGAGCAGTGTCGTCAGGATGCGGGCGCCCGAGCAGCCCAGCGGGTGGCCGAGGGCGATGGCTCCGCCGCTCGGGTTGACCAGGTCGGGGTCGATGCCGAGCTGGTCCACGCAGGCCAGGGCCTGGGCCGCGAAGGCCTCGTTGAACTCGGCCTCCTCCAGGTCGCCGAGGTTCCAGCCGGCCCGGGTCAGCGCCTTGCGGGTGGCGGGAACCGGGCCGATGCCCATGACGTCGGGGTGGACGCCGGCGGACGCACCGGCGACGTAGCGGCCGAGGGACTCCAGGCCCAGGTCGTTCAGGGCGTCTTCGCTGACCAGGAGCAGGCCGGCGGCACCGTCGTTCATCGGGGAGGCGTTGCCCGCGGTGACCGTGCCCCCTTCCCGGAAGACCGGCTTGAGCCGGGACAGCTTCTCGTACGAGGTGTCCTCGCGGACGCACTCGTCGGTGTCGACGACCACCCCGTCGGGGCGTTCCACGGGCAGGAGTTCGTCGTCGAAGTGGCCGCATCTGCGGGCGAGGGCGGCGCGTCGGTGACTGCGCAGGGCGAAGTCGTCCTGGCGTTCGCGGGGGATGCCGTAGCGCGCGGCGACCTCCTCCGCCGTCTCACCCATGGAGAGCAGGCCGTGCAGGTCCCGCATCGCGGGGTTGACCAGGCGCCAGCCGAGGCGGGTGTCGGCGGTCTCGACGCGGTGCGGCAGGGCCTCGTCGGGGCGGGGCAGGACGAAGGGGGCGCGGCTCATCGACTCGGAGCCGCCCGCGATCACGATGTCGGCCTCGCCGGCGGCGATGGTGCGGGCTGCCGTGGTCACGGCCTCCAGGCCGGACGCGCAGAGGCGGTTGACGGTGGCGCCGGGCACGGACTCGGGGAGGCCGGCGAGCAGCGCGGCCATGCGGGCGACGTTGCGGTTGTCCTCGCCTGCCTGGTTGGCGGCTCCCCAGTAGACGTCGTCGACGCGGGCCGGGTCCAGCGCGGGCACCTCGCCGACCAGGGCGCGGACGACGGTCGCGGCGAGGTCGTCGGGCCGTACCGGGGAGAGGGAGCCGCGCAGCTTGCCGATGGGGGTGCGGCGGGCGGCCGCGAAGTGGACGGGACGCACGAGAGGACTCCTCACACACCGCGCGCAATACACACCGCGCATTAATTAGCACTGCTAGTTTCGGACTATAGACTCTCGCCCGCCACCTGGGAAGACTTCTGCGGGTTCCCGGGCTCCAAGAGCTCGTTGTCGCAGGCCAGGGCACCACTGCGGGAATGCCCCCGTTCGTCACGCCTCGCGTTTGCACCAGTGCGCCCTGGGCACCCGCGCGTTCATGGAGTGGTTGCGGAGCGCCGCCTGTGTGGGCGAGGACCCCGAGTTGTTCTTCCCCGTGGGCACGGCAGGTCCGGCCCTGCGGGACGTCGCGGCCGCGAAGCGGATCTGCGCGCGCTGCCCGGTGACCGACCAGTGCCTGAGCTTCGCGCTGGGCAATGGCCAGGCCTCGGGCGTGTGGGGCGGGACCTGCGAGGAAGAGCGCGACGCACTGCTCCGGACCACGACGAACGACGTGAGAAGGAGAAGCGCCCTATGACGGCTGTGCGGAGCACACTGCCCGACGAGGCCCGCCGGGTCTCGTGCGAGGCCCTCCAGGACACCCTGGTGGATCTGCTCGGGCTCTCGCTGATCGGGAAGCAGGCGCACTGGAACATCGTCGGACCGCGGTTCCGGTCGATCCACCTCCAGCTCGACGAGGTGGTCTCGGCCGCGCGGAACTTCTCCGACACGGTGGCGGAGCGGTCCGCGGCGCTCGGCGTCCCGCCGGACGGTCGGCCCGAGACCATCGCCAAGGCCTTCACGCTGCCCGCCCCGAAGGAGGGCTGGGTGCGCGACTCGGACGCCGTGCAGGTGATGGTGGAGTCCCTCCAGGACGCCATCGGCCGGCTGCGCGAGCGCATCGACGCGACCGAGAAGGCCGACCTGGTCACCCAGGACCTGCTGATCGGCATCACCGCCGAGCTGGAGAAGCAGCGGTGGATGTTCGACGCCGAGAACGTCCCCGGCGAGGGCTGACCGGCGCGCACGTACGTACGGAAAGGGGCATGTGATGACCGACGCCCTTGAACTCGACGCGCTGTGGGAGGACTTCCACCGCGTGGTGAACATGACCTCGCAGGAGCTCGCCGCCTGGCTGCGGATGCGGGACGCCGACGAGGACGCGGAGCCGCTGCCGGAGCAGGCGGGCACACAGACCGGGCAGCACGTCCTGGCGATCCTCCAGAAGCGGCGCACCGACCTGACCGAGGACGACCTGCGGGTGATGCGGAACGTCGTGGACAGGGTCACCTCGCAGGTGGACCTGGAGGACGAGCCGCTGCCCGAGGTGACGGCCGAGGACACCCGCCGCCGGCACCGGCTGATGACGGTCGGCCACGACCCGCTCAAGGGGTAGCACCCGTGGATCGGCAGCGGCGTGTCGTACGCGAACTCCTCGACGCGCACGGCCGGACGTACGCGGATGAGGCGGGCATCCGGTTGAGGGACACCCCGCAGCCGCTGTACCGGCTGCTGGTGCTGGCCCATCTGCTCAGTGCCCGCATCCGCGCCTCGGTCGCGCTGGCCACCGCCCGTGCCCTGCACGAGGCGGGGCTGCGCGATCCGCGCCGCATGGCGGAGGCCGACTGGCAGGAGCGGGTGGACGCGCTCGGCCGGGGCGGCTACCGGCGCTACGACGAGCGTACGGCCACCCAACTGGGCGACGGAGCCGAGCTGTTGAACGAACGGTGGGGCGGGGACCTGCGGCGACTTCGCCGGGAGGCGGACGGCAAGGTGTCCGAACTGCGCCATCTGCTCCAGGAGTTCCCCGGGATGGGCCCGGCCGGCGCCGACATCTTCCTGCGCGAGGCCCAGGGCGTCTGGCCGGAGGCCGCTCCCTACCTCGACACCAAGGCCCTCCAGGGCGCCGAGCGGCTGAAGCTGCCGAAGGACCCTGAGCGTCTCGTCGAACTGGCCGGCGACACCGACCCGGCCGTTCTCGCCGCCGCGCTGGTGCGGGCGGCGGTGAACAAGGACGTCGCCGAGGGGACGCTGCGGCGGGCCGGGTGACCGGCCTTCCCCCGTGCCGGGTGGCCCGCCCCTCTCAGCCGAGCAACCACCCTCCGTCCACCGTCAGTTCGACGGCGTTGACCGACCGGTTGCGCAACAGGAAGCCGACCGCGTCCACCACGTCCGCCATCGTGGCCAGCCGCCCGGTGGGTGTCTCCGTGCGCAGCACCTCCAGCACCTTCTCCGGCTTGGCCTGCCAGTACGGGCTGTCGCCGACGACGCCGGGATGCACGACGTTGACCCGGACGGGAGCGAGTTCGACGGCCAGGGAGTTCATCAGGCCCCGCACGCCCGCGTTGACCGTCGCCACCGTCGTCGCCCCCGGGTAGGGGCGTTCCTTGGCCTGTCCGCCGAAGAGGACGATGGCGCTGTCGTCGTGCAGCCGGGTGCGCAGCGTGTGCACGACCTCGGTGTAACCGACGAGCTTGAGCGTGACCAGCCGCAGGGCGGCGTCGATGTCGTACTCGCTCACTTTGTTGTCGTCCCGGGAGACCCCCGCGAGCACCAGATGGTCGACGCGTCCCACGTCGGCCAGTGCCGCCGCGATCTCCAGCGGTCGCGCCAGGTCGAGGGCGATGCCCCGGGCGCCGAACTCCTTGGCGATCAGGTCGGCGCGGTGGGCGTCGCGGCTGGTCAGGACCACTTCGTCACCCTGCTCGGCGCGGGCCCGGGCGAACGCGAGGCCGATGCCCGACGTGCCGCCGACGACAAGGACACTGCTCATGACCCCTCCTCAAGCACCTGGCGCAGATAGTCCCAGTCCCTGGTGAACCGGTACGAGTGCCGAGCCGGTGGCTGCGGCGCCTGCGTCTCCAGCCAACGCAGGGGCCCCTGCCCAGCGTTCACGAACCCATGCACACAGCCGGTGCCCGCCCACGCGAGGTCCCCGGGCTCCAGCCGGTACCGCTCGCCGTCCAGGGTGGTCTCGGCCACGCCCTCCAGGATCAGATACGTCTCCTCGAAGGGGTGGTCATGGGTGCCGATGACGCCGTCGGACGCGTACTGCACCATGAACATCGTCGAGCCGACCGCGCCCAGGTCGCTGTCGACCATCATCTTGACGGTGATGCCGCTGTACACCAGCAGCGCGGTGCGCATGCTCGCCGTGACGGCCAGCAGGTCCTGGGACTGCCTGCCGGGGTCCATCTGGCCGGGCTCGACATGGCCGAAGGAGCGGGTGCGCGGGTCACGGACGTCGACCCGGACGGGGTCGCGAGCGGGCAGGTCCGGCACCGTCTGGGTGTCGTGCCCGTAGCGGGCCCGTGGCACGGGGGCGAGCATGTACGCCCAGCGTCCGCCGGTGTCCCCGGCGCCGCGCCAGGCGTGCGGGACGCCGATCGGCAGCAGGCCGTAGTCCCCCTCCTCCAGCAGGTACGAGCCCTCGGGCACGTCGAGGACCACGGCCCCGCCGAGGACGTGGAAGCTCTCCTCGTACGACTGCACATGCGCGGGCACACGGCCGTCCGGTCGCAGTGCGCACAGGCCGAAGCCGGTGTGCACACTGCCGTCGTCCTCGCCGACCAGCGTCCGCCGCCGGTAGCCCAGGGCGTCGTACGGCGGCTCGGGCGGATCGGCCGCGCGGCGCACCAGATGATTCGTCATGCCGTGGCCTTCTCCCCCTTCGGCGCCTTCATCTCCTTCGCCGCGAGGAGACGGTCGCGGGCCTCGGAGACGAGCCGCAGCGCGCGCCCGGTGTCGGTGAGCAGCTTGCCGTCGCGCTTGTGGAGCACGCCGTCGACGAGGACGGTGTCCACGTTGGACACGTCCGCGCACAGGGTCACCGCGGCCGCCGCGTCGTGCACGGGCGCGACGTTCAGCGCGGTGGCGTCGATCGCGACGATGTCGGCGCGCTTGCCGGGGGTCAGGGAGCCGGTGCGGTCCTCCAGGCCCGCGACATGGGCGCCGTTGACGGTGGCGATCTCCAGCATCTGACGTGCTGTCAGCATGGTGCTGGGCACGGGCATGTTGGCCTGCCAGCAGTCGGCGTTGACGCGGGCGCGTTCGGCGCCGAAGGCCGCGCGGATCTGGGTGAACATGTCGCCGGGCACGGTGGTGACGACGTCGACGCTGAGCGACGGCCGCAGTCGGTGCTCGATCGCCTGCATGACGGGCGGCCAGCCGTGCCCCATCTGGAGCTCCACCTGCGGTGCGACGGACACCGTGCCGCCGCTGTCGGCGACCATCCGCCACTCCTCCTCGCTGAGGTAGCAGCAGTGGACGTAGGTGGTGTCCGGGCCGAGGAGCCCCAGGCCGTGGAGCTGCTTGACCATGCCGAAGCGGCCGGCCAGCCGTCCCATGGCCACGTGCACGGTGATCGGGATGCCGAGTTCGCGGGCGAGGGCCCACTCGGCGGCGACGACGTCGTTGACGCAGAAGCCGGGTCCGCGCGTGGCGAGGGCCATGGTCAGCAGACCGTCGTCGGACGCGAAGTGCCGGGCGCGGACCCGCCGGACGTCGTCGGCCGGTATCGCGATCTTGCTTTCGAACCAGTAGTCGGCGAGGGAGGTGTTGGCGCTGCCGTACGCGTACTGCGCCCGGATGCCGGATTCGGCCAGGCCCTGGATCGCGGCGTCCGGATGGTCCGGGGTGTTGTTGATGTGCGACCAGTCGACGAGCGTGGTGATACCGGCGTTGAGACATTCCAGCGCGCCCGCGAGGTTGGCCGCGTAGACGTCCTCCGGGGTGTACAGGGGTGCGAAGGTGTCGAGGATGTCGACGAAGTAGTCGTCGAGGGTGGCGTCGGGGGCGACGCCCCGGATCGGCGCCTCCCAGGTGTGGCGGTGGGTGTCGACGAAGCCGGGGATCACGATGCGGCCGGTCATGTCGAGCACCTCGGCATCGGCGCTGATCTCGGGCCGCACGGCCACGATCCCGCCGTCCTCGACGAGGACGTCCCCCTGGGCCAGATCCCCGACGGCGGGGTCCATCGAGATCACGTGACCATTGCGCAGAAGTGTTCTTGTGGTCATCGCGCTTCCTCCCATGGGGTCTTCGGTGCGTGGGTGGGTGGGCAGCTCAATACGCGGCGAGTCCGCGGACCGCCGTGACGACTTTGTCGACGGTGGGGATGACCTGTTCCTCCAGCGCGTCCGCGAACGGCAGCGGGACGCACTCCCCCGCCACCCGCCGCACGGGCGCGTCGAGCAGGCCGAAGCCCTCGTCGGCGACGATCGAGACGACGGTGGCGCCCCAGCCGCCCTGGTACGGGTTCTCCTCGACGGTGACGAGCCGCGAGGTCCCGCGCAGTGAGCCGAGGACGGTCGCGGCATCCAGCGGGACCAGGCAGCGCAGGTCGACCACCTCCGCCTCGATCCCCTCCCCCGACAGCACGTCGGCGGCCTTCAGCGCCAAGGGCACGGTGGAGGCGAGCGCGACGAGTGTGACGTCGGCGCCCTCGCGTACGACGGCGGCCCGGCCCAGCTCGACGACGTGACCGGGCGGCGGCGGTGCCCCCTTGGTGGCCAGGAGGGCCTTGTGCTCGAAGAAGACCACGGGGTCGTCGCTGCGGATCGCCGCCGCCATCATGCCGACGACGTCGGCGGGTGTGGCCGGAGCCGCGATCTTCAGGCCGGGGACGGTCAGCGCCCAGTTCTCGGTGGCCTGGGAGTGCTGGGCGCCGAAGCCCAGCCCGCCGCCGTTGGCGGTGCGCACGACGAGGGGCACCGTCACCTGGCCGCCGGTCATGTAGCGGACCTTGGGGATCTCGTTGGCGAGGTAGTCCCAGCAGCAGGCCAGGAAGTCGGAGAACATGATCTCCGCGACGGGCCGCATCCCGGTCATCGCGGCGCCCATCGCCGCACCCACGATGGCCTGTTCGGATATGGGCGTGTCCCACACCCGCTCGGGCCCGAACTCCTTGAGCAGACCCACGGTCGTCTTGAACACGCCGCCGGCCGCGGCGATGTCCTCGCCGAGGCACACGACCGTCGTGTCCCGGCGCATCTCGCGCGCGATGCCCTCGGCGACCGCCTCCCGGTAGGTGATCACGTCCGCCATGCGGCACCTCCGTCCGCCCACACGTCGGTCAGAGCCTCCCGCGGATCGGGCGGTGGCCCGGCCTTCGCCGCCTCCACGGCCCGCTCCACGACGGCCCGGGCCCGCTCGTCGGCCTCCGCGACCACCTCCGCCCCGACCCCCAGCTCGGCGAGCCGTCCCCGTGCGAGGTCCAGCGGGTCGTGCTTCAGCCACCGTTCGACCTCCTCGGCCGGGCGGTAGGCCGCCGGGTCGGCGCGGCTGTGCCCGAAGTGCCGGTAGGTCTCGGCCTCCAGCACAGCGGGCCCGTCCCCGGCCCGGGCCCGCTCCGCGATCCGCGCCACCGCCTCCTCGACGGCCACGACGTCGTTGCCGTCGACGACCTCGCCCGGGATGCCGTGGGCGGGCGCCCGGTCGGCGGCGGGCCGGGCCACCGCCGTGACGTCGGCGATCGGCGTGTACTCCATGTACTGGTTGTTCTCGCACACGAACAGCACCGGCAGTTTCCACACGGCGGCCAGGTTGAGCGACTCGTGGAAGGCGCCGATGTTGGTCGCGCCGTCACCGAAGAAGGCGACCGCGAGCTGGTCCGTGCCGCGCAGCCGGGCCGACCAGGCCGCGCCGACCGCCATCGGCAGATGGGAACCGACGATGGCGTACGAGCCGAGCATGCCGGTGGCCGCCTTGGTCAGGTGCATGGAGCCGCCCTTGGCCTTGCACAGCCCGGTCGCCCGGCTCATCAGCTCGGCGAGGCACTCCTCGGGGGTGGCGCCCCGGGCGAGGGCATGGTGGTGGCCCCTATAGGTGGCGAACACATAGTCGTCCGGGCGCAGGGCCGCGCTCGCGCCCACGGCGATCGCCTCCTGCCCGGCGGCGAGATGCGTGGTGCCCTTCACCAGGCCCTGGAGGAACAGGTCGTGGGCGGCCTTCTCCGTACGGCGGATGAGGGCCATCCGCTCGTAGCAAGCGAGGAGTCCGGCGGTGTCCATCAGCTCACCCCGTCGCCACGAGAGGTGTTGAGATGGGACTGCGCCTCCCGGCGGGTGTTCAGCTCACCGCCCACCGTCCAGTACTTGCGCCCGGCCACCAGCAGTTCCTCGGCCGGGAACTTGGTGATGACCTCGCAGCCGTCGGCGGTGACGACGAGCTCCTCCTCGATCCGGGCGGCGGACCAGCCGTCGGCGGCCGGCCAGTAGGTCTCCAGGGCGAACACCATGCCCTCTTCCAGGACTTCGGGGTAATCGAGGGAGACCAGGCGGCTGAAGATCGGCTTCTCCCAGATCGACAGGCCGACGCCATGGCCGTACTGGAGGGCGAAGGCGGCGGTCTCGTCGGCGAAGCCGAACTCCTCCGCACGCGGCCACACCCGCACGATGTCGGCGGTGGTCGCACCGGGCCGGACGAGCGCGATCGCCTGGTCCATGTACGCACGGCAGCGCGCATAGGCGTCCCGTTGCGCCCGGGAGGCGCTGCCCACGGCGAACGTGCGGTAGTAGCAGGTGCGGTAGCCGAGGTGGCTGTGCAGGATGTCGAAGAAGGCCGGGTCGCCGGGGCGGATCAGGCGGTCGCTGTAGACGTGCGGATGCGGTGAACACCGCTCGCCCGAGATGGCGTTGACGCCCTCGACGTACTCGCTGCCGAGGTCGTACAGGACCTTGGCCACGACGCCGACGCACTCGTTCTCGCGCACACCCGGGCGCAGATGGCCGTACAGCTCCTCGTAGGCCGCGTCGACCATGGCGCAGGCCTGGGTGAGCAGGGCGATCTCGTCGCCGGTCTTGATCCGGCGGGCCTCCAGGAAGACCTGCTGTCCGTCCACGACGTCGATGCCCTCGGCGCGCAGGGCGGCGAGGACGGGCATCTCGGCGACGTCGACGCCGAGCGGTTCGTTCGCCAGCCCGTGGTCGCGCAGCTCGGCGGCGATCTTGGCGGCCACGTCCTCGGCGATGCCCGCGTCCGGGTGGAAGGCGCCGCGCAGGGTGGAGATGCCGGCGCGGGCGCCCGTGGGCGGGCCGCCCTTGCCGTCGCTGTAGTCGAGCCACGGGTTGTACAGCTGGTGGTGGCGGGCGGCGGAGCCGAAGTCCCAGACGACCGGTGCGCCGTCGCGCACCAGCAGGGCGAAGCGGATCAGCTTGTCCATCGCCCAGGTGCCGATGTGCGTGGCGGTCATGTAGCGGATGTTGGCGAAGTCGAAGCTGAGCACCGCGCCCAGCGCGGAGCGGTTCAGGGACTCGTGCAGCCGGGCCAGCCGCTGTCCGCGCAGCCGGTCGAGGTCGATGCGCTCTTCCCAGTCGACGGCGTTGGGTCCATATGTGCGGATCGCCATGGCGACCACCCCCACTTCGGAGTGAACGCCCGGGTCCTACGGGTGTCAAGTGTCACTGAACACGTGTCACTGACCATCGCCGGACACGAACCAGACACCCACAGCCGGTACCTCTCCATCGTTGCGGTAACGGTGGGGGGTCGTCGACTCGAAGCTGACGGCGTCGCCCGGGCGCACGGTGTACTCGTCGAAACCGAGGGTGAGGATCAGTTCGCCGGAGGTCAGATAGCCGTACTCGGTGCCGGCGTGCCGCATCAGGCCGCCGGAGCCGGACGAGGAGCCGCCGGGCCGGTAGGTCACCAGCAGGAAGTCGACGTCCCCGCCCGGCACCCGGCCGAGGCGCTCCCATACGACGCCGGAGTCCAGCTCCAGGGTCTCGCGCTCACCCGCGCCGGCCAGCGGGCCGATCCGCCGCTCCGGGTCGGCGGCGAAGGCGGCGAGGGCATGCAGGACGGTGCCGGGCGGGTGTACGCCGGCCATCGGCGAGGAGGCCCGGGCGTCGAAGAGGGACTCGACGGATATGCCCAGGACGGTCGTGATCGCATAGAGGGTACTGACGGACGGCTGGCTCTTGCCGGTCTCGATCTGCGACACGAGGCTCGCCGACACACCGACTTCCCGCGCGAGCGCACGCAGGCTCATCCCACGCTCCAGACGCGCCTGCCGGATACGCGCCCCGACGGGCGGCACGACGGCGGGGGACACGGGCGGCTCCTCTCGGGTGGCGTGCAGCATCGATCCTCAGTCGGCGGGCGGCTTCACTTCCCAGGCGGCGTGTGCAGTCTCATTGAACAGCGCACGGGAGCCCGGACGCCACTGCTTCCCGGCCGGGAACACCGCCCGCACCTGCCAGCCCGCTGCCCCGTCCACACCCCCGCGAGGTCCCGCGTGCAATGCGCCGCCCAGCGCGGTCACCCGTTCCGTCAGGCCGACGAGGCCGAAACCGCCGCCGTGGGCGGCCTCCGGGAGCTGCGTGCCGCCGTGGCCGTCGTCCGTCACCGTGACCTCCAGCCGGTCACCGGGGCAGGCCAGACGGACGGTGACCTGCGTGGCGTCGCCCGCGTGGCGCCGTACGTTGGTCAGCGCCTCCTGCACGACCCGGAAGGCGGCGGCCTGCATCTCGTACGGCAGGTCGTCGCAGACGCCCGGGTCCCGGTGCAGGACGGTCCTCTGCGCCGGGGTCGCGAAGCCTTCGACCAGGTCAGTGACGGCGGCCAGGTCGCCGACGGGACGGCGGTCGGCGGCCTCCGGGCCGGTGTCGCGCAGCACGCCCACCGTGCGCCGCATGGAGGCCAGCGCCTCGGTCGCGGCGCGCTCGATGCCGGCCAGGACGGGGTCCAGGTCCTGCGGCTGCCGGGCCGCCATCATGCGGGCCATCTGGGTCTGCACGAGGATCCCGGTGACGTGGTGCGCGACGAAGTCGTGCAGGTCGGCGGCGATGGCGACGCGCTCGGCGCGGCGTGTCTCGCCGACTGCGACGGTGCGCCGGTAGTCCAGGGAGCGCAGGTACGCGGCGAGCCCGGCGGTCAGCCCGACCAGGACCAGGCCCACCAGGGCGTACGCCAGCACCTCCTCCTGCAACGACCGGAAGTACCGCACCGGCAGCAGAAGCAGGGCGGCCGCGTCGAGCACCGCGCACACCAGGGCCCACGGCCACGGGCAGTGGCGTACGGCGACGAACAGCAGGCTCAGCAGGATCACCACCTCGCCCGGCCCGAACGGCATGTGCGCGCGGTCGGTCAGCAGCACGGCCGCCGTGAGAAGCGCGGAGACCACGGCGGGTACGGCCGTGCGCAGCTGCGGGGTGAGCCACCGCGGCCTCCGGCCGACCGGCCACAGCACGGCGGTGAACCCGACGAGCAGCACGGTCACCGGCGCCCAGACGGCGTTGTCGACGGCGTCGGCGACGAGCAGGTCGTAGACCGAGGCCGCCAGCAGGAAGCCGACGCCGAAGCCCCGCACGCAGCCGCGGGGAGAGGTGGATCTCATGCGGCTCACGGTATGCGAGGCCCCGGGCGGCGGGATCGGCCGAACGGCCGAGGGACCGGCGCCTGGACCTGGCCTTTCGGCGGAGGCACGCGCCCGGGTCCGTGGGCGAGGGCCGAGCCACTTCACATACGCTGACGCTCCCAGCCCTGTCCAGTCCTGTCCAGCCCTGAGGCATGATCACCCCATGACGACCCCCGTCCCACACGGCGAGCCCGGCGCCGCCGCCCGCCGCGGCGCTCCCATCCGGGTGCTCATCGCGGACGACCAGGACATGATCCGCACCGGATTCCGGTTCTTCCTCGACGCCCAGCCGGACATCACCGTGGTCGCCGAGGCCCGTGACGGCGAGGAGGCCGTGGCGCTGGCCCGCCGCGAGCGGCCGGACGTGTGCCTGCTGGACATCCGGATGCCGAAGCTGGACGGGCTGGAGGCGACCCGGCTGCTGGCCGGGCCGGACGTCGCCGACCCCATGCGGGTCGTCGTCGTCACCACCTTCGACCTCGACGAGTACGTGTACGGCGCGCTGCGCGGCGGCGCCTGCGGCTTCCTGCTCAAGGACTCCGGTCCGACGCTCCTCGCGGAGGCCGTCCGGGCCGCCGCCGCGGGCGACTCGCTGGTCTCCCCGTCGGTCACGGTCCGGCTGCTCAAGCACGTCACCGCGGCGACGGCCGCCGACACCGCACCACGGCCGAAGCCCCGGGCCCCCTCCCCGGCCCCCTCGGCTCCGCCCCGGGAGCCGCTGACCGAGCGCGAGCTGGACGTGGTCCGTCTGGTCGCCCTCGGCCGGACCAACGCCGAGATCGCGGCCGAACTGTACGTCTCCCTCTCCACGGTCAAGACGCACCTGTCCAGCGTCCAGCTCAAGCTGGCCGCCCGGAACCGGGTCGAGATCGCGGCCTGGGCCTGGCAGAACGGGCACGCCCGGGCCGGAGCGTAAGGCGCCCGCGCCTTGGGAGGTGCTCACCCGAACAGTCCGGTGCCGGTGGTGGGCCGTCGGTGCCGGTGGTGCCCTGAGGACACGCGTCACGCTCCCAGGAGGCACTCCCGATGACCCGCCGTCCGTACCGGCTCGTCCGTGTTCTCTCCGCGACCCTGGCGGCAGGCACGCTGCTGACCACCGCCGCCTGCTCGGACGGCGGCGACGGAGACGGTTCGCGTGTCTCGGGCGTCACCGCGTCACAGGTCGCCGGGAAGCGGCAGACCCCCTCTCCCACCGCCACTCTCACCACGGACCGCGCCCGCACCGCGCTGATCACCGAGGCGGACATCGAGGACGACTGGACCCAGGTCAAGGACGCGGAGGCCGAGAACTGGCACGACAGCCTGCTCATCGGCACGGTCGACGTCTCCGGCTTCCTCACCGCGAAGGCCCAGGCCGCCGACTGCCAGCGGCTCCTCGACTCCCTCTTCGACGACGATCTGCTGGGCAGACCGTCCGGCGCGTCCGAGCTGCGCGGCTTCGAACAGGGCGACTCGCGCATGCTGTACCAGGTCGCCTCCTACGAACGGACCGACCCGCAGGACTCCTTGAACTGGATGGCCAACCTGCCGGAGAAGTGCGACCAGTTCACCGTCACCGACGACGGGGAGCAGCGCACCGTCCAGGTCGTCGTTGCCTCGCTGCCCGGCGTGGGCGACGCCCGTGAGGGCCTGCGCGTGACGGTGCGGGGCAGGACCGGGGGCAGCGAGGCCACGCTGACTCTGGACGTCGCCGCCGTACGCGTCGGCAACGACACGATCACCGTCACGGCGGGCGGGCTCGACGGGGGCGAGAGCGACTCCGCCGAGCAGGCGGTGCGGCTCGGCACCCAGCGCCTGAAGGACGTGCTGGCCGGCAAGACGCCCTCTCCGAACCCGGGCGAGGTCCAGTAACACGGTCGGCGGCTCTCCCCCGCCGCGCGCCGACGGCCCCGCCGGCCCTGCCGATTCCCGGGACAGCGTGATCATCGGACCGGCACAATGACCGCGATGGCCGGTATCGGTCGCTCGTGCGAGGAGAGGAAGAGACGTGAGTGAGAGCCACACCCCGCCGAGCGGCTCGGCGAGGCTGAACACCGGTGTGGCGCACAACGCGCGCGTGTGGAACTACTGGATCGGCGGCAAGGACAACTACGAGGTCGACCAGCGGGTCGGCGAGCACGTGGCCGGCATGTTCCCGATCATCCGGGACATCGCCCGGGCGGACCGGGACTTCCTGGGCCGGGCCGTGTCGTTCCTGGCCGGCGAGCGCGGAGTGCGGCAGTTCCTGGACATCGGCACGGGGCTGCCGACGGCGGACAACACCCACGAGATCGCCCAGCGGATCGCGCCCGACTCACGGATCGTCTACGTCGACAACGACCCGATCGTGCTGGTACACGCCCGCACCCTGCTGACCGGCACCCGCGACGGCGTCACCGCCTACATCGACGCCGACGTGCACGACCCGGAGGCCATCGTCGAACGGGCCGGGCACACCCTGGACTTCAACCGGCCCGTGGCCGTCATGATGCTGGGCATCCTCAACTTCGTCCTGGACGCGGAGCAGGCCCGGGACATCGTGCGCCGCGTGATGGCCGCGGTCCCTTCCGGCAGCTTCCTGGTCCTCACCCACCCGACCTTCGACGACGAGCTCGGCGGCGCGGGGCAGATCCCGGCCATGAAGTTCTGGAACGAGAACGCCACTCCCCCGATCACCGCCCGCAGCGGCGCGGACATCGCCGCGTTCCTCGACGGTCTGGAGCTGCTCGATCCGGGCATGGTCTCGTGCGGGCAGTGGCGTGCCGACGCCGGCTCGGCCGTGCTGGTGCCGCAGTACGGCGCGGTGGCCGTGAAGCCCTGACTCCCGGCGCCCACCTTCGCCGAGGAACGGCAGGCCGCGTACCTCGCGCGGTCTTCGAGCAGGTGCGTCTCGACGTCGGCCTCACCCTCCACCGCGTCGGCCCCACCCGGGCCGACGCGGTCCTGGCGGGTCTACCGGCTCCCGGACGACTCGCCGGGAGGCGGTTGAACGGCGTGGGGACGGTCACAGTTCCTCCCGAGCGGCTATCCAGGAAGTCCGAACGGCTGAAAGTATGATCAAGCGATGTCTGACATGACCGAAACCACGCCCGGCTGGCTGTCCTCCGACGAACTGGAGATGACACGCGCCCGCATGCCGATCCTGTACGTCGACGCCGTCCCGGTCCGTGTCGACGGCAGCGGCGAAGTCACGAGTGTCGGTGTGCTGCTGCGCATGGGACCCGACGGAACGGTCAGCCGGACGCTGGTCTCCGGCCGTGTGCTGCACCACGAACGGGTCCGCGACGCCCTGCTGCGCCACCTGGAGAAGGACCTCGGTCCGGTCGCCCTGCCCCACGTCCCGCCGTCGCTCCAGCCGTTCACGGTCGCGGAGTACTTCCCGACGCAAGGCGTCACGCCGTACCACGACCCCCGCCAGCACGCGGTGTCCCTCGCCTACATCGTGCCGGTGACGGGCGACTGCCGGCCCCGGCAGGACGCGCTGGACCTGGTGTGGTTCAGCCCTCAGGAAGCCGTCTCGGAGGCGGTGCAGAGCGAGATGCCGGGCGGCCACGGGGTGCTGCTCAAGCAGGCGCTGGCCCATGCGGGCTGCGTGATCTGACGGGTGCGGGCCATTACCGAGGGGTGAGCCGATGCGGCTTCCCGGCATGCCGCTGCACGATCCGTTCGTCGTCGCCGACGGACCGACGCGCACCTACCACCTCTACACGTCCAACGACCCCTCCGTATCAGGCGTCGACGGCACCGGCACGATGGTCTACCGCAGCCACGACCTGCGCGACTGGACGCGCCCCGTCGTGGTGTTCCTGACCGCCGAGCAGCAGGGCATCTGGGCGACGGACGGCGCGTGGGCGCCGGAGGTGCACGCCTGGGACGGCCGGTACTACCTCTTCACCACCCTGCACAACGCGGACAGGCCCCTCCCGGTCCCTCCGGCCAACCAGTGGGGTGTCCCGTTCCGGACCCCGACCCATATGCGCGGCACGGTCACGGCCGTCTCCGACTCACCGCTCGGCCCGTTCACCGTCCTCGACCCGGCACGCCCCGTCCCGCCCGAGCACCTCATGACCCTCGACGGCACGCTGTACGTCGACCCGTCCGGGCAGCCCTGGATGGTGTACGCGCACGAGTGGCTCCAGACGATCGACGGCACGATGGAGGCGATCCGGCTGACCCCCGACCTGTCCGGGACGGTCGGCGACCCTGTCTACCTCTTCAAGGCCTCGGACGCGCCCTGGACCTCCGAGCAGATCCCCGCGGGCGTACCGCACCAGCTGCCGCCCTACATCACCGACGGCCCCCAGCTGTACCGCACCCCTGACGGCTCCCTGCTCATGCTGTGGTCGACCTACGAGAAGAACACGGCCGGCCAGGACGGCACGATCAGCGGCGGTTACGTCCAGACGTACGCCGTATCGAGATCCGGGGACATCCAGGGCCCGTGGCAGCAGCACCGGCCCCTGGTCCGCGACGACAGCGGCCACGGCATGCTGTTCCACACCTTCGACGGCCGCCTGATGATGATCCTCCACCGGCCCTTCGAGAACGCGCGCGGGAAGCTGTACGAGATGGAGCTGCGGGGTCACGAGCTCAAGGTGCGGCGCCGGCGCAGTGACCTGGACGGTGGCGGCTGACCCGGAAACGACAGGATGTGAACCTGCGCCCCCTGACCCCCGAGGTAGGGACCAAGGGGTATGTGCCTGAAACGTGTCGACGCCACGACTAGGACCCACCGACTGGCCCGACTGGGCCGCCGTGGACGCCCTGGAGGTGGCGCAGCCGCCGTGGACGTTGTGGCGCTCCACCAGGAGGGTGCGCAGTCCCGCGCGTGGGAGGGTGGCGGCGGTCAGTCCGGCGTTGCCCGCGCCGATGACCACCGCGTCGAAGTCCGTCGTCGTGGTCACTGTTCGGCGGCCTCTCGGGCGATCTGCTCGAACTGGGCGCCCATGGCCTCGCCGAGCGCCTGGGCGGCGGAGAGCGGGCGCACCATCCCTGTGAAATCGTCGATCTTCCCGTCATCGTCGAAGTGCATGAGATCGCCGACAGCGGCCACGGCCTCCAGGTCGTCGCTCTCGACGGCTTTGCGGAAGGGATGCATGAGCCGATCCTCGGATATGCAACAATGCGAATATATGCGGTGGAGATGAGGGGCCCGGCATGGCGTATCTACAGGGTAAGGGCGACTATTAGTCACCCTGTTGACTAATCACAGTGGTGCTAGCGTGCATCCATGGCTTTGCGGAACGCGGTGATGGCCGCGCTGTTGGAGGGCGAGGCGTCCGGGTACGACCTCGCGAAGGCGTTCGACGCGACGGTCGCCAACTTCTGGATGTCGACGCCTCAGCAGCTCTACCGGGAGCTGGATCGCATGGAGGCCGAAGGACTCGTCACGGCCCGCGTCGTCGAGCAGGAGCGCCGCCCTAACAAGCGACTGTTCTCCTTGACGGAGGCCGGGCGGAAGGCCGTCCACGCCTACACCGCCGAGCCCTTGGGTAAACCGGCGGTGATCCGGGACGAGTTGCTTGTCAAGGTGCAGTGCCTGGACGCGGGCGACATGGAAGCGGTCCGGACTGCCATCGCCGAGCGCATGGAGTGGGCCACCGCCAAGCTGGCCCGCTACGAGAGGCTCCGGCAGCGTCTGCTCGACGGGCGCTCGGAGGAGGCGTACTTCGCCGAGGCCGAGCGCATCGGCCCGTATCTCACCCTGCTGCGCGGAATGTCGTTCGAGCGGGAGAACCTCCAGTGGGGGGACATGGCGCTGCGCAGGCTCGAACAGCGCACGGCCGCGCTCCGGGCCGACGGCTGACCGCGGCGGTCCCACCCACACAGTTAGTCAACAAAGTGAGTAGCTGGACGCTCGTGAGCAGCCCGGCCTCCCAGGGGTCGTCGGCAGATGTCCGAGCGAGGACCGGCTGCGGTTCCTTGTCGGCGGGGTTGCGATGCAGTCCCGTGGAGGTGACTGGCGGGGTCCATGTCGGCACCGACGTAGAACACGGTGAACAGCAGTGCCCCGACGCCTAGGGCCACGTCGCTGACGATCCGCAGACGCTTCGCGCGCCGGACGCGAAGGGATGGACGTCACTCATTTCCAGCTCCCGGCCGGTGAAGAGCAGTTCAGCACGAGGAGCCGCCGGCGCCGTCGCGGGCCGCAGCATCACACTGCTGGGGAGGTGTCCCCGGCGGACGCGGCCACCGGAAGCAGCACCGGCCGCTTGGCCTGGCGGCCATCACCGGAGGAGCGGCCACGCAGGCGGCGGCCGACCCAAGGGCCGAGGAAGGTGCCGGCCCAGCGCAGTTCGGCACCCACGGCCCTCCAGACAGAGATGTCCGTCCCCGCGGGAAGGGGAAGGGTCCACTTGTCGTCGCTGCCCGGCAGACCGAGCGCCTGGGCCACGGCAGCCGCGATGCGCGCGTGTCCCAGCGGGCCGGCGTGCAGCCGGTCAGCACTCCACAACCGCGGATCGGTCGCCGCCGCGTGCGCGGCCGTCTCCGCCACCACCACGCCGTGGCGGTCGGCGGCCTCCCGGATGCGCGCGTTGAGTGCGAGAACACGGTGACCTATCGGGCGGGACAACGGCGTGATACGCCCGACGTCGGGAAACATGAGGGTCGCGACCGTGGCGCCCTGGGCGGTGAGGGCGGCGAACATCGCCTCGACATGGCCGACCACCTCATCGAGGTCGCAGCTCGGGCGCAACACGTCGTTGACGCCAGCCACCACGGTGGCGAGGTCGGGCCGCATCGCGAGAGCCGGAGCGAGCTGCTCGGCGCGCACCTGACCGGCCTTACGGCCGCGCACCGCGAGGTTGGCGTAGAGCAGGCCGGGGTTGTGGCGGGCGACCTGCTCGGCGAGCCGGTCCGCCCAGCCCCGAAGACCACGGACGTCGTCGCCGTCCCCGACCCCCTCGGTATGACTGTCACCCAGGGCGACATAGCGCAGATACCCACTGCTCGACACGGGGCCGACCGCCTCTCGTCAACGCTGCTGATAGAAGTGGCACACGGCCATCGCTAAACAACTAGGCACCTAGTCGCATTGTTGAGTATGAAGATAGCTGCGGGCTCGCCTTCCCGCAAAGTGACGCCGCTCAGGCAGGTGCTGAGGCCGTCGAGGGCGGTCCACCGCCGCAGTCCACCGCCTCGGTCCGGCACCGACCTCACCACCCATTCCCTCTTCAGACCTGAGCACCGACCACGGTCTGCGCTGCGGGCGTCGTTGTCCAGGCCGGCGATGACCGCCGTCCTCGACGGCCGCTTTCACGAAGCGCTCGCCGTTCTCCGCATGCCGCTCGCCGGCCATCGGCCTGACGACGGTGGCCGGGAAGGGATCACCGACGGGGACCGGTGGACCAGCAGCCAGGTGACAGTACGTCACCCCTGTGATCCACAGGCCGAGTCGGGTCGTCGAGGTGTGGGCCGCAAGATGACCGAGGGTGCTGTGGCCCTCCAGCATGGGCTCGCTCACGGTGAGCCCGTAGCCTCCGGCTGGAAGCAGTGGTCCATGACGGAGAGCCGGCTGACGCCGGCCTCCTCCGCGACCGCGCCCGCCGCGGCCGACTCGGACCCGAGGGCGGCCGGACCGCCGGGGCGGCCGTAGCGGGTGATGTGTACGCCCAGTCGTATGAGGTCTCCAGTTCAGCCGGCGCGGTAGCGGAGTCCGTCGAGGAGCAGATCGAGCATGCGGCTCGCGCGGTCGCGCAGCCCCTTGTCGGTGGTGATCAGCAGGATGCCGCCGAGGCTGAAGCCGACGTCGAGAGGGTCGACGTCGGAGCGCAGGACGCCCGCCTCGGCCCCGGCCTTCAGCAGCGTGCTGATGGCCGAGCTGATCCGGTCCAGACTCTCGGCGAACGGGTCCGAGTCGCCGGAGGCGATGACGGCTTTCAACGCGTCCGCCATGCCCTGCTTGGTGGCCAGATAGTCGATGAACCGGTCCATCCACACCCGCATCGCCATGTCGGGCGGGTACTGCGCCAGCAGTTCCCCGGCGCTGTCGCAGACCCGCGCGACCTCGTTGCGGTAGGCGGCCTCAAGCAGTGCCTCCCGGGTGGGGAAGTGCCGGTACAGCGTGCCGATGCCCACCCCGGCCTCTCTGGCGATGGCCTCCAGCGACGCGTCCGTGCCCTGCTCGGAGAAAGCGCGTACGGCGACGTCGAGCAGGCGTTGCCGGTTACGCCGCGCGTCGGCACGCAGCCCGCGTGTGTTGCCGGTCACAGCATTCCTCCCTCTGGACAATCGGAGGCGCCTCCGTTTAAAGTTCAAGCAAAGCGGAGGAGCCTCCGATTTTTGATCGTAGCAAGCCGGGAGTACGTGCCGACATGACCACGAGCACACGCATCACCACGCCCTTCCACACCGGATCCACGGCCGCCGAGGTCATCGCGCGCACGGATCTCACCGGCCGCCGCGCCGTCGTCACCGCAGCCGCCTCCTGCACCGGCACCGGCATGGAGACCGCCCAGGCGCTCGCCGCGGCCGGAGCGGAGGCGGTCCTCGCCGTGCGGAACACGGCCGCCGTTCGGCGCACTGCGGAGGACATCAAGGCCACCACCCGCTCCAAATGCGTGACGGAGGCCCTGGCCGCCGAGGTCGCCGGGCAGAACATCAAGGTCACCCTGGTCGAGCCCGGCCCCTACCCCACCGACCGGCCCGGCGCCTCCGCGGGGAACTCCGAGCCCAACCCCTCTACGACGGTGTCCGCCAAGCCCTGGCCGAGGGCCTGGACCTGTCCGACATGGGCGACCCGAAGGCCGTCGGACCCGCGCTGCTGACCATCGTGGGCGCCGAGAACCCGCCGCTGCGGGTGTTCTTCGGCAGACCGCCGATCGAGCCGGTCAAGGACCACTACACGCGCAAGCTGGCGGCCTGGGCCGACTGGGAGCACGTCTCCCTCGCCGCCCACCGCTGACCTGATGGCGTTCATGGGCCGGGCGGACCCCTACTCCATTGCTTGAAACTTCAAGATCATCCACTCGATTATCCCGCTCTCGGAGGAACCAATGGCACGCACCACATCCAGACGCTGGAAGCGCTGGCTGATCGTCGGCGCTGCCGCCGCCGCCCTCGTGGGCGTCGGAGGCCCGTACGTCTACATCAACTACATCCAGGACGACCCACCAGCCTCGCTGTCACTCGAGAGTCCACCGGCCGCACCGGAGAGCACCTCCGACTCCGGCTCCGGCGATCAGGCGGGCCAGAGCGTCGAGGGCAGCTGGCGGGTCGGGAACGGTTCACAGGCCGGCTACCGCGTCGACGAGGTGCTCTTCGGCCAGAACACCACGGCCGTGGGCCGCACCGGCCAGGTCACCGGAGAGCTGGAGATCGAGGGCACCCGGGCCGTCAGCGGGAGCTTCACCGTCGACCTGGCATCGGTGCGGAGCGACTCCGCCCAGCGCGACAGCCAGTTCCGCGGCCGGGTCATGAACACCGAGCGGTACCCCAACGCCACCTTCGAGCTCACCGAGCCCGTTGACTTCGGCTCGGTGCCGGACGTGAACGAACAAGTCACCGGCGAGGCAACGGGGAATCTGACCGTCCACGGCGAGACGAACCCCGTCACCTTCGACCTCACCGCCCAGCGCACAGCCGCCGGCTTCCGTGCGAACGGCTCGATCCCCATCACCTTCGCCGATTACGGCATCGACGCACCGAACTTCGGCGGGATCACCGTCGAGGACGAGGGGACCGTCGAGTTCCTCCTCGCCTTCACCCCCGCGTAATCCACCTTTCCCATCGCAGTACCGCATTGGAGAACATCGTCATGAGCAACACCCACTTGTCCAAGAGGACCGTCGCCGCTCTGCTGGCCGCGGCAACCGTCGGATCCATGGCCGGGTTCGCGCCCGCCGCCACGGCGTCCGCCCCCTCCTCCTCTCCGACCGTCGCGGACTCCCGGCAGGGGAACCCCTACACCGAGGAGCGCAACAAGCGCGTCGCCGTCCACGTGCTCAGGCAGCTCTTCGAGGAAGGCAACCTCAAGGTCGCCGACCAGTACATCCGCGCGGACTACATCCAGCACAACCCGATGGCCCCCGACGGCCGGGAGGCGATCAAGAACTTCATCCGCGACTGGACCGCGCAGTTCCCGGACCACGTGTACAACGTCAAGCGGGTCCTCGCCCAGGGCGACCTGGTCATGGTGCACTCCAACCCGGTCTTCCAGCCCGGCACCCGCGGTTCGTCCGTGGTCGACATCTTCCGCTTCGACAAGAAGGGCATGATCGCCGAGCACTGGGACGTGGTCCAGGAGGTACCGGAGACCACCGTCAACGGCAACGACATGTTCGGCACAGTCAGTCAGCCGCGCACGAACCAGCCCGGCCCCCGCTGGATGACCCCCTTCAGCCGGAAGGTCGCGACCGCCTACTTCGACACACTCCTCATCGACAAGAACCCCGACGCGGTCAGGTACCTGACGCCGGAGTACTACCAGCACAACCCCACCACCCCCAACGGCTCGGCCGGCCTGCGCGAGCAGTTCACCAACTTCTTCCAGCAGTTCCCGAACCTGATCGTGGAACGCAAGCGCGTCATCGCCGAAGGCGACCTCGTGGCCGTCCACGCCCACTACCGCCTCAGCCCCGAGGACCGCGGCCAGGCCGTGGTGGACATCTTCCGCGTCGGCAAGCACGGCAAGATCCTCGAGCACTGGGACTCCGTCCAGGACGTGCCGGAGACCGCCCTCAACGAAAACACCATGTTCTGAGCCCATTCCGCCGCGAGGGCTTGCTTTAAGCATCAATCATGCGCCAGTGACCGCTGTACGGCATTCGTCCGTACAGCGGTCAAGGTCAAGGACGACGGTCCCCAACTGGTACCCAAGAATGATCAAGGGCCGGCTTCGGATGACTCCGAAACCGGCCCTGACCCGCGAATTTCTCCAGTCGGGACGACAGGATTTGAACCTGCGACCCCTTGACCCCCAGTCAAGTGCGCTACCAAGCTGCGCCACGTCCCGTTGCCCGTCTGACCTGGGGATTCCCTCGGCCGAACGCGCAGGGAAACAATACCGCACTCGCGCCGGTGATCGCGCATCCGTTTCCGGGCACCCGTCGCTTGACCTCAACATTGGCTGAGGTTGCACGCTCGTGCACATGACCAACGCGACGGACATGACGCACACGTACGCCGACCTGCCGGGACTCATGGGCCTGATGACCGGCGACGAGAAGCACGGCCCGGCCGCGACGTCGACGCTGGACGTGCTGTGGGTGCTGTACGACCGGGTGCTGCGGGTGAGCCCGGAGCGGATGGCCGACCCGGAGCGGGACCGGTTCCTGCTGTCGAAGGGGCACGGGCCGATGGCGTACTACGCCGTGCTGGCCGCCAAGGGCTTCCTGCCGGTGGAGTGGCTGCCCGGCTTCGGCTCCTACGACTCCCCGCTCGGCCACCATCCCGACCGCACGCTCGTACCGGGGGCCGAGATCGGCAGCGGATCACTCGGGCACGGGCTGCCGATCGCCGTCGGGACGGCACTGGGGCTGCGGGCCCAGGGGCTCGACGAGCCGCGGGTGTGGGCGCTGATCGGCGACGCCGAGCTGGACGAGGGCAGCAACCACGAGGCGATCGCCTTCGCCGGGCCCGCCGGGCTCGACCGGCTGCACACCGTCGTCGTCGACAACTCCTCCGCGACATACGGGCGCCCCGGCGGGATCGCCGCCCGCTTCGAAGCCGCGGGCTGGTCCGCGCTGACCGTCGACGGCCGTGACCACGAGGCGCTGTACGCCGCCTGCACCGCACCGCACCCGCGCCGCCCGCACGTGGTCGTGGCCCGGGTCGAGCCCAAGTCCGCCTGGTCCCCCCGCCGGAAAGGAAGCAGAACTCCATGGACACCATGCGTGACCGTTTCGCCCCTGTCGTCTCCCGGCTGCTCGACGAGGATCCCCGCGTCGCCGTGGTCCTGGCCGAGATCGGCGCGGACGGCTTCGCCGAGGCCGCCCGCCGCCATCCCGACCGGGTCGTCAACGTCGGCATCCGCGAGCAGCTCCTGGTCGGGGCGGCGGCCGGGCTGGCGCTGACCGGGCTGCGGCCCGTCGTGCACACCTTCGCCAGCTTTCTCGTCGAGCGGCCCTTCGAGCAGGTCAAGCTGGATCTCGGGCACCAGGACGCGGGCGCGGTGCTGGTGAGCGCCGCCGCCTCCTTCGACTGGCCGGCGGGCGGCTACACCCACATGGCGCCGGGCGACGTGGCGCTGCTCGACACGCTGGACGGCTGGACCGTCCATGTGCCGGGCCACCCGGACGAGGCCGAGACGCTGCTGCGGCACGCGGTCGCCGCGGGCGACGACAAGGTGTACGTGCGGCTGTCCCTCCAGTCCAACGGGCGGGCGCTGCCCGTCGACGGGGAGCGCTTCCGCACCGTCCGCGAGGGGCGCTCCGGTGTCGTGGTCGCCGTCGGGCCCCTGCTCGACACCGTGCTCGCCGCCACCGAGGGCCTCGACGTCACGGTCCTGTACGCGACCACCGTCCGCCCCTTCGACGGGGCCGCCCTGCGCCGGGTCACCCGGGTGGCCGGGACGGACGTCGTGCTCGTCGAGCCCTACCTGGCGGGCACCTCGACGGCCGCGGCGAGCGACGCGCTGTCCGAGGTGCCGCACCGGGTGCTGGGGTTGGGCGTGGGCCGTCGGGAACTGCGGCGGTACGGGCAGGTGGAGGAGCATGCCGCCGCCCATGGCCTCGACGCCCGGTCACTGCGGGAGCGCATCGGGGGTTTCGTCGGGGCGGCGGCTCCCGCGTGAGACCCGGAGGAGGTCACTCCCCCGCCACGGGGCCCAACCCGGGGTGGGCCTCCAGGAGTCGGGGCGGGGCGGCCTGGCGCCAGGAGTCGGCCAGGATGTCCCGCAGCTCGCCCTCGTCCTCCAGCGCGTCGAGCCGGGCCCTGACCCAGGCGAACTGCGCCTCGTGGTCGGCGATCCAGAACTTCTCCGGCTCGGCGAGCACCAGTTCGTCCCGCTCCTCCTTGGGGCAGCGCACGGCGAGGGACGTCTCGTCCTCCGGCAGCGTGGCGAACATCTTTCCCGCGACCCGGAACGTGGGCATGCTCCAGGCGATCTTCTCCGTCGTCTCCGGCAGGGACAGAGCGATACGTCGTACGTCTTCGGCATCCGGCATGGCAGGCACGGTATCGGCTGCCACTGACAATCACCTGGTGAGAGCGGTTGCCGGTACGCGCTTGTAGTAGATCGTCGTCGGGCGCAGCTCCCCGTCGGGGCTCGCCGCGTAGTCGGGGATCGAGCCGATCGCGGTCCAGCCGGTGGCCCGGTACAGCCGCTCGGCGGGGCTGCCGGCCTCGGTGTCCAGGTGCAGGAGGGTGACGCCTGCCTCGGCGGCGGCGCCCTCCGCCGTGGCCAGGAGCCGGCGTCCGAGGCCACGGCCGCGGGCGTCCGGGTGCACCATGAGTTTGACGACTTCGGCGCGGTGGCGGCTGTTCGGCTTGGCGGGGAAGGCCAGGCTCACGGTGCCCAGCACCCGGTCCCGGTCGTGCGCAGCCCACACGGCGAGCCGTCCCGCTGCCACGTCGGCGGCCCGTTCCTCCCACCAGGCGAGCGCCTCGGCACGGTCGAGCGGGGCGAGGAAGCCGACCGAGGCACCGCCGTTCACGGTGTCGGTCAACAGGTCCGCCAACTCCCCGGCGCACCGGAGCAGTTGAGTATCGTCCAGACGGATCACGGCCGCACCACCGCCAGCAGATACCGGACGCCCTCGGGAGCGGCGCACCGGAACCGGGTGGGGCCCCACACACGCATCCGCAGGCAGTCTCCGGTGCCGAGGTGGTGTTCGGTGTCCTGTGCGGTCACGTCGAGGGCCCCTTCCAGGACCCAGATGTGCTGCTCCAGACCGGCCACGGGCGGACGGTCGTAGGCGATGTCGGCGTCGGCGGTGAGGCGTCCCTCGACGAGTTCGCCGCGCAGGGCTGCGTGAGGCGGCGACACGGACCGCCGTACGAAGCCGGAGGCCTGGTCCTGCCAGACGGGCTGGTCGGCGGTCCGCACCACGGGGGCCGGTTCGGCCTCGACCTCGCTGAGCAGCTGGGACATGGTCCGCCCGTAGACGGCGCACAGGCGGTTCAGGAGGGAGGCCGTGGGGCTGATCTCCGCCCGCTCGGCGCGGGACAGCGTGGAGCGGCTCACTCCGCTGCGGTCCGCCAACTCGCCCAGGGAGTAGCCGTGTTCGGTCCGCAGCTCGGCCAGGCGGGCACCCAGCCGGGCGTCGACCTCGTCCGCGTCGTCGCTTCTCATATCTGGGATGCTATCCCGGATATGAGACAGCCGCGTTAACGAGGCCTCACACCTGCGCCGCCGCACCGAGCGCGTCCAGCACCGGGCGGATCAGGGGATGCTCCTCGGCTCCCCGGCGTACGGCGGCGAAGACCCGCCGGGTGGGGGCCGTGCCGTCGACGGGGCGGACGACCACTCCGGCGAGGTCCATGCCGCGCAGCGCCGAGCGCGGCACGAGGGCGACGCCCGCGTCGGCGGAGGCGAGGGCGACGACCGCGCGGAAGTCGTCCGAGGAGTGCTCCATACGGGGCTGGAAGCCGGCGTTCTCGCAGGCCAGGACCACCACGTCATGGCAGGGGTTGCCGGGGTACGGGCCGATCCACGCGTCCTTGGCCAGTTCGGCGAGCGGGACCTCCGCCGCGTCGGCCAGACGGTGAGTGACCGGCACGACCGCGTCGAAGGGCTCGGCGTACAGCGGTACGTGGGTCAGTCGCGGGTCGTCGGCGGGCGGGGCGCCCCGGTACTCGACGGCGACGGCGACATCGACCTGCCGGTCCAGCACCATCGGCAGGCTGGCGTCGCCCTCGGCGTCCTGGACGCGGATGCGGATCCCGGGCGCCGACTCGGCGAGGCGGGCCACCGCGGGCGCGACGACCAGGGCGATGCCGGTCGCGAAGGAGGCGACGGTGACGGTGCCGGCGGCTCCCGAGCTGTAGGCGGCCAGTTCGGCCTCGGCCCGCTCCAGTTGGGCGAGGACCGCGTTGGTGTGGCTGAGCAGGATCTCACCGGCGGGGGTGAGGCGTACGCCCTTGGCCCCGCGCTCGACGAGCCGGTGCCCGGTCTCCTGCTCCAGCGCGGCGAGCTGCTGGGACACGGCCGACGGGGTCAGGTACAGCGCGGCGGCAGCCGCCGTCACCGTACGGTGGTCGGCCACCGCACGGAGGATGTGGAGCCGCCGCGCTTCGATCATGCGATCGATTCTCTCAGGTCGCCGGTGTTTCCGAGCCGGCCAGCTCCGCCCGTGCCGCCACGAAGGCGTCGACCGCGCGGTTGACGTCCTGCGTCGAGTGCGCGGCCGACAGCTGGACGCGGATCCGGGCCTGGCCCTGCGGGACGACCGGGTACGAGAAGCCGATCACGTACACACCGCGCTCCAGCAGCAGCTCCGCCATGCGCCCGGCGACCGCCGCGTCGCCGATCATCACCGGGGCGATGGGGTGGTCACCGGGCAGGACGTCGAAGCCCTCCTCGGTCATGCGGCTGCGGAAGAGGGCCGTGTTCTCGGCGAGCCGGACGCGCAGGTCGTCCGCCGACTCCAGAAGGTCGAGCACCTTCAGGGAGGCCGCCGCGATCACCGGGGCGAGGGTGTTGGAGAAGAGGTACGGCCGGGAGCGCTGGCGCAGCAGGGCGACGATCTCGGCACGGGCCGCGACGTAACCGCCCGAGGCGCCGCCGAGCGCCTTGCCGAGGGTGCCGGTGATGATGTCGACGCGGTCCATGACGCCGTGCAGCTCGGGTGTGCCGCGGCCGCCGGGGCCGACGAAGCCGACGGCGTGCGAGTCGTCGACCATGACCATCGCGTCGTAGCGGTCGGCGAGGTCGCAGATCTCGCGCAGCGGGGCGACGTAGCCGTCCATGGAGAAGACGCCGTCGGTGACGATCAGCCTCCGGCGCGCGTCGGAGGCCTCCTTCAGCCGGGCCTCCAGCTCGGCCAGATCACGGTTGGCGTACCGCAGGCGGCGGGCCTTGGACAGCCGGATGCCGTCGATGATCGACGCGTGGTTGAGCGCGTCGGAGATGACCGCGTCCTCGGGGCCGAGCAGCGTCTCGAACACGCCGCCGTTGGCGTCGAAGCAGGAGGAGTACAGGATCGTGTCCTCCTGGCCGAGGAACGCCGACAGCCGCGCCTCCAGTTCCTTGTGCACCTCCTGGGTGCCGCAGATGAAGCGGACGGACGCCATGCCGTAGCCCCAGCGGTCCAGGGCCTCGTGGGCGGCGGCGACGACCTCGGGGTGGTCGGCGAGGCCGAGGTAGTTGTTGGCGCAGAAGTTGAGGACCTCGCCCGGCCGGCCGCCCGCGGTGACGTTCACGGTGGCGGACTGCGGGCTGCCGATCACGCGCTCGGGCTTGTGCAGTCCGGCGGCGCGGATCTCGTCGAGGGTGGCGCGCAGGTCGTCGCGCACGGAGTCGAACATGAGGGCTCCTGAAGTGCTTGGCGGTGAGGGGGAGTTACGCGGTCCAGTCGAGGATGACCTTGCCGCCGCGGCCGCTCGCCGCGTCGGCGAACGCCGCCTCGAAGTCGCGGAAGCCGTACCGGCCGGTGATCACGGGCGCGAGGTCGAGGCCGCCTTCCAGCAGCACGGACATCGCGTACCAGGTCTCGAACATCTCGCGGCCGTAGATGCCCTTGACGGTGATCATCGAGGTGACGATCCGGGCCCAGTCGACGGGGAACTCCTGCGCGGGCAGGCCGAGCATCGCGATCCGGCCGCCGTGTGTCATGTTGGCGATCATGTCCCGCATCGCCTCGGGACGGCCGGACATCTCCAGGCCGATGTCGAAGCCCTCGCGCAGGCCGAGCGTGCGCTGCCCGTCGGCGATGGTGGCGCCGGCGACATTGAGCGCGAGGCTGACACCGATCTTGCGGGCCAGTTCCAGCCGCTCCTCGCTGACGTCGGTGATCATGACATGGCGGGCGCCGGCGTGCCCGGCCACGGCGGCGGCCATCAGACCGATCGGGCCCGCGCCGGTGATCAGCACGTCCTCACCGACCAGCGGGAACGACAGCGCGGTGTGCACGGCGTTGCCGAACGGGTCGAAGATCGCTGCCACGTCGAGGTCGACGGGCACCCGGTGCACCCAGACGTTGGCGGCGGGCAGGACGACGTACTCGGCGAACGCCCCGTCCCGGCCCACCCCCAGCCCTATGGTCGCCCGGCACAGATGACGGCGGCCGGCCAGGCAGTTGCGGCACTTGCCGCACACCAGGTGGCCTTCGCCGCTCACCCGGTCACCGATGTCGATGTCGGTGACGTCCCGTCCGGTCTCCACGACCTCCCCGACGAACTCGTGCCCGACCACGAGCGGGGTGCGGATCGCCTGCCGCGCCCAGCCGTCCCAGGACCTGATGTGCAGGTCGGTGCCACAGATACCGGTGCGCAGCACCTTGATGAGCACGTCACCGGGCCCCACGGCGGGCTCCGGGACGTCCGCGAGCCACAGCCCGGGCTCCGCCTTCTGCTTGACCAGCGCCTTCACCGCTACGGCTCCTGTGGGTGAGTCCCGGCTCCGGGCACGCCGAAGGAGCCCCTGGGCCGGGTGAGGAGTGGGATCGCACAGCAATCTGCCGTACGCCGGCCGCACCGGTCCATCGAGGTTTTCTTAAGCGCCGCCTCAGCTTTCCTTCACGCCCCCTGGGTGCGCTGCAAAAACCCGGGGCGTGTCAGTAGGGCAGCCGGCCGTCCCAGCCCTCCAGCTGCACGACGAGCTGTGCGGCGTGTTCCTTGATGGCGGTCAGGCCCGGCTTCCCCCACGGCCGGGGCCCGACGTCGGCGACGCTGATGGTGCCCAGTACCAGGCCCGTACCGTCGATGAGCGGTGCTCCCAGATAGGAGCGGATACCGAACTCGTCGACCACCGGGTTGCCCGCGAACCTCGGATAGTCGTGGACATCCTCCAGGACCAGGGCCTTGCGTCGCGTCACCACATGGGGGCAGAAACCATGGTCGCGAGGCAGAGTACGGCCCACCCGGGCGCTGGTGCCGTCGCTCCGCACCACCGGCGCGACGGCCGGAACGCACAGGCCCGCGTAGAACTGGCCCCGCTCGTCCGGGAAGTTGACCATGGCGTACGGCGCCCCGGTGAGCTCGGCGAGACCGTGCGCGAAGGCGTCGAGCGCGGGTTCTGGGCGCTCGCCCAGGCCCAGCAGGCGCAGTCGGCCGACGCGGGCGGGAGCCTCCTTGTCCTCGGGTGTGAGCAGCAGACGACCGGCCGGGCGCGGCGGGTCGTAGCTCATGGGCGTCCTCCCGGGCTGTGGGCATGCGTCATATACGGGCTTCCTGACGGGTGTTGGTGGATCACATGTGGGCGCCATACCCCGTGGTGGGGGCCGGCGTATGGGCGATGAGGTGGCGCACGAGGGTGAGCAGGGTCTGGACCCCGGAGCTGGAGATCCGGGCGTCGCAGCACACGACGGGGATCTCGTCGGAGAGGTCGAGGGCCGCACGCACCTCGTCGGGGTCGTACCGGTAGGCGCCGTCGAACTCGTTGACGGCCACGATGAAGTCGAGGCCGCGCTGTTCGAAGAAGTCGACGGCCGCGAAACACTCCTGGAGGCGCCGGGTGTCGGCGAGGATGACCGCCCCGAGCGCGCCCTCGCACAACTCGTCCCACATGAACAAGAACCGCTCCTGCCCGGGGGTTCCGAACAGGTACAGCACGTGTTTCGGGTCGAGCGTGATGCGGCCGAAGTCCATGGCCACGGTCGTCTCGACCTTGTTCTCGATGCCGTCGAGGTTGTCGGTCGCGGCGCTGACGGTGGTGAGCAGCTCCTCAGTGCTGAGTGGCGCGATCTCGCTGACCGCGCCGACGAAGGTCGTCTTGCCCACCCCGAACCCGCCCGCCACGAGGATCTTGAGGGCGGCGGGGAACGGGTCGCCACCGTGGCCGGAACGGTCGGCGTAGTCAGAGCTGTCGTCGTAGTCCATCGAGCACTGCCTCCAGAAGGGCCCGGTCCGTCGGGTTGTGGTGGAACGCGGGGGGCTTGGTGGTCAGCGCCCCGCAGTCGACGAGGTCCGCCAGCAGCACCTTGGTGACGGCCACCGGCAGCTTCAGATGGGCGGCGACCTCCGCGACAGCGACGGGCACACTGCACCGCTCGAGTGCCTGCGCGTGCTCGGGGCCGAGGTAGCCGAGGGGGGTCGCCCCGGTGGCCATCACCTGCGACATCAGGTCGAGCGCGACGGTGGGACGGGTGCGGCCGTTGCTGACCGTGAACGGGCGCACCAGCCGCCCGGCCGCGTCGTCGAGCCAGGGCCCGTCACCGGCCGCCACCACGCTCAAGACCTCATCGCCGAGGATTCGACGGACTGCTGGCGGGGGGCCGTGACCAGGTACGGGCGGACGCTCTTGACCAGCATCGCCATCTCGTAGCCGAGCACGGCCGCGTCGGCCTCGCGGCCGGCGAGCACGGCCAGGCAGGTGCCGGAGCCGGCGGTGGTGACGAACAGCAGGGTCGAGTCGAGTTCGACCACGACCTGCCGGACGTCGCCGCCGTCGCCGAAGCGGACGCCGGCGCTGCGACCGAGGGAGTACAGGCCGGAGGCCAGGGCGGCCATGTGGTCGGCGCTGTCCGGGTCGAGGCCGTGTACGGACTTCACGAGCCCGTCGCAGGACAGGAGCACCGCTGCACTCGTGTGCGGTACGCGCTGCACGAGGCCGCTCATCAGCCAGTCGAGATCGGAAACATGGGCGGTCGGCGCATCGCTCGCCATGGTGGATCGACTCCTTGGGGTACGAAGGTCTGCGGGAGCGCTGGGGGTGGGGGTGGAAGCGGGGATGGTCATCCGGCGGGTGCGCTCCCGTCGTGCCGGGTGGTGGTCTGGTCGGGGCGGGACGAGGTCACACCGTCCCGGGCGCCGCGCGCCTCGGTGATGCGGGCCGCGTTCACGGTGGGGAGGGGCTCGGTGTGCACCGGCTCCATGCGGATCGGGTCCATGGGGATGGGGTCCATGGGGATCGGGTCCATGGGGATCGGGTCCCTGTGCGCGGAGTCCCTATGGGGCGGCTTCGCGTGTGCGGAGCCCACGTGTGCCGACTCAGTGTGTGTCGGCACCGTGTGCGTCGGCTCCCTGTGCGCCGGCCCGATGGGCATCGACGACTCCATAGGGGTCGACGACTCCATGTCGCCCCACTCCATGTTCCCGGCCTCCATGTGCTGTTGGGCCTCGGCGAGGCTGATACCGCGCTGGAAGGCCGCCACCAGGCCGGGGTCGTGGCCGACGAGGTGGTCGGGGTCCTGGCGCGGCGTGGGGCCGTCGCGCAGCTGGGGTGCGATGTGCTCCTGGGCGCGGCGGCGGGGCAGTTGGGGCTTGCCCATGGTGCCGCGCACGGTGCCGTTGCGCGGGGTGGGCGGCGCGGTCCCGTGCTCGGCGAGGACGCGCCGGTCGTCGGGGCTGATACCGGGCCTCGCCTCGGCCGGGTTGGGTCGCTCCCGATGGGCACCGCGCACGGGCAGGGGCGCGGGCCGGCCGTTCTGCGGGCGTCCGCCCGAGGCCGGTCGAGCCTCGGGCCGGTGCGCCCGGGGTGCGGCGGGCGGGGTCGACGGCAGTGCGTCGAACGCGGCACCTGACCCGGACGGTAATCCGTAGACCGCCGAGGCCCCTGACGCGGGCCCCGTGGCCGGATCGGGCGAGCTTCCGGGCGCGGCCCCGGCTCCGTCTCCCGCCCCGACCGCGAACTGCCCGTGCTGCTCCTGCTGTCCGTGCTGCCCCTGCTGTCCGTGCTGCCGGCTCTGCCGCAGCGGTACGGCCGGACGATCCGTACCGTCCGCCCCGCCCTGCGGCTGCCCCGCGCCTCCGGACGTGCCCGCCTCCGCCCCGAGCAGCGCCTGCGGCACCACGAGCACCGCCTGCACTCCGCCGTAGATGTTGCTCTGGAGGCGGACGGTGATGCCGTGCCGCCTGGCCAGCTGCGAGACGACGAACAAGCCGATGCGGCCGTCCGCGAGGAGCCGGGCGACGTTCACCTGGTCCGGGTCGGCGAGCAGGGCGTTCATCCGCGTCTGCTCCTCCAGGGGCATGCCCAGACCGCGATCCTCGACCTCGACGGCGAGTCCGGAGGTGACGAGGTTGGCGCGCAGCAGCACCTGGGTGTGCGGGGCGGAGAACACCGTGGCGTTCTCGGCGAGTTCGGCCAGCAGGTGGATGACGTCGGCCACGGCGTGTCCGCGCAGGGTGCCGTCGATCGGCGGCACGAGCTTGACCCGCGAGTACTGCTCGACCTCGGCGATGGCCGAGCGCAGCACCTCGGTCATGGAGACCGGGTTGCTCCACTGGCGGCGGGAGACGGCCCCGCCGAGCACGGCGAGGTTCTCGGCGTGACGGCGGATGCGAGTGGCGAGGTGGTCGACGTGGAAGAGCCCCTTGAGCAGGTCGGGGTCCTCCATCTCGTTCTCCAGCTCGTCGAGGATGGAGATCTCGCGGTGCACCAGCGACTGCAAACGCCGGGCGAGGTTGACGAACACCTCCAGCTTCTGCTCGCTGCCCGCCTGGCTGGAGAGCTGCGAGGCCTGGACGACGGCGGTGACGGCGCCGTCATGCGCACGGGTCAGGTCGGCGGCGAGGAGTTCGAAGTCGTCACCGCCCTCGGCGGGGCCGACGCGCGGACTGCTCTGCGGACTGAGCTGAGGCGGTCCGTCCCCGCGGCGCAGGCTCTCGACCAGGGCGCGCAGGTCGGCCTCGCGCCGTGCGGTGGCGCGGCGCAGGACGTCGATGCGGTCGTACACGGACCGAGCGGCCCGGTTGGCGGCCACCGCGGCGACGACGATGCCGACCAGAGTCACCGAGACCGCCCCGGCGAGCACGACCCACAGCGTCGGCCCCGGCCGCGCTCCGGTGGACCGGACGGTGAAGAGGACGGCGGCACAGCCGCTCAGGGCGACGGCGACGGGCGGCAGCACGGCGAGACGCAGCAGCTGGGGCCGTATGTGGGTCTCGAGCAGCGCGGGTGCGGTGCGGGTGGCCGGCCGCCCGTGCCGCCCGCCCTCACGGCGGTCGGCGCGTGCGGCCGGGGGGCGGAGGTGAGACATCGGTGTCCTCGTACTGGTCCGTCGGGCCGGGGTGCCAGGGGGGCTTGCGGTGGTACGACCGGGCTCACGCGGTCGCTTCCGCGCGCCCCGCGCCGCCCGCCCGCGACCGGCCGGCTCCCGCCCGGCATCGCCGCGTCCGGAGTCCGTGTGCTGCCCGGGGCCGGAGAGGGCCACCACGGCGGCACCCGTACCGGCGTCGGTCGCGCGCGGGCAGCGGGGGTCCCCCTCGCGTCGACTCCCTCGTCCGCCTTGCGCCTGCACGTGCCGGTCCCCACTCCCTGGTCCGTCTGTTTCCCGACGGACACTGACAGTAGTCGTCAGCGCATCATGTGCGGCGGGCAGTTGACAAACTCATACGGAGAGCGTCCCGCTCTGGTATGAGGTCTCGTACGACAGACCGATAACCCCGTCACGCATCCAGCCACGAACGGAAGCAGTTCGATCCGACCTGGTCAGAAGCGGTCGCGCAGACGCGGCGAGGGCCGGGGAGCCTCACGCTCCCCGGCCCTCGCCGTCTGTCCGCCGTCCGCTCCGGCTCAGCTCGCCGGAAGCGTTTCAGGGTCCTCCGAACCCTTGCCCGCCTTGCCGCCATCGTCACTCAACGTATCGGCCTGGGCCACGGCTGCCGCGTTCGACGCGGCCCTGATCGTGGCGTCGGCGAGGGCTTCGCGGGCCGGAAAGCCACCCGCCGGGGCGAGCGCCACCCCACGCCACCACGGCACGGACGGGACGGTCTCGGCCGTGGGCTCGAAGGGTTCACCGGGGTGGGGCAGGGCGATGCGGGCGCCCACGGCGCGGGCGGCCGCGAGCGTCCCCTCGCCGGGCTCGGCCCACGGATGGGTCGCCAGGTTGAACGTCGCCCAGTGGATCGGCAGCATCGGGCCGTGCTCCGGTCCGCCCTGGAGGTCGAGGTGGGCACGCATGCCCTCCTCGGGGGTCATGTGGATGTCGGGCCAGAAGTCGGAGTACGCGCCGATCTGGACCATCGTGGCGTCGAACGGCCCGTGCTCCGCACCGATCTCCTTGAAACCGTCGAAGTAGCCGGTGTCGCCGCTGTGGTAGATCCGGTGCTCCTCGCCGGCGACGACCCAGGAGGCCCACAGGGTGTGCTGGGTGTTGCGCAGCCCCCGGCCGCAGAAGTGCCGGGCCGGAGTGGCCGTCAGGGTGAGGCCGCCGACCTTCGTGGTCTCGTGCCAGTCCAGTTCGCGCAGCCGGCCGGCGGAGACCCCCCAATGCTCCAGGTGCGCACCGACGCCGAGCGGCACGGCGAACAGCGTGTCCGTGCCGGCCAGGGCCTTGACGGTGGGCATGTCCAGGTGGTCGTAGTGGTCGTGCGAGATGACCACGACGTCGACCGGGCCGAGCGCGGCCAACGGCAGGGGCACCGGGTGCAGCCGCTTCGGCCCGGCGAACGGGAACGGGGAGCAGCGCTCGCCCCACACCGGGTCGAACAGCACGCGCCGGCCGTCGATCTCCGCGAGCACACTGGAGTGCCCCATCCAGGTCAGCCGCAGCCCCGTGGCCGGTGGCCGGGCGATGTCGGCGAGGGTGGTGGCGTGCACCGGCACCGTGCCCTTCGGGGCGCGGCGGGGCCGGGTCTCCTTGTCGAAGAAGACCTTGGCGAAGTCCAGGGTGGAGCCCGAGGGCCGGGTCCGCGCGGGACCTCCGGGGTTCTGGAAGACCCCGTCCCTGAAGTGGGGCGATCTGCGGATGCGCGCCATGCGTTCACCGCTCGGGTCCGCGCCGAACGCCCCGGGCTGGAGCGCGCGGAGCCCGGAGCTCAGGGAACGGAAACCGGCCACGGTACCTCCAGGTGGAGTCGGTCAGGCTTTCCATTATGGTCGGCCCCTCCGGCACCACCGGGGCGCAGGGGTCCCACGACGGTCATACTGAACGGATATTCAGTAACCCCGGCGAAGGAGCCCGTATGGCCAGCCCCCTGCTGTTCCTCACCTGGACCGACCACATCACCGGCCGCCAGGGCTTCCTGGTCGTCGACCGGCTGGTGCGCGGTGTCGCCAGCGGCGGTCTGCGGATGCGCGCGGGCTGCACCCTGGACGAGGTCACCGGCCTCGCCCGCGGCATGACCATGAAGGAGGCCCTCCACTACGACCCCGCGAGCCGCTACGTCCCGCTCGGCGGCGCCAAGGGCGGCATCGACTGCGACCCGCGTGATCCGGAGGCCTATCCGCTGCTGGTGCGGTATCTGCGCGCCATGCGGCCGTACATCGAGAGCTGCTGGACGACCGGCGAGGACCTGGGGCTCACCCAGGACCTGGTGGACCGGGCCGCGACCGAGGCGGGACTGGTCTCCTCCATCCAGGCCGTGTACCCACTGCTGGACGACGAGGCGGATGCCCGGCGGCGGCTCGGGGACGCCTTCGCGGTCGAGGTGGACGGCATCGGGCTGGACGAGCTGGTGGGCGGCTGCGGGGTCGCCGAGGCGGCTCTCACGGCACTGGACCGCGCCGGGGTTCCCCACGCGGGGACGCGGGTCGCCCTCCAGGGGCTGGGCACCATGGGCGGGGCCACCGCGCGCTTCCTCACGCGCGCGGGACTCACGGTCGTGGCCGTCGCCGACATCAAGGGCACGATCGCCAACCCGACGGGGCTCGACATCGAGGCGCTGCTCGCCGCGCGGGATGCCCACGGCACCGTGGACCGCTCCGCGCTGCGCCCCGGCGACCGCGAACTGCCCGGCGACGCCTGGCTGTCGGCCGACACGGACGTCCTGGTGCCCGCGGCCGTCTCGTACGCGATCGACGCCGAAAACCAGGAGCGGATCACCGCCCGCTGGGTCGTCGAGGCGGCCAACATGCCCGTACGGCCCGAGGCGGAGCTGCTGCTGGCCGCGCGCGGGGTGACCGTGCTGCCGGACGTCGTGGTCAACTCGGGGACCAACGCCTGGTGGTGGTGGACGCTGTTCGGGGACATCGGCGCCGACGCCGAGGAGGCCTTCGCGCACACCCGCCGCTCGATGCGGTCCCTGGTCGAGCGGATGCTGGCCCGCGCACGGGCCGACGGCACGACACCGCGGGCCGCCGCCCACGCGCTCGTGGCGGACCGGCTGCCCGTCATGGCGGAACGGTTCGGCTGGTACCGCTGAAGGACGGCCGGCCCCCTGCCGGACCGGCCGAATACACACGTCAACAGGGTCACCCGCGTGTGTAGGGTGACGGCGTGACGAGAGTCCGGTTGAGCGTTGCGGAACGGCACGAGGAACTGCTGCGGGCCGCCGTCGAGCAGATCGAGGCCCGGGGCGTGGTGGCGGTCAGGATCGCCGACGTGGCCTCGGCGCTCGGTGTGAGCAACGCCCTGGTGCTCTACCACTTCTCGACGAAGGAGAAGCTGGTCGCCGCCGCGTTCCGGCACGCGGCCGAGGCCGACCTCGCCCATCTGAACAGGCTGCTGGGCCGCCGTACGTCGGCACTGCGCCGGCTGCGGTCGGCCGTACGGTGGTACGCCCCGACGGGTCAGGCCAAGGGCTGGCGGCTGTGGATCGAGGGCTGGGCCGCGGCGCTGCGCGAGCCCGCGCTGCGGGAGGTCACCCAGGATCTCGACCGGCAGTGGAAGGCGGCCCTCGCCGAGGTCATCACGGAGGGCGTGGCCGCCGGCGAGTTCCACTGCCCCGACCCGCACGGCACGGCTCTCCGCCTCACCGCCCTCCTCGACGGCCTCGCCGTCCAGCTCACGTCCTACGCGGGCGCGGTGCCGCGGGCCCGCGCGCAGGAGTGGGCCGAGGAAGCACTGGCTCGCGAACTGGGCCTGGAACCGGCGGCCTTGACCCGGCCCTGACCGGGCCTCCGACCCGAGACGGCCGTCTACCCGCCCTGAGCGGTGCCGCCTGAGGTCGTTTCGGGTGTGGAGTGCAGGACCTCGCGGGCCTGCTCCGCGGCGCGGATGAGGCTCTCGGTGACGAAGTCGACGAACCGTGCGATGTTCTCGAGGCGGGTGGCGGCCGGGGTGTCGGGCCCGAGGACTCCGACACCCTGCCGTGCGGTCTCGGCCAGCTGGGCACTGGATCGGGCGCTGGCCATCATCCCCTGATAGAAGACGTCGTCGTCGACGGCGTAGCGCTCGCGGCGACCCTCGTCGCGTTCCCGGCGGATGAGGCCCTGACTTTCGAGGAACGCGACCGCTTTGGAGACGGACGCGGGGCTGACCTGGAGGTGCCGGACGAGTTCGGACGCCGTGAGACTGCCCGCGTCGGTGGTGTAGAGGCAGGTCAGCACCCGGGACATCATCTTGGGCAGGCCCTGCTGCATGAGGAGGGTGGTGAACATCTCCTCGTACTCACGCACGGCCTCGGCATCGCGCCCGTGGGCCGGAGCGGGCGCCTCGGCTCCCCGGGGCGCGGCCTGCCTGCGCCGGCGGGTGCGGCGTTCGGTGGAACGCTGGGCCAGGTCGGCGCGGTAGGCGGTCGGCCCGCCGTTCCGCATCACCTCACGCGTGATCGTCGAGGTCGGACGATCGAGACGCCTGGCGATCTCCGCGTAGGCGAGCCCATCGGCCAGCCCTTGGGCGATCTGCTGACGTTCCTGCTGGGTGAGCCTGCCTCCCGGCATCACGGTCTCCTTCGTACTCCTAGGCGCCAGGGCAGCATAGCGTTCACTGTCCACTTATTGCAACGACAACCTATCCGATCGTTGCATTGAATCCAAGCCCATTGCAACGATTACTGAGGTATGAGCTGCAGAGATCTCACGCATCCGCAACAAATATGTTGCCATACATCTGAACGCAACGTAGCTTTTCCTGCATCCGAAACGAGAAGGAGCGCACAGCCATGTCTCTCACCACTGCCCGGCAGGATCGCCCGGAGTTGCAGAAGGCCATGCAGGAGACCGTCGATTCCGGTTTCACCGGGGTGCAGTTGCGCGTGCACGACGAGCGGGGAGTGTGGGTCGGCAGCGCCGGGCTGCGCAAGCTGGGCGAGAGCGCCGAGCCTCCGGCCGACGGGCGGGTCCGGATCGGCAGCAACACCAAGACGTTCACCGCGACCCTGGTGCTGCAGCTGGTGGCCGAGGGCAAGATCGGACTGGACATCCCGGCGGATGACTACCTGCCCGGGTTCGGGCTGGACCGGCGGATCACGGTGCGGATGCTGCTGCAGCACACCAGCGGGGTGTTCAACTTCACCGGCGAGTACTACGACGACGGAACGTTCGCGCCGGGGATCCCCGCCACGACCGCGGGCCGGGAGTGGGTGGACAACCGGTTCAAGACCTACCGGCCGCAGGACCTGGTACGGCTGGCGTTGTCCAAGCCGGCGCGGTTCGAGCCGGGGACGGACTGGAGCTACTCCAACACCAACTACGTACTGGCCAGGCTGCTGGCCGAGAAGGTCACCGGCCGCTCGCTCGCCGAGGAGATGCAGCGGCTGATCCTGGGGCCGCTCGGGCTGTCGGACACCGTGGTGCCGGACACCAGCCCGGAGATCCCCGAGCCGCACGCCCACGCCTACTACCGGTACGAGGACGCCGGCCGGCAGAAGACGGTCGACGTCACCCGCCAGAACCCTTCCTGGATCTCCACCGGCGGAGACATGATCTCGACCACCCAGGACCTCCACACCTTCATCTCCGCACTGATGAGCGGCAAGCTCCTGCCGGCGCCGCTGCTGGCCGAGATGCGCGAGCCGCACCCCAAGGCCGGCTACGGCCTGGGGGTGTTCGTGCAGGACGTGGGCGAGAACGGCGGCACCGTCATCACCCACAACGGCGGCATGGCGGGCCACGCGGCGCTGATGTACAGCACGCCCGACGGCAGCACGACCCTGACCGCCGCGCTGAACTATGTCGACGACGCCGCACTGTCCATGGCAGAGGCGTTCCAGAAGGCGACGCAGAGGCTCGTCAAGGAGGTGTTCGGCCGCGGGGTCCCCTCCCACGTGAGCTGATCAACGGTGGCCTTGGGGTACTTCCAGCTGGGCGAGGGTCGAGGTGTGCACCCACCACCCGCGCGGAGGCGAAGGCGCGCACCCCACCGAACCGCGCAGGCCGCCGCAGGCACCCGCACCCGCAGGACTCACCCCTCACGCCACCGAAGCGATCCGCATCCTGATGTCCTCCGGCGACAGGGCCCCCTTGGCCGTCACATGGTCCCCCGACGACTCCCCACGCAGCCGCCGCCCGATCCACGGCACCAGAAACTCCCGCGCCCAGTGCACATCGTCCCGCCGAACCTCAAGCGCCCCCCGGGCCGGCAGCGGCGGCCACGGCTGCTCCGGGTCGGCCGGGACCTCCAGCCCGAGCACCTGTCCCGCGCGGAGCGCCACCCGCGTGTGCCCCTCCGGCGACAGGTGCAGCCGGTCGGCATCCCAGGCCCTGCGGTCCTGGACACTGCGCAGGGACCACAGGTCGAGCACCGGACAGCCGTACCGGTCGGCGATGGCCCGGACATGCCCGTTGTACGTCGCGATCTTGCCCCGCAGGTGCTTGAGCACGGGCATCCCACGGGTGTCGAACCCGGTCGTCACCATCACCGTGCCGGCCACGGCGGTCAGCCGCACGAGGGACCGCTCGAACCGCTCGGCCACCTCGTCGGGGTCGGTACCGGGCCGGAGGATGTCGTTGCCCCCGGCGCAGAACGAGACGAGGTCGGGGGCCATTTCGACGGCCCGCGGAACCTGGTCCGCCACGATCTGGTCGAGGAGCTTCCCGCGCACGGCGAGGTTGGTGTATTGGAAGTCGCCTTCGGGCCGGCGGTCGGCGAGCAGGACGGCGAACCGGTCGGCCCAGCCGACGAACGCCCCGTCGGGGCCGGGATCACCGACGCCCTCGGTGAAGCTGTCCCCCACCGCCACGTACGACCCGATCACTGCTTTGCTGTCACTCTTCGAATCGTCTGCCACAGCCGCTCATGATTCACCCTCTAATGTGACCTACGCGACCGTAGGCAGGGGTTGACGGGCGGTGAGATAAGCCACTCCCCAAGTGTTCACCAACTCCGGAATAGTTCATCCGTCAGCGATGTTGGGGGGTCAGTCGCCACACCCGGAAGCCCGTGATCCGGAAGTGGCTCCACACGGTCCGGAACGCGAAATGCCCGCTGGTGTACGGCTGCGAGTCCGTGTAGTCGAAGACGAGGCGCCCGTTGTTCCACCACCTGACCGTCGAACCGTCGGAGACGATCCGTACCCGGTTGGGCTCACCCGGCACCAGCAGCGGCTCGGTGTAGTCGTAGATCAAGGGCCGGACACCGGGCTCGCCGACGTACCGCCGCAGCCGGGTCGTGGTGTTGTGGTTGGCACCGTAACCGGCGTAGTACGTCGTCAGGTGGTCGTACTCCTCCAGCGCCCCACCGCGCGGCGTGGCGAAGAGATCACCCGGGGAGCGGACGTCGGTCGCGTTCCAGAAGTTGTTGAGATCCGAGACCCGGTCGTTGGGCCCGCCCGCGGAGACCGGCGTGGCGGTGTACTCGAGGACGTACGGCCCGTCGAGCCGCCGCCTGAACCACACGGTCGCCCCGCTCGGCACGTCGATCTCCAGAACGCCGCGCGAGGCGGTGACGGTGCCGCCGTCCTGGAGTTCGGTCGCCCACTGGCCGAGGCCGTGGCAGAAGTCGTCGTGGGCGATGAGGCGGCGGTGCCGGGGCGTGGCGTACGCGGCGCCCGTCGGGGCGAGGGTCGCCAGGGCGGCTCCGGCGGCGAGGGCTGCGAACGCTCTGCGGGTGGTCGGCACGGGACACGTCTCCTTGGGGGCTCCGCCTGGAAGGCTCTAGAAAGCGCTTGCGCTCCGGACGGGATCACTCTGTCCCAACTGCCGCCCGCTGTCGATCCCTTGGGCCGGGGCCGGCCGATCAGTACAAGCACACGCACACACCGAAGGCCGGACCCGGGGATCGGGGTCCGGCCGACGGTTGCGTGTCAGGCAGGTGGTCGTGCGGTCGGTCAGCCGACGGAGACGCCGTGCGAGCGCAGGTAGGCGACCGGGTCCACGTCCGAGCCGTAGTCCGGCGTGGTGCGGATCTCGAAGTGCAGGTGCGGTCCGGTCACGTTGCCGGTGGCACCGGAGAGGCCGATCTGCTGTCCGGCACTCACGGTCTGGCCCGCCGAGACGGAGAGCGAGGACAGGTGGGCGTACTGCGCGTAGCTGCCGTCGTTCAGCTTGATGACGACCTGGTTGCCGTACGCGCCGCCCCAGCCGGCGGAGACGACCGTGCCCGCACCGACGGCCTTGAGCGAGGTACCGGTCGGGACGACGAAGTCGACACCGGTGTGGTAGCCGCTGGACCACATGCTGCCGGACATCCGGTATGGCGTGCCGACGGTGGCGCCGTCCACCGGAGCGCTGTAGCCGCTGGAGGCCGCGGCGGCCGGCTTGGCGGCAGCCGGCTTGGCGGCAGCCGGCTTCGAGGACGACTCGGAGGCGGACGACTTCGAAGCCGAGGACTTGGAAGCCGAGGACTTCGTGGACTTCGGAGCCGAGGGCTTCGACGGGGCCGGGGACTTGGACTCGCTCGCCGCCGCCTTCTTGTCGATCGACAGCTTCAGGCCCGGGTGGATCAGCGACGGGTCGTCGCCGACGGCGTCACGGTTGTCCGAGTAGAGCTTCTTCCAGCCCCCGTCGACGTTCTGCTCGTCGGCGATCTTCGCGAGATAGTCACCGGCCTGCACGGTGTACGTACGGGCGCTCGTGGCCTTTTCGGGGGCCTTCTTCTCGGCGGCCGGAGCGGACTGGACGGTCTTTTCCGGAGCCGACTGCGGGGTGGCGGCGTGGGCGCCGGCGGCCCCCATGAGCGGAAGGGCGAGAGCGGCCCCACCGGTTCCGGCGACGGCGATGGAGCGGGTGAAACGCTGGGTCTTCGGGCGGCGGTGCTTACCCTTCGCGGGCATGGCGAATTCCTCTCCGGCGCCTACGAGGTGAGCTGTCGGGTTCGGGCTGGAGATGCCCGGCCGCGCCGAGGCGCGGCTTAACCCCAAGCCGTTCCGGGAACCGGAACAGGCGTCTTACCTGTGGGTCCCCCGCTCCTGCCGTACGTCGGGTCAGTGTGTGGGGCTCCGGGCGGCGGCAGGATTAGGCGTCCGTCCGGATTGGTGTGGAACGTAAGCGACCAAGACGCAACCGGACAAGCTTGCGGTTGCCTGTGACGGCGTTTTCCTTGACGCGTCGGCACGTTTTCCGTCACGGAGCGTGGATTACCGATCTCCCGCTTTCCTCAATACCCCTGAACAACACCTGAATTACGTGCACATGGCAACAACACATCGTCACGAATATGACGATGCTCACGCACCCCGACCTCATCTCCTTTACGATCGGGGCACGTTATGCCGAAATAACCGAAGCACTCCTTATTCGGACAGAACGGCTACTTACGTCGAAGCCGGACGACGGTGGCGTCCAGATCCCCGCGCAGACCGACCCGCAGCCCGTGATGGAGTAGCACCGCACCCCGGTGAACTTCGCCCGTTTCGAGGCATTCGTACGATGCCGCGGGGTCGAGGCCGCGCAGCCGGAGCGCCGGAACGGGTTCGCCGTAGCGCTGCGCCTGGAGCCAGGCGAGGACGACGGTCTCGTCGCCGAGGACGTACTGCACGGCGCTCAACCCGCCCTCCGGCGGGCGCAGCCGGTACAGGTCGCCGCGCTGCACCACAGGCCGGATCTCCTTGTAGAGCCCCACCCAGTCCCGAGCCTCGGCGAGCTCCTCCTGCGTCCACTTCGTGAGGTCGCCGCCGACCCCGAGCACTCCGGCCATGGCACTGACGAACCGGAACCGCAGGGAACTGGCCCGCTGATTGAGCATGGCGTTCGGACTGTCGGTGACCCAGGCGGCCATGGCCCGGGCCGGATGGACCTGGCTGAAGCCGTGCTGGATGGCGAGCCGGTCGAGCGGGTCGGTGTTGTCCGAGGTCCACACCTGGTCCGTGCGGCCGAGCACACCGAGGTCGATCCGGCCGCCGCCACCCGAGCAGGACTCGAAGGCCACCCCGGGGTGGGCGGCCCGCAGCCGGTCCAGCAGGGCGTACAGAGCATGGACGTGGTCGACCCACAGCCGCTGCGGGTAGAGGTCGTCCGGCCAGCCGGCGTCGGTGAAGCAGCGGTTGAAGTCCCACTTGACGTAGTCGATCGGGGCGCTGGAGAGGAGCCCGTCGAGCTGCCGCCAGAGATACTCCTGGACGTCCTCGCGGGCGAGGTTCAGTACGAGCTGATTGCGGAACTCTGTTCGCTTTCGCCCCGGTTGGTACTGCACCCAGTCCGGGTGCGCGCGGTACAGGTCGCTGTCCGGGTTGACCATCTCCGGCTCGACCCAGATCCCGAACTGCATGCCGAGGCCGTGCACGTGGTCGGCGAGCGGCTTGAGACCGCCGGGGAAGCGGTCGGGGTTGGGCGTCCAGTCACCGAGCCCGGCCCGGTCGCTGGTGCGCGCCCCGAACCAGCCGTCGTCGACCACGAACAGCTCGACTCCCATGGCGGCGGCCCGCTCGGCGAGCACCCGCTGCTGCTCCTCGGAGATGTCGAACTCGGTGGCCTCCCAGGAGTTGAACAGCACCGGCCGGTCCTGATCGGCGTCCGGGATCACGTACGCCCGCTGGTAGGCGTGCCAGGCGCGGCTGGCCCCGCCGTGGCCGCCGTCGCTCCAGAGCCCGGCGAAGACGGGGGTCGTGTACGACTCCCCCGTGCCCAGCGTCAGCAGGCCCGACTCGTCGTACCCGGCCCCGCCGGTGATCTGCACGCGCGCGTCCGGCAGCTGGGCCACGGCGATCCGCCAGGAGCCGGACCAGCCCAGGGCGCATCCGTAGACCTCGCCACGCTCCTCGGTCGCGTCGGTGTCGAGCGCGACCCACGGCAGGTGCTGGTGACCGGTGTGGCCGCGGCGGCTGCCGATGACCTTCTCGCCGTGCGTGAGGACGGAGCGCTCCAGCCGGGACTCGGCGCCCCAGCGGCCGTGCAGCTGGGACAGCCGCCAGGTGTCGCGGTCGGGCAGGGTCCAGGTGGCGGAGTCGGCGCGCAGCACCTCGACGGCGGGTCCGCGGTTGTCGAGGGTCACCCAGCGCTCGACGACGTCCGCGGAGGAGCGCATCCGGTAGTGCAGTGTGACGGTCAGGTCACCGTCGCGAAAGCGCAGCCGCAGCTCGCCGCCCTCGGCGTCATGCCCCTCGTAGGTCCACTCGGTGCCGCGCCGCTCCGGGGTGCGCAGGGACAGGGCGGGCCGGACGAAACGGGGACCGCCCTCGACCGGATACTCCTCGCGCCCGTCGAGCGGGGACTCGAAGGGCCAGTACTCCGGCAGCGGCCGGACGGCGAGGGCCTCGGCGTCGGCGAGGCCGATCCGGGCGCCCCAGTGCAGGTGCAGCAGTTCGTCGCGGTCGGTGACATGGACGGCGTAACTACTGGCCGGCCCCGAGAGCACCCACGTACGACCGTCTTCGGAGATGTCCAGCATCAAGCCTCACAGATTCGAACAGGCCCGATCAGGCACGACCAGGCCCCAACATCATCGAGGGCTTCGGGGGCTCCCGGCAACGCCTGTGGACAACTCATTGCCCCAGGCAGGCATGTCGTATCGTCGAGTGGTGCCGTCGACGAGCCGCGGCGGCGGCGCCGAAGGGGAGGAGCCCTCGTGACACAGCAGGTCCCGTCGACCGAGCCCGAGCTGGCCGGAGTGCGCAACTTCCGCGATGTGGGCGGACTGCCGACCGCGGACGGACGGCGGGTGCGGCAGGGGGTGCTGTTCCGCAGCGGCCACCTCGCGCATGCGACCGGGGAGGACGCCGCCTTCCTGACCACCCTGGGCCTGCACACGATCTTCGACTTCCGCAACGCGGCGGACCAGAAGCTGGAGGGGCCGGACGTCGAGCTGCCGGGCGTGCGCAATGTGAACCTGCCGCTGAGCGACCCGGCCGACGGCGCCGAGTTCTGGCGGATGGTCCGCGACGGCGACCTGGACCAGCTGCGCGCGATCCTCTCGGACGGCAAGGGCGCGGACCGGATGATCGCCTCGTACCGCGCGATCATCCGGAGCCGCACGGCCGAGCACTCCCAGGTGCTGCACGCGCTCGCCGAGGACAGCGTCCCCGCCCTGATGCACTGCGCGGCGGGCAAGGACCGCGCGGGCCTGTCCATCGCGGTGACGCTGCTCGCCCTGGGCGTCGAGCGCGAGGCGATCGTGGACGACTACCTGAAGTCCAATGCCAAGCACCGCCGCTACAAGGTGCACCGCAGCAGCTCGGCCGCCTCGGCCTACTCCCCCGAGGTCATGGATCTGCTCAGTCCCCTGTTCGACGCGCGCGCCGAGTACCTGGCGGCGGCCTTCGACACCATCGACGAGACCTGGGGCGGCGTCGGCGCCTATCTGGAGAAGGGGCTCGGGCTCACTGCCCCGACCCGGGAGCGGCTGCGCGAGCGACTGCTCGACTGAGGACGGGGCTAGCGGGCCCCTGCCTCGAACAGGAAGTACACGAAAGCGGCGAAGAAGTGCCCCACCACGAGGTAGATGAACAGCCGCACCCACAGGGCTCGGGGGAACTTCTCTTCCATGTCCTTCATGGCATGTCTCCGGGGGTGGGTGTGCCCAGGCACAGGGCGGCCGTGGGGCTCTGCAGCAGGGTGTGGACGAAGAGCAGTTCGACGCCGTCCGGGTCCTGGGCGGCGATCCGGTGCGGGGTCAGCGAGTCGAAGTGGGCGCTGTCGCCGGGCGCGAGCTGGTGCGTGGTGTCGCCGAGGCTCAGTCGCAGCCGTCCCCGGAGCACATGGAGCCACTCCTCGCCGGGGTGGACGCGCACGATGTCGCCCTGGGAGCCGTACGGGACGTGGACCCGCAGAGCCTGCATCCCGCGCCCGGGAGCGCCGGCCTGCCAGTACGTCCAGCCGCCCGCCGCGGTCGGTTCCATGTCGGCGGCGCGGACGACGGCGTCCCGGCCGGCGACGGTCTCGCCGAGCAGCTCGGAGACGGTCGTACCGTAGATGCGGGCGAGTGCCAGCAGCATCGGCAGGGAGGGCTGACGCTGCCCGGTCTCCAGGCGGGAGAGGTGGGCGGGCGACAGCCCGGCGGCGCGGGCAGCGACCTCCAGGGTCAGGGAGGCCCGGCGCCGCAGGGCACGCAGCTGCGGCGCGACGGCGGGCAGCGCACCACTGGCCGCCTGGTCGGCCGACGGGTCGGCCCCGGAGGACCGCTCGGTCTCGGAGGAGCTCATGCCTCCATTCAGCCGGAGCCTTGCCTCAGCGGCAAATTGTTTGCCTCTGAGGCAAACTCAAGCGCTACCGGTGGGCCACCGCCTGCTTGACCAGCGTCTTCCCGAAGTCCCAGACCAGCCCGCCGTCGTGCGCGTCGTCCATCACGGCCGTGAAGGCGTCGACGAACCGGTCCACCTCCCGCTCGCCGATGATCAGCGGCGGGATCAGCTTGATCACCTCCATGTGGTCGCCGGAGACCTGGGTGAGAATCCGGTGCTTCTGGAGCAGCGGTACGACGACCATCTGCGCGAACAGTCCCTTGCGCGCGGCCTGGAGCACGGCCCAGCGGCTGCGCAGCTTCAGCGACTTCGGCCGGCCGAACTCGATGCCGATCATCAGGCCCCGGCCGCGGACGTCGGCGAGCATCTCGTACTTGTCCGTCAACGCCGCCAGCCGGGACCGGAGCTGTTCCCCGCTGGCGCGGACGCCGGCGACGATCTGCTCGTTCTCCATCACCGACAGCACCGCCAGACCCGCCGCCATGGCCTGCGCGTTGGACCCGAAGCTCGCCGAGTGGACCAGCACCCGGTCCATCGACGAGTAGACCTTCTTGAAGATCCAGTCCTTGCCGAGCGTGGCGCCCACCGGCACATAGCCGCCGGAGAGCGCCTTGGCCACGCACACCAGGTCGGGTTCCACGCCGTCCTCGTGCTGGTAGCCGTAGAAGTGGCCGGTGCGGCCGAGGCCCGTCTGCACCTCGTCGGCGATGAGCAGCGCCTGATGCCGGTGCAGCAGTTCCTGGGCGGCCCGCAGATAGCCGGGCGGGGCCTCCAGCACGCCTTTGCCCTGGATCGGCTCGACGATCAGGGCGGCGACGTCGCCCTTCCTCAACTCCCTTTCCAGCGCGTCGAGATCGCCGAGCGGTACGGCCGTGTCGGGCAGCAGCGGGGCGAAGCCGTCGCGGAAACCGGACTCGCCGTTCACGGAGAGGGCGCCGGTGGTCAGGCCGTGGAAGGCGTGCGCGCAGTACAGGACCCTGGGCCTGCCGGTGACGAACCGGGCGAACTTCAGCGCTCCCTCGACCGCTTCCGTGCCGCTGTTGCCGAAGAACACCCGGTCCAGGTGCGGGCTGTGCGCGAGCAGCTTCTCGGCCAGCAGGCCGGGCAGCGGCTGGCAGTCGAACCGGGTGAGGTCGGCGAGCTGGGCGTCCAGGACGTCGTGCAGCGCCTTGCGCACGACGGGGTGGTGGCGGCCGAGCCCCATCACCCCGAACCCGGCGAGCATGTCCAGGTAGTCGTTGCCGTCCGCGTCGTAGAAGTAGGCGCCCTCGGCGCGCTCGTAGACCTTGTCGAAGCCGATGGTGTGCAGCATGCGCGGGAGCTGGTGGTTGAGGTACCGGGTGTGCAGCTCGTAGCGCTCGGCTCCGCGTTCGGCGAGCAGTGCGCCGAGGTCGAACGCCCCGGCCTGCGACGACTCCGACGCGAACTCGGCGGTTGTCATTCCTGTGGCTCCTTGGACAGCTCTTTCTTCACGGTCAGGCTCGCGCTGATCCGTCCGGCGACCTCGACGGGTGTCAGGCCGATGTCGGCGAGCACCTCGCCGCGCTTGGCATGTGCGAGGAACTGCTCCGGGATCCCGAAGCGCCGTACGGGCACGTCGACTTCGGCATCGCCCAGGGCCAGCGCCACGGCCGAGCCGACTCCGGCCGCCCGGCTGTTGTCCTCGACGACGGCGACCAGGCGGTGCTCGGCGGCGAGGCCCGGGAGGGCAGGGTCGACCGGTTTGACCCAGCGGGGGTCGACGACGGTGCAGCCGATGCCACGGGCTTCGAGCAGCTCGGCGGCCTGGAGGCAGACGGGCGCCATCACGCCCACGGCCACCAGCAGCACCTGCGGCCCGGGGGAACGGTGCAGCACGTCCAGTCCGCCCACCCGGTCCACCGCCGGGATCGACGGGCCGACGGACTCCTTCGGGAAGCGCAGCAGCGTAGGGGCGTCGTCGACGGCGACCGCCTCGCGCAGCTGGGCGCGCAGCTGGTCGGCGTCACGCGGCGCGGCGATCCTGAGGCCGGGGACGACCTGGAGGACGGACATGTCCCACATGCCGTTGTGGGAGGCCCGGTCGACGCCGGTGACCCCGGCCCGGTCCAGCACGAAGGTCACCCCGCAGCGGTGCAGGGCCACGTCCATCAGGAGCTGGTCGAAGGCGCGGTTGAGGAAGGTGGCGTAGACGGCGACGACCGGGTGCAGGCCCCCCGTCGCCAGGCCCGCCGCGGACACGGCCGCGTGCTGCTCGGCGATGCCGACGTCCCACACCCGGTCCGGGAACCGCTCGGCGAACCCGCCCAGGCCGACCGGATGCAGCATGGCGGCGGTTATCGCGACGACGTCGTCCCGCTCCTCGCCGATCCTGACGATCTCGTCGCCGAACACGGAGGTCCAGGAGGGGCCGCCCGCCGGCGAGAGCGGAGCGCAGGTCAGCGGGTCCATGACGCCGACGGTGTGGAAGTGGTCCTCCTCGTGGGCGAGGGCGGGCTCGTAGCCCCGGCCCTTCTCCGTGAGGCAGTGGACGAGGACCGGCCCGTGGAAGCGTTTCGCGCGCCGCAGCGCGGACTCCACGGCCCCGATGTCGTGTCCGTCGATCGGGCCCACGTACTTCAGGCCCAGGTCCTCGAACAGGCCCTGCGGGGCGAACGCGTCCTTGAAGCCCTTCTTCGCGCCGTGCAGGGCCTCGTAGAGGGTGGTGCCGACCAGGGGCGTGGCCTGGAGCACGTCCTTGCCCCAGGCCAGGATCCGTTCGTAGCTGTCGGTCGTGCGCAGCGTCGCGAGGTGGTCGGCGAGGCCGCCGATGGTCGGGGCGTAGGAGCGTTCGTTGTCGTTGACGACGATGACCAGCGGGCGGTTCCTGGCGGCGGCGATGTTGTTCAGTGCCTCCCAGGCCATGCCGCCGGTCAGGGCACCGTCACCGATCACCGCGACGACATGGCCCCTCTCCCCCCGCACCTGGCGGGCCTTGGCAAGCCCGTCGGCCCAGCCGAGCGCCGTGGAGGCGTGGCTGTTCTCGATGACGTCGTGCTCGGACTCCTCGCGCGAGGGGTAGCCGGACAGGCCACCCTTGCCGCGCAGCTTGGAGAAGTCCTGGCGTCCGGTCAGCAGCTTGTGGACGTAGCTCTGGTGGCCGGTGTCCCACAGGATGCGGTCGACCGGCGACTCGAAGACCCGGTGCAGGGCGACGGTGAGCTCCACCACCCCCAGGTTGGGTCCCAGATGGCCCCCGGTCCTGGCGACCGCGTGCACCAGGAACTCCCTGATCTCGTCGGACAGTTCGCCGAGTTCCCCCTCGGACAGCGCCTTCAGGTCGCGTGGTCCCCGGATGCTCTCCAGAATCGTCACGCTCGGGCCCCCTTCGGTTCCGTGCTGTTCAGCTCACGGTGACGGCCGGCTCCCCCGGCCCCACGCCGTCCTGCTCCATCTGCTCGGCGAGCTTCATCGCCTCTTCGATCAGCGTCTCGACGATCTTCGACTCGGGGACGGTCTTGATGACCTCGCCCTTGACGAAGATCTGCCCCTTGCCGTTGCCGGAGGCCACCCCCAGATCGGCCTCCCGCGCCTCGCCGGGTCCGTTGACCACACACCCCATGACGGCGACCCGCAACGGCACTTCCATGCCCGTAAGGCCGGACGTGACCTCGTCGGCGAGCTTGTACACGTCGACCTGGGCGCGTCCGCAGGAGGGGCAGGAGACGATCTCCAGCCGGCGCTCCCTGAGCCCCAGGGACTGCAGGATCTGGATGCCGACCTTGACCTCCTCGGCCGGCGGCGCCGACAGCGACACCCGGATGGTGTCGCCGATGCCCCGTGACAGCAACGCCCCGAACGCCACCGCCGACTTGATCGTGCCCTGGAACGCCGGGCCCGCCTCCGTCACCCCCAGGTGCAGCGGGTAGTCGCTCTGCTCGGCGAGCTGCCGGTACGCCTCGATCATGACGACCGGGTCGTTGTGCTTGACGGAGATCTTGATGTCCCGGAAGTCGTGCTCCTCGAACAGGGAGGCTTCCCACAGCGCGCTCTCCACGAGCGCCTCGGGGGTCGCCCTGCCGTACTTCTTCAGCAGCCGCCGGTCCAGCGACCCGGCGTTGACGCCGATCCGGATCGGGGTGCCGTGGTCCTTGGCGGCCTGCGCGATCTCCTTGACCCGGTCGTCGAACTGCTTGATGTTGCCGGGGTTGACGCGTACCGCCGCGCAGCCCGCCTCGATGGCCGCGAACACGTATTTCGGCTGGAAGTGGATGTCCGCGATCACCGGGATCTGCGACTTGCGCGCGATGGTCGCGAGCGCGTCCGCGTCGTCCTGCGTGGGGCACGCGACCCGGACGATCTGGCAGCCGGACGCGGTGAGTTCGGCGATCTGCTGCAAGGTGGCGCCGATGTCCGACGTACGGGTCGTGGTCATCGACTGCACCGACACCGGGGCCCCGCCCCCGACCGCCACCGGACCGAGCTGGATCCGGCGTGACACGCGCCGCTCCGCGACCGGCCGGACCGGCACCTCGGGAACGCCCAGCGGGATGGCGGTCATGACGTCACTCCCGGTTTCCGGAGACCGTCTCGCGCAGGGCGCGCAGGGACTCCTTCAGCGACCCCATGGTGGCGAGGACGGCGGTGGGCTCGTAGCCGCAGTGCGCCATGCAGTTGGCGCAGCGCGGGTCCTTGCCGCGGCCGTACTTGTCCCAGTCGGTGTCCTCGACCAGCTCCCGGTACGTCGGCACATAGCCGTCGCTCATCAGGTAGCAGGGGCGCTGCCAGCCGAACAGCGAGTAGTTCGGGATCGCCCAGGCGGTGCACGGGAAGTCGACCTTGCCCTCCAGGAAGTCCAGGAAGAGCGGGGAGTGGTTGAGCCGCCAGCGGCGCCGGTTGCCGCCCGCGAAGGCCTTCTTGAACAGCTCGCGGGTCTGCTCCACGCCCAGGAAGTGCTCCTGGTCGGGGGCCTTCTCGTAGGCGTAGGCGGGCGAGATCATCATCTCGTCGACCTTGAGGTCGTCGTTGAGGAAGTTGAGCACCTCGATGATGGTCTGCGGGGTGTCGGTGTTGAAGAAGGTCGAGTTGGTGGTCACCCGGAAGCCCTGCCGCTTCGCCTCCTTGATGGCCTCGACCGCCTCGTCGAACACGCCCTCCTTCGCCACCGACTCGTCGTGCCGCTCGCGCAGCCCGTCGATGTGCACCGCGAAGGCGAAGTAGGGGGAGGGCTTGAACTTGTCCATCTTCTTGCGCAGGAGCAGGGCGTTGGTGCACAGGAAAACGTACTTCCGCCTGGCCACCAGCTGACGCACGATCTCGTCGATCTGCGGGTGCATCAGCGGCTCGCCACCGGCGATGGACACCATGGGGGCACCGGACTCCAGCACGGCCCCCACGGCCTGGGCGACCGGCATCCGCTGCTTGAGCACCCCGGCCGGGTGCTGGATCTTGCCACACCCCTCGCACTTGAGGTTGCAGGCGTACAGCGGCTCCAGCTCCACGATGAGCGGGAACTTGTCCCGCCGGCGGAGCTTCTGTTCAGCCAAGTATGTAGCGACCTTGATGGACTGTCGGAGCGGCATGGCCATCTGGCTCACCTCCTGGGGAGCAGCAAGGAACGGTGCCATTCGAAGAATGCGGGAAGGACGGAACAAAGGACACGGAAAGCTGATATTCCACCGCGTACCGTGCCGATCCGGACGAGTTCATGTTCTGGAGCGTCCACGACCACCCGGACGGCCGCAACCGGGCGCTCGCCCGCGCGCACGGCGCTCAGAAGCGTGGCCGCCGACTCCATGTCGACCGCGATCGCGCCGGTCGCGCGCAGCGCAGACCGTTCGTGACCGCGCACGACGTGGTCGGAGCCGGTGAGCGGCCCGGCGTGCACGTTCCGCCCGGGCACCGCGCGGACCAGCTCATTGACCAGCAGGTCCGTCCCGACGCAGGCGGTCGTACCGCGCGGGTCGCGGGTCTCCTCGGCGACGACCAGGTCCCCGGGGTGCATGCCGGGCGCGAGCCCCGCGCAGAAGCCGGTGGCGAGGACGGCGGCGTCGCGCAGGGCGGAATCGGTGAGCATCCGGGTGACGGACCGCTCGGCCGCCGCCGGCCCCATACCGGTCCGCAGCACGGTGACCGGCCCGCCGGCGCCGCCACGGTCCCCCGCGCGCAGGGCGAGCTGCTCGATGCCGAGCGCGCAGGCGATCAGCAGAGGGGCCGGGGCGGGCTGTGTGCTCATTCAGCTCCCTTGGCCTCGGCGAGCGGCATCCGGATCTTTCCGCTCCCCTTGGCCTCGGCGGACGGCTTCCCGGTCGCCCCGCTCCCCCGGTGCCGGTCGGCGAAGGGTTCACCGTGCAGGTACCGGCCGAGCGCGGTGAGCGGGAACACCTGCCGGTAGAGGTGGTAATTGATCGAGAAGTCCCACGGGAAGCCCGTCCCCGTGAAGTACGGCTCGTCCCAGGAACCGTCCTCCCGCTGGGTGGCGGCGAGCCACTCGATGCCGCGTTCGACGGCTTTGGAGTCCCGCTCCCCCGCAGCGAGCAGGGCCATCAGGGCCCACGCCGTCTGGGAGGCGGTCGAGGCGCCTCTGCCGCTCCACTCCTTGGCGTACCGGTAGGAGCGCAGGTCCTCGCCCCAGCCGCCGTCGTCGTTCTGGACCGACTCCAGCCAGGTCACGGCCCGGCGGATCGCCGGGTGCGCGGCGGGGATGCCCGCGGCGACCAGGGCGGGTACGACGGACCCGGTGCCGTAGACGTAGTTGACGCCCCAGCGCCCGAACCACGAGCCGTCGGGCTCCTGTTCGGCCAGCAGCCACTCGATGCCCCGCCGGGTGCGCGGGTCGTGGGCGAGACCCTCCACCGCGAGCATCTCGACGACATGCGCGGTGACGTCGGCGGAGGGCGGGTCGATGACCTCGCCGAAGTCGCAGAACGGCAGCCGGTTCGGGAAGGGGCTGGTGTTGTCGACGTCGAAGGCGGCCCACGCGCCGTTCTTCGACTGCATGCCGAGGGTCCAGCGCAGACCGCGCCGGACGGCCTTGTCCACCCGCACCGGGTCGTGGTGGGCGATCCGGCGCAGGGCGAGGATCACCTCGGCGGTGTCGTCGATGTCGGGGTAGTTGTCGTTGTGGAACTCGAACGCCCAGCCCCCGGGCGGCAGTCCGGGCCGCTGCACCGACCAGTCACCGGGCCGGACGATTTCCTCGCCCAGCATCCAGTCCGCGGCCTTCACCAACTGCGGGTGGTCGGCGGGCAGTCCGGCGTCGACGAGTGCGATCGCGGCCAGGCAGGTGTCCCACACCGGCGACTGGCAGGCCTCGATCATCCGGGCCCCGTCCTCGCGCCACACGGCGAACCGGTCCAGCGAGGCGAGTCCCTCGCGCATCACGGGGTGCTGGAGGTCGTAGCCGAGCAGGTGCAGGGCGATGATCGAGTACACGGCCGGGGGCTGGATGCCGCCCCAGCAGCCGTCGTTCTCCTGCCGCTCGATGATCCAGCGGGCGGCGCTGTTCATCGCGGCTCTGCGCAGCCGGCGCGGCGCGACCTTCCGCAGGGCGTGCAGGCCCTTGTCCATGCGCTGGAAGGCGCCGTCCCAACTGAACGCCGGGGCAAGGGGCTTGGCCGGGTTCGGGTGGGCCGGGTCGGTGTGCAGCTCGTCCAGCGGGAAGGGCGCGGGGCGTACGGGCCGTTTCGCGGAGACGATCGTCAGCGGGACGATGGTCTGCCGGGCCCAGCAGCCGAAGTCGTAGATGTTGAGCGGCATCCACTTCGGGAAGTAGATGAGCTCCGGAGGAAGTTCGGGCAGGTCCTCCCATTTCCACCAGCCGAACAGGGCCAGCCAGATCCGGGTGAAGACCCGGGCGGCGGCGATGCCGCCCTGCTCGCGGATCCAGGCGGAGGCCTTCGCCATGTGCGGTGCGCCGGGCTCGTCACCGGCCAGGCGGAGGGCGACGTAGGCCTCGATGGTGGCGGAGAGTTCGCCGGGGCCGCCGTAGAAGGTGGCCCATGTGCCGTCCTCGCGCTGCTCGCCGCGGATGAAGAGGGCTGCGGCCTGGGTGGTCTTCTCGTCGCGGATGCCCAGGAACTGACGGAGCAGCAGGTCCTCGGAGTCCATCGTGACGTTGGTCTCGAGGTCGCCCTTCCACCAGCCCTCGGCGTCCTGACGCGAGAGCAGGAAGTCCGTGGCGCGCTGTGCGGCGCGGGCGGCGGCTTCTGGTACCCCGGCCGCCGCGGGGGTGTCGGTGTCGGTGTCGCTGGCCGCGGCGGCGCGGGGTGGCAGGGCCCCGGTGCTTCCGTCGGTCGTCGCTGTCATGGCTTCCCCTTCGTGCAGTGGTGCAAGGTGTGCAGCTGCTGTGGGTCCGCCGTCGGCCGGTGCTCCGTGGTCTCTCGCGGCACCGGCCGGCGACTACGCGAGGGCTATTCGACCGATGGTGATCATCTCTTTCGTACGACGACGAAGTCCGCGAGCGCCGTGAACTGCTCCCGCACCCGGTCGGGCATGTCGACGGCGTCGAGGGCTTCGATGGCGATGGTGTGCTGACGGCGTGCCTCGTCGGCGGTCCACTCGCGGCCGCCCGCCTCCTCGATGAGGGCGGCGCGGGCCGCGAACTCCTCCTCGGAGAAGTTCTCGAAGTCGCTGCTCTTGGCGTCGGCGGCGAGGATCTCGCCGAGCCGCTCGGAGGCGGAGCCGCCCGCCGCGAGCGCGGCCACGACCGGCAGCGACTTCTTGCGCTGGCGCAGGTCGCTCCAGGTCTGCTTGCCGGTGGAGACCGGGTCGCCCCAGATGCCGAGGAGGTCGTCGACGGCCTGGAAGGCGAGGCCCAGGTGGTAGCCGTACTTCTCCAGTGAGTCGGCGGTGCGGTCGTCGGCGCCGCCGAGGACGGCACCGATGGAGCTGGCGCAGGCCAGCAGGGCGCCGGTCTTGTTGCCCTCCATCTCCAGGCACTCCTCGACGCTGACGCGGTCGCGGTGCTCGTAGGAGATGTCCTGGGCCTGGCCGTCGATCAGGGCGCGGGTGGCGGTGGTCAGACGGCGGGTGGCGCGGCCGGCCTCGACGGTGCCGAGTTCGAGGAGCACCTCGTTGGCGAGGGCGAACAGGGCATCGCCGACCAGGATGGCCTGGGCGGGGCCGTGCACCTTCCAGACGGTGTCGCGGTGGCGGCGCTGCTCGTCGCCGTCCATCAGGTCGTCGTGGAGGAGGGAGAAGTTGTGGACGAGTTCCACGGCGACGGCGCCGGGGACGCCGGTCTCGGGGGCGGCTGACATGACCTCGGCGGACAGCACCGCGAGGGCGGGGCGCACGGCCTTGCCGCCGTCCCCCTCCGCGGGCCGGCCCTGGGCGTCGATCCATCCGAAGTGGTAGGCGGCAACAGTGTCCATGGGAGGTGCCAGGCGGTCGATGGCCGCCCGCAGTACCGGAGCGGCCAGGGTCCGGCCGCGCTCCAGAAGCGCGGTCACGTCCACCGCGGTCTCTCGAGCGGCCTTCGAGGCCGGGGGCACAGTGGGCACAGTCTCTCCTCTTGTTGCGGTACCGGGGGTGCGGGGGCCGCCTGCCGCGCTGCGTCGGTCGAGCATCACGCCGCCTCCTCGAACTCGAAGAGGTGGCGGGGGCGGGGCCGGCCCAGGGCGCCCAGTACGGCGTCCGCCGCACCGACTCCACTGCGGACCGCACTCTCCATGGTCGCGGGCCACCCGGTGGCGGTCCACGCTCCGGCCAGGTAGAGGCCGGATGCCTTGGTGCGGGCGCCGGGCCTGAGGCGCCCGACGCCGGGAGTGGGAGCGAACGTCGCGGTGCGCTCCCGGGTGACGAAGAAGTCCTTCACGTCGGCGCCGCGGGCCAGGGGCAGCAGCCGCTCCAGTTCGGGCAGGTACCGCTCGCGCAGCACGGCCACGGGCTCGTCGATCTCGTCCTGGGCCGCCGACTGGGACACGGCGAGGTACTGCCCCGTGCGCAGCCCGGACGCCTCGGTCCGGTCGAAGACCCACTGCACCGGGGTGCCGAGGGCGGTGAAGAAGGGCCGGGCGAGCACCTTGCGGTCGTACACCACATGGACGTTGAGGATGGGCGCGGTGCCGATCTCCAGGAGCCGCTCGGGCGCGTCGAGGGCACCCGCGGGCAGCAGGTCGTGCGCCTCGCGCTGCGGTACGGCGAGCACGACGGCGTCGGCCTGGAGCGTCTCGCCGGGCACCTGAACGCTCCACCCCCCGTTCCCGTCGTGGGAGACAGAAGTGACGCGGGTACGGACCTCGGTGCGGACGCCCGCGGAGTCGAGCGCCTTGCGGGCCAGCCGGTCGTGCAGGTCGCCGAGCGGGACGCGAGCCCAGCCGATGTCGGCCGCGCCCGGGTCGGACAGCAGACCGGTCTTGAACACCATCGCGGCGAGCCCCAGGGAGGCGTCGCCCGCGACCGCGTTGAGGGTGGCGACCCCGACCAGGTCCCACAGGGCCTCGACGGCGCGCTTCGACTGGCCGTGCGCGGCCAGCCAGCTGCCGAAGTCCTCGGTGTCCAGGGCCGGATCGGCGAGGTCGAGCCCCTTGAGCGCGAGCGCGGCCCGGCCCACCTTGGCGCGGTCGGCGAGCGACAGGTGCGGGTACGCGGCGAGGCTGCGGCCCAGGTGCAGGGGCACGGGCAGCGCGTCGCGCCGCAGCCTGCCGAGCCGCCGCCCCGCGGGCCGCGTGACGTCCAGGACGGGCACGTCGAGCCGGTCCTGGAGCGGAGCGAGCGCCGCGCCCTCGATGCGGTCGAGGAACCAGCGATAGGCGGTGCAGCAGCGCAGGTACACATGCTGCCCGTTGTCGACGGTCAGCTCGCCGCGCTGGAAGGAGAAGGCCAGGCCGCCGAGTCTCGGCCTGCCCTCCAGCAGGGTGACGCGCACGCCGGCGTCGGCGAGCGCGAGCGCGGTGGTGACGCCTGCGAGCCCGCCGCCCACCACGACGGTGTGCCGCCCGTCCGCGACCGGTCCCCGTGGTCCCGTGCCGTGGGTCATCGTGCACCCTCCCCTGCGCGGCGGCCGCACTGCTCGAACGGTGCGCGACCGGCCATCTCCGTCAGGGACGCCGTCCCACGCCGGAGGGTTGCCCACCGCTTGTCTCCGACGGCATGACCGAGAGAGCTGTCGCGCCCGCGCCCAACCACCCGAGCCACACGGGCAGAATCACCCGACCCGGCGCCAACAACCGCGACCCGACCCCGTCGACGAACCACGGAGAGCACCGGCTCGGCCTCATGGCGGGCCCACGGGTCGCGCGGCATCGCGTTCCCCGACGCTGTCCGGCAGCGCAGGACCGCGCCCGCGCGGTGGGCGTGAGCGCGGGCGCCGGTGGCGTCCCCCTGGGCCGGTTCGTTCGTCACGCGCGCCTCCTGACGGCCCGTCGGGTCACATGGCGGGCGTCGAGGCCGGACAGGCCGCGCACGGCGACATAGGCCTTCTCCCGGCCGGGCAGGGAGACGCGGCCGCGCAGCACCGCCTCCGGGTCGCGTTCGATGCGGTCGAGGAGGCGGCGGTAGATGCCGGCCATGGCGGCGACACAGGCGCCGCTGCGCCGGTCGAGCATGGGGAGCAGCCGGTAACCCTCGGCGAAAAGAGTGCGGGCCCGTCGCACTTCGAAGTGCACGAGGCCTGCGAAGTCGGAGCCCTCCGGTGGCCGCGGCCCGCTGAAGCCGGCCGAGCAGCCGAACTTGGCGAGGTCATCGGCGGGCAGATAGGTGCGCCCGTCCACGGCGTCCTCGCGGACGTCTCTGAGGATGTTGGTGAGCTGGAGCGCCAGACCGAGCGTGTCGGCATACTCGGGCGCGCGCTCGACACCGCGCGCCCCCGGTTCCGTGCCGAACACACCGAGCGAGAGACGCCCGATGGCCCCCGCCACACAGCGGCAGTAGACCTTCAGGTCGTCCCAGGTCTCGTAGGTCTCGCCGCGTACGTCCATCAGGACGCCGTCGATGAGCTCGTCCAGGCCGCCGAGCGGGATCGGGAAGTGCCCGGCGGCGTGCGTGAGGGCGACGGCGACCGGGTCGGTGTCGTCCTCCGCCACCTCGCCCTCGCGGATCCGGGTGAGCAGCGTCCGGGTCTCCTCCAGCCTGGCCACCTTGACGTCGTCGGCGAGCGCGCCGTCGCCGATGTCGTCGACCCGTCGCGAGAACGCGTACAGCGCCGACATCGCACGGCGCTGGGGCGTCGGCAGCAGCCGGATGCCGTAGGCGAAGTTGCGGGCCTGCCGCCCGGTGACGGTCTCGCAGTAGCTGTAGGCGGCGAGTACCGGTGAGGACGCGTGTGGTTCCGACTCCACGGTCCGGATCACCCCTCTCCTCGCAGAGTCACGCCCACCTCACGCAGCAACCGGACCTTGCCGGGCTTGGGCGGGCCGGGAAGTACGTCGTAGTCGGCGGCGGCGATCGCGCGGACGGCCGCCCTTCCCCCCGCCACGAATCCTGCGAGCAGCAGCTTCAACCTGCCGTGGACGCTACCCACCAGGGGCGCGCCTTCATTAAGGAGATCCAGGGCCCTTTGCGCTTCGTACGCAATCAACGCACGGACCGACGCTCCGGCGGATTCCGTGGCGAGGTCCGCCTCCTGGACGTGGAAGCGTTTCATGTCGGCGGCGGGCAGGTAGACGCGGTCGCGGCCGAGGTCCTCGGCCACGTCCTGGAGGTGCTCGACGATCTGGAGGGCCGTGCAGATCATGTCGGAGCGGCGGATCCGCTCGGGTGTCGAGGTGCCGGTGACGGCGAGGACGAGACGGCCGACGGGGTTGGCGGAGAGCTCGCAGTAGGCGAGGAGGTCGTCGTAGGTCTCGTAGCGGCCGACCAGCTGGTCCTGGCGGTTGGCGGCGATCAGGCCGAGGAACGGCTCGGGGGTCAGGGAGCGGAGGCGCACGGTCGGCTGGAGGCGGCGCAGCAGCGGATGACGCGGGGTCGCGTCGAAGACCCTGCGCAGATCGGCCTCGAAGGCGTCCAGCAGGACCAGCCGGTCCTCGGCCTCCTGCGGGGACACGCCGAGCAGTCGGGCGTCGGCGCCGCCGGGGGCCAGGTCGCCGTCGCCGATGTCGTCGACGAGACGGGCGAAGCCGTAGACGGCCATGAGGTCGGTGCGCCAGGCCCGGGGCAGGAAGAACGGGGCCACGGGGAAGTTCTCACCCGCGGCCTTGTCGAGCGTGCCGCGCTCCGGATCGAGGGCGCGCGCCGTGCCGGTTCCCGTCACCGCCGGCTGCCCGGCGCGAGGACGGCACGTGCTGCGTGGAGCTGGGGAGTTTCCGTAGCCATTGCCGTCACATCTCCCGTTCTACACTGCCGACCCAATACACACTATTTCGGACACGCCGCCCCGGCCGTCCGCACGGCGGTCCGACGAGCGGTGTCGCGCATTATCGCCCTGATTGCCGTGTTTCGGGACCGGTACAGCTTACGTTGTACAACGCATCGGGGTTCGCCAGGGTGTCCCGCACATCACGAGAACACACCGATTGGCCCCAAGCTTCCCAAGCGGGGCCGGAGTTGACGTTTCTTTTGCAACGCAGGGCCCCGTCGGAACAGTTCCGGCGGGGCCCTGGACGGGCCGGGCTACTTGCCGGTGAACTTCTCGTACTCCTTGAGCACCTCGTCGGTCGGGCCGTCCATCCGCAGCTCCCCGCGTTCCAGCCACAGGACGCGGTTGCAGGTGTCGCGGATCGACTTGTTGTTGTGACTGACCAGAAACACGGTGCCGGCTTCCTTGCGCAGCTCCCGGATGCGGTCCTCGGAGCGCTTCTGGAACTTGCGGTCGCCGGTGGCCAGGGCCTCGTCGATCATCAGGACGTCGTGGTCCTTGGCCGCGGCGATGGAGAAGCGGAGGCGGGCCGCCATGCCGGAGGAGTAGGTGCGCATGGGCAGGGTGATGAAGTCGCCCTTCTCGTTGATGCCGGAGAAGTCGACGATGTCCTGGTAGCGCTCCTTGATCTCCTCCCGGGACATGCCCATGGCGAGCCCGCCCAATATGACGTTCCGTTCGCCGGTGAGGTCGTTCATCAGGGCCGCGTTGACGCCGAGCAGCGAGGGCTGGCCGTCGGTGTAGACCTTGCCCTGCTCAGCGGGGAGCAGACCGGCGATGGCGCGCAGCAGCGTCGACTTGCCGGAGCCGTTGGAGCCGATCAGTCCGATGGCCTCGCCGCGGTACGCCACGAAGGAGACGCCTCGTACGGCGTGCACCTTGCGCACGCCCCGGGCCGCGTCGCCGGAGCCCCGCTTCAGGATGCGGCTGAGCGCGGCGGTGGCGCTGCCCTTGCCGGTCTTGGCGCCGTTGACGCGGTAGACGATGTGCAGGTCGTCCGCGATGACGGTGGGGATCCGTTCGTCCTGCATCTGCTCAGCCACGGCCGTACCTCTCCTCCGCCTTCCAGAAGTACACGAAGCCGCCCAGGGCGAACAGCACGGCCCAGCCGCCCGCAGCCGCCCACACGTGGTCGGGGAGGAACTTGGAGCTGTAGTCGTCGATGAGGGCGAAGCGCATCAGGTCCATGTAGATCGCCGCCGGGTTCCACTGGAGGACGTTCGCGATCCAGTCCGGCTTGTCCTGGAGGAAAATCGGGATGGAGAACATCACCCCCGACGCGTACATCCACGTCCGCATCACGAACGGCATCAGCTGCGCGAGGTCCGGGGTCTTGGCGCCCGCCCGGGCCATGATCAGCGCGAGGCCGGTGTTGAAGCAGAACTGCAGGACGAGCACCGGCACGATCAGCAGCCAGGACAGGTCCGGGTAGTGGCCGAAGCCGACCGTGACGGCGAACAGCACGATCATCGAGAACAGCAGCTGCTGGAGCTGCTGGAGCGCGAAGGAGATCGGCAGCGAGGCGCGCGGGAAGTGCAGGGCGCGGACCAGGCCGAGATTGCCGGAGATCGCGCGCACGCCCGCCATCACCGAGCTCTGCGTGAAGGTGAACACGAACACGCCCGTGACCAGGAACGGGATGTACACCTCGCGGGACATGCCCCGGTCGGCCTCCAGGAGCAGGCCGAAGATGAAGAAGTACACGGCCGCGTTCAGCAGCGGTGTGGCCACCTGCCACAGCTGGCCGAGCTTGGCCTGGCTGTACTGGGCGGTCAGCTTCGCGCGGGAGAAGGCGAGGATGAAGTGCCGCCGGTCCCAGAGCTGACGGACGTACTCGATGAGGGACGGCCGGGCGCCGCTCACGCTCAGCCCGTACTTGGCGGCGAGCTCCCTCGCCGCGAGTCCCTCGTCGGGCGCCGCGGGCGCGCTCACCGCGACCGTGGCGTCGTGCGTTGTCTCACTCACTAGTGGAAACTTTCGTCTTCGAGATGCGCGGCCTGTCCGGGCCTGCATGAGCCGGGGGCCAGGGTACGGCCCGGGTGCTCCCGGATACTCCGATACGAGCTTGTCAGATGACGGGGGGCCGGCCCAGCCGGGTCAGCCGCCACACCGTACGCCACTTCATCGGACGGCGTGGCCCGCACGGGGTGGTCCAGCCCTCGCGGAATCCGCCGAACCAGGCCCGCAGGGCGGAGCGGGAGGGACGGCGTACGAGGGTGAGCAGCAGCCACACGCCGAGGTAGACGGGGACGAGGAGCGCGGGGAGGTTGCGGCGGGCGAGCCAGACGCGGTTGCGGGCGACCATGCGGTGGTAGACCGCGTGCCGCGAGGGAGCGGTCGTCGGGTGGTACAGCACCATGTCGGACCGGTAGTCGATCATCCAGCCCGCGTCGAGGGCCCGCCATGCGAGGTCGGTTTCCTCGTGGGCGTAGAAGAACTCGTCCGGGAGTCCGCCGACGTCGGCGAAGACCCGGGTGCGGACGGCGTTGGCGCCGCCGAGGAAGGTGGTGACCCGGGAGGAGCGCATCGGGTCGGAGGCGCGCAGCCGGGGGACGTGCCGGCGCTGGGTGACGCCGGTGTCGGGGTCGGCTATGCGGAAGCTGATGATGCCGAGCTTCGGGTCGGCCTCGAAGGCCTTGCGGCACAGCTCGGCGGTGTCGTGGCCGGCCAGCAGGCCGTCGTCGTCGAGGAACAACAGGATGTCGACGTCCCGGCCGGCGGGGCCGAAGGCCTCGATGCCGACGTTGCGGCCGCCGGGGATGCCGAGGTTCTCGGGCAGCTCGATCGTGCGGACGCCCTCGGGGACGTCCGGTACGGGCGAGCCGTTGCCGACGACGACCACCTCGACCGGGTCGCCGTCCTGCTTGGCGACCGAGTCGAGCAGGGCGCGCAGTTCGTCGGGGCGGTTGCCCATGGTGATGATGACGGCGCCGACCTTCATGCCGCTCACTTCAGCCTGCTGGAGGCGAGGATGGACACGAGGTGCAGCAGCGTCTGCACCAGCGCGATCCCGGCCAGCACCGCCACGCCGAGCCGGGAGAAGAACAGGTCGCCGCGGGCCTGGTCGACGATCGCCAGGACCAGGATCAACAGCGACGCCTCGATGCCGAGGATGAGGCGGTGGAACTTCAGGGCGGCGGCGGCCTTGCGGGCCAGCGCCATGCCGGAGGAGCGCATCTCGGCGGCGGCCTCCTTGACCGGCGGCTTCCCGGCCTGGTGGCGGGCGACGCCGACGAGGTCGGTCTCGGCCTTGATCAGGATGGCGCCGAGGGCGGCCAGGGTGCCGAGGAAGGCCCACAGCCAGTCGATCCGGCCGCTGCCCCACAGGTCGGCGGCGCGCAGGCCGAAGCCGACGAGCACCGCGGCGTCGGTGAGGTAGGCGCCGACGCGGTCCAGGTAGACGCCGTTGAGGGAGTACTGCTTCTTCCAGCGCGCGATCTCGCCGTCGACGCAGTCCAGCAGGAGGTACATCTGGACGCACACCACGCCGAGCACGGCGCCCGGGATCCCCGGCACGAGCAGTGCCGGGGCCGCGAGCACACCGAAGACGGTCATCAGGTAGGTGAGCTGGTTGGGCGTGACCCTGGTGTTGACCAGGTAACGGTCGACCCGCAGGGACACCTCACGCATGTAGAGGCGTCCCATCCAGTGCTCACCGCTGCGCCGGTCCTTCACCCCCGCGGGGTGAACGACGGGGCGGAGTTCAGCTACCGATGGCCTTGACATAGTCGGCGTAGGTGTCCTTGATCTGTTCGGTGTTCAAGTCGAGGTGTTCGAGGATGGTGTAGCGGCCGGGCCGGGTCTCCGGGGCGAACTCGACGGCCTTGACGAACTCGTCCGTCGTGAAGCCGATCTCGTCCGGCAGCACGGGCAGCCCGTGCCGGCGCAGCACCTCGGCCATGTACACCGACTGTTCGTGCGCCCCGCGCAGCCACATCGCGAAGGCCGCGCCGAGACCGCACTGCTCGCCGTGGGCTGCGGCCCGCTTGGGGAACAGCAGGTCGAAGGCGTGGTTGATCTCGTGGCACGCCCCGGAGGACGGCCGCGAGTCCCCGGACACCGACATGGCGATGCCGCTGAGGACCAGCGCCTCGGCGAGCACCTGGAGGAAGTCGTTGTCCCCGATGCCGCCCGGGTGCCGCAGTACGGCCTCGCCGGCCTGGCGGGCCATGGCCGCGGCGAGTCCGTCGATCCGCTCGCCCTTGACGCGGTTGGCCAGCTCCCAGTCCGCGATGGCGGAGATGTTGGAGACGGCGTCGCCGATGCCGGCGCGGACGAAGCGGACCGGGGCCTCACGGATGACGTCCAGGTCGATGACGACCGCGATCGGGTTCGGCACACCGTAGGAGCCGCGGCCCGCGTCGTTGTCGAGGGTGGCGACCGGCGAGCACAGGCCGTCGTGCGCCAGGTTCGTGGGCACGGCGACCAGGGGCAGGCCGACGCGTGCCGCGGCGAACTTGGCGCAGTCGATGATCTTGCCGCCGCCGAGGCCGACGACCGCGTCGTAGTGGCCGGCCTTTATGTCGCTCGCCAGCCGGACCGCGTCGTCGAGGGTGCCGCCGCCGACCTCGTACCAGGTGGCGCCGGGCATGCCGGGCGAGATGCGCTCGCGCAGCTTGGCGCCGGAGCCGCCGCTGACCGCGACGGCGAGGCGGCCGGAGTGCGAGATGCGCTCGTCGGCGAGGACGCACGCCAGGTCGTCGAGGGCACCCGGGCGGATGTCCACGACCAGCGGCGAGGGGATGAGCCGGGTCAGTACTGGCATGCGATCTCCCGTCCACGGGCGAGATCGTCGTGGTTGTCGATCTCCACCCACTTGACGTCGCCGATCGGCGCCACGTCGATACGGAAGCCGCGGTTCACCAGCTCCTGGTAGCCGTGCTCGTAGAACTGCTGCGGGTCGGTCTCCCACACGGTCTTGAGCGCGTCGGCCAGTTCGGGGGCCGCGTCGCCCTCGATGAGGGTGACGCCGATGTACTCACCGGTGGCCTCGGCGGGGTCCATCAGCTTGGTGATCTTCGTCATGCCCTTGGCGGGGTCGACGACGACCTTCATCTCCTCGTCGGCGAGGTCCTTCACGGTGTCCAGGGCGAGGATGATCTTCTTGCCGTCGCCGCGGGCGGCGAGCAGCGTCTTCTCGACGGAGACCGGGTGGACGGTGTCGCCGTTGGCGAGGATCACGCCGTCCTTGAGGGCGTCACGCCCGCACCACAGGGAGTAGGCGTTGTTCCACTCCTCGGCCTTGTCGTTGTCGATGAGGGTGAGCTTGAGGCCGTACTTCTTCTCCAGCGCTTCCCTGCGCGCGTACACGGCCTCCTTGCGGTAGCCGACGATGATCGCGGCCTCCGTGAGGCCGACCTCGGCGAAGTTGGCGAGGGTCAGGTCGAGAACCGTGGGTTCGCCCTCTATGCCCGCGGGCCCCACCGGCACCAGCGCCTTGGGAAGGCTGTCGGTGTAGGGGCGCAGACGCCGTCCGGCGCCGGCCGCCAGCACGAGGCCGATCATGCGGGTTCTCCTTCATCGTGTACGGCGGGCGCCCCTGCGGACACCCAGAAGCGGATGCTCTCGACGAGCACCACCAGGGCCACGGCCACGGCGAGAGCCGTGAGCGCGACCGTGAACTGCGAGGCGGTGAGCAGCGCGGCGAGGACGGTGACGAGCAGCGTCCGCCCTTCGTGCCCCCCGATGGAACGCACCAGCCAGGCCGGGGGCGCTCCGGCGTTGCCGCGGATGCGGTACACCGTGTCGTAGTGATGGTAGGCGACCGCGGACACCAGCCCGAAAGCCGCAGGAAGGGCTCCGTTCACGTCCGCCTTGGCCGCCAGGACGAGGACGGTGCCGTATTCCGCGGCGCGGAGGAACGGGGGGGCCAGCCAGTCGAGGGCGCCCTTGAGGGGGCGGGCGACGGCGAGGCCCGAGGTCAGGGCGTAGGCGAGCGCGGCGACGATCGGCCAGGGCCCGCCGAAGCCGGTCAGCGCGGACGTGAGGACGACGGCGAGACCCCCGAGGAGGGCGACGGCGGGCGCCGTGAAGCCCGGCAGCGTGCGCGCGGGCTTCTTGAGCGCCTCGGCGAAGCCCTGGGCGAGCGGGCCGCTGTCCGCCAGGTCGGCCAGGGCGCCCGCCGCGCGGTCGGTCCGCCGGGCCTTGCGGGTGAGGGAGCGCAACACCCGGCCCGCCGTGGTGTACGTCGCCGCGAAGGCGCAGCCGATGAGCAGCGCGTAGAAGGTGACGCGAGGGGTGGTGACGGCGGTGAGGACGGCGATCATCGCCCAGCGCTCGCCGATGGGCAGGACGATCATGCGGCGCACCCAGACCGTCCAGCCGACGCTGTCGAGCTTGTCGGAGAGGGCGGCGGTGGGGCTGGTGTTGGCGGTGGCGTCGTGGTTGGCCTCGTTGAAGGAGAAGTCCACGATGTGCCGGCAGGTCTGCAGGACCATGGCGCCGAGGGCGAGGGCCCAGACGTCGTCTCCGCCGCGGGCGGCGCCGAGGGCGAGGCCGGCGTAGTAGGCGTACTCCTTGGCCCGGTCGAAGGTGGCGTCGAGCCAGGCGCCGAGCGTGGAGTACTGCAGGGAGTAGCGGGCGAGCTGGCCGTCGGTGCAGTCCAGCACGAAGGACGCGATCAGCAGGACGCCGGCCGCGACGAAGCCGCCGCGGGTACCGGTGGCCGCGCAGGCCGCCGCTATCAGGGCGGTGAGCAGCGAGGCGGTGGTGACCTGGTTCGGGGTCAGGCCGCGGCGGGCGCACCAGCGGGCGATGTAACGGGAGTACGGGCTGACGCAGTAGGTGGTGAAGAAGCCGTCGCGGGACTTCACGGCCGACTTCAGGCGTACGGCCTCGTCGTCGACGGCCGTCACCGCCTGCCGTGCCTCGTTGCGGGCCTGCGGGTCGGCGGGGACGGTGGCGACGAGGCTGCCCAGTTCGGGGCGGTGCACGTCGGCGCCGTCGGCGTCCAGGGCGGTGAGGATACGGTCGGCGAGGCTGTCGACGAGGGTGGTGCCGCCGCCCGCGGAGTTCTCACGGGCCATCGCCCGGGTCAGGGCCTGGCGGCCGGCCGGCTGTGCGGTGACGGCGCCCGGGATCGCGGCGAGCGGGAAGCGGGGGTCGGTCAGGCCGAGGCGCAGCGCGTGCACATGTCCCACGAACCGGGCGTCGACCAGGGCGACCCGCTCCCCGCCCGGCACCCCGGCGAGCAGGGTCTCGGCCTCGGCGGCGTCGGCCGCGACCCGCACGTCGAAGCCGAGGGACCGCAGATCGCCCTCGATCGACGATCCGGGGACCGGCTGACCGGTGAGGATGGCGGTCGACAACCGAATTCACTCCCTGGATACCGACGCGTCCGCGCCAGTGCTGTACATGGTGGGGGCGCCCGCGCCGGAATGCTCCCGGGCGGCATGTCGGCAGAGGCTATCGGATGCCGGGAGGGCCACGTTCACCGCCTGTTCGGCAGATCGATCTACGTGGTTCGCACAAGCCCTTGCCGCGATCATCATCGTGGATCCGGGGCCCGCCCCACAAACCGCGCCTACAGACCGGACATCGGGGACATCACGCAGGGCCCGGCCCAGAGCCGCATAGGGTGGGCGACCATGACTTGGCTGATCACCGGCGGGGCCGGCTACATCGGGGCCCACGTGGCCAGGGCCATGAACGAGGCCGGGGAGCGCGTCCTCGCCCTGGACGACCTCTCGGCCGGGGTTCCCGCGCGGCTCCCGGCGGGCGTACCGCTCGTCGAGGGCTCGTCGCTCGACGGTGACCTGCTGAAGCGGTTGCTCACCGAGCACGGCGTGACGGGTGTGGTGCACCTGGCGGCGCGCAAGCAGGTCGCCGAGTCCGTCGCGCAGCCGACGCGGTACTACCGGGAGAACGTCGGCGGCCTGGTGACCCTCCTGGACGCGGTCGCCGGGGCCGGGATCGAGCGCTTCGTGTTCTCGTCGTCGGCCGCGGTGTACGGCGACCCGGGTGTGGACCTCATCACGGAGGACACGCCCTGTGCGCCGGTCAACCCGTACGGCGAGACGAAGCTCGCCGGGGAGTGGCTGGTGCGGGCGGCGGGCCGGGCGCACGGGATCTCCACCGTATGTCTGCGCTATTTCAACGTGGCGGGCGCGGCCGCGCCGGAACTGGCGGACACGGGCGTCTTCAACATCGTCCCGATGGTCTTCGACCGGCTGACGCGCGACGAGGCGCCCAGGATCTTCGGTGCCGACTACCCGACCCCGGACGGCACCTGCGTCCGTGACTACATCCACGTCACCGACCTGGCCGAGGCCCATCTCGCGGCGGCCCGGCGGCTCGCCGACGGGGGCGTCACGGGCGATCTGACGGTCAACATCGGCCGGGGCGAGGGCGTCTCGGTGCGCGAACTCATCACGGTCATCGGCGAGGTCACCGGCGACCGCCGGCCACCGCTCGTCGAGGGCCGCCGCCCCGGGGACGCTCCGCGGGCGGTGGCCTCGGCGGCCCGGGCGGCTGCGGAACTCGGCTGGACGGCCCGGCGCGGGGTACGCGAGATGGCCGAGTCGGCGTGGCGGGGCTGGCTCCTGCACCACGGCTCCTGACTCACTGAGGCTGCCCTGACCTGCGCATCGTTTCCGCAGGTCAGGGCAGATGACAACGGTGTTCAGTGCCGCGTTGCGCATACCCCCTCCCCGTAGTTCACTGGGCTGCCCGAGCACGATCAGGCGAACAGCGGGAGGATGACCTTTCATGGGGGCTGGGCACGATCACGGGCACGCGCACGGCGCGCCGGCCGGCGGTACGGCGACCTCCGCGTACCGCGGCAGACTGCGGGTCGCGCTGGCGATCACGCTCGGCATTGTGGTCGTCCAGATCGTCGGCGGGGTGCTCGCCGACTCGCTCGCGCTCGTCGCGGACTCGGCGCACATGGCGACGGACGCGCTGGGCCTCGGCATGGCGCTGCTCGCGATCCGCTTCGCGAACCTCCCGCCCAGCGACCGGGCCACCTTCGGGTACGCCCGCGCCGAGATCCTCGCCGCCCTGGCCAACTGTCTGCTGCTGCTCGGGGTCGGCGGGTACGTCGTGTACGAGTCGGTCCAGCGCTTCGTCACCCCGGCGGACACCGAGGGCCACCTCGCTGTCGTGTTCGGTGCCATCGGCCTGGTCGCGAACATGGTGTCGCTGGCGCTGCTGATGCGCGGCCAGAAGGAGAGCCTGAACGTGCGCGGCGCGTTCCTGGAGGTGGCGGCGGACGCCCTGGGCTCGGTCACGGTGATCGTCTCGGCCCTGGTGATCATGATCACGGGCTGGCAGGCCGCCGACCCGATCGCCTCGCTCGTCATCGCGCTGATGATCGTGCCGCGCACGGTGAAGCTGCTGCGCGAGACCCTGAACGTCCTGCTGGAGGCGGCGCCCAAGGGTGTCGACATGGCGGAGGTGCGGGCCCACATCCTGGCGACCGACGGGGTGGAGGACGTCCACGACCTGCACGCCTGGACGATCACCTCCGGCATGCCGGTGCTGTCGGCGCACGTGGTCGTCAGCTCGGAGGTGCTGAGCGCGATCGGCCACGAGAAGATGCTCCACGAGCTCCAGGACTGTCTCGGCGGCCACTTCGACGTGGAGCACTGCACCTTCCAGCTGGAGCCGGGCGGGCACCGGGAGCACGAGGCGCATCTCTGCCACTGACGCGCCCATTGTTGAGGCCCGTGGGGCCGATGCCGCTGGTGGGGCGCATTGCGCGAGGAGTGCGCCGGGGAAGCCAGCCCTCCGGCGCGCGCCCTCGCTCTGGCTCCCACCGCACCGGCTGGGACGATTTTCGGCCCACCGTGCCGGGCACGATCACCTACTGGGTCCCTCTTCCGGGCCCGAGCGGCGCCGTCCGCGCTCCGCGCCGCCGCGCGGGACATGCGGGCGCGGCGCGAAGTGCCGGGTGTGCCGGATTCGTACGGCAGACTTGGGGCGCGAAGACCGATGTGAAGGATGGGTATGCCGATCACACCTGCCACCGCGACGCACAGCCCGTCGAGCGGCACCGCAGACGCGATTTTGCTGGAACTGGTCGACGAGGACGGCGTGACGATCGGCACCGCGGAGAAGCTCGCCGCCCACCAGCCGCCCGGGCAGTTGCACCGCGCGTTCTCCGTGTTCCTCTTCGACGAGTACGGCCGGCTGCTGCTCCAGCAGCGGGCGCTGGGCAAGTACCACTCCCCCGGCGTGTGGTCGAACACCTGCTGCGGCCACCCGTACCCCGGTGAGGCGCCCTTCGCGGCGGCGGCGCGGCGGACCTTCGAGGAGCTCGGCGCCTCCCCCTCCCTGCTGGCCGAGGCGGGCACGGTCCGCTACAACCACCCGGACCCGGAGTCCGGCCTGGTGGAGCAGGAGTACAACCACCTCTTCGTCGGGATGGTGCAGGCCGTGGTGCGGCCGGATCCGCAGGAGGTGGCGTCGACGGCGTTCGTCACTCCGCCGGAGCTGGCGGAGCGGCATGACAAGGGCCCCTTCTCGTCCTGGTTCATGACCGTCCTGGACGCGGCCCGGCCGGCGATCAGGGAGCTGACCGGCGCGTCGGCCGGCTGGTGACGACGGCAGGGCCTACGGGAAGCGCGCGGGTTTGAGCGGCAGGGTGACCCAGATCACCTTTCCGCCGCTCGCGGTGTGGTCGACCTCGCACACCCCGCCCGCCTCATGGGTGATCTCGCGCACCAGCAGCAGGCCGCGACCGCCGGTCCGGCCGTGGTCGGTCTCCAGCGCGGTCGGCCGGTACGGGTGGTTGTCCTCGACGGACAGGCGCAGCCACTCGGCACCGACGGCCAGCTCGACGGCGATGGTCGGTGAGAGCACCGCCGCGTGCTTCACGGCGTTCGTCACCAGCTCCGAGACGATCAGCAGCAGTCCCTGGGCCAGATCGTCCGAGACGGGCGCGCCCTGACGCAGCAGCAGATCCCGTACGGCGTGCCGCGCCTGCGGCACCGAGGCGTCGACCGCCGGTGCGGTGAACCGCCAGACCCCTTCGTACGGCAGCGGATCCGCGGGCCCGGGGCCGAGGGGCGCCGCGCAGCCCTCTGGGCGTGAGCCGAACCCACGCCCGTCGTCGTCCATCGTCCGGTCGCCACCCTCGCGCTCGATTGTCGCCACACCCCGAGTGTTGGTAACGATGCGCTCCCTCCCCCATGGCTGACCAGAAGTCAGCGAGTATCGAACGCTTCTGACCGTTGGCGTATGACACGGTCAGTTGTGGGACTGGTCCTGTCCCTCTTGTGCCGTCTCGGCGAACTATTCGGGTTGTACGGGTTTGGCGTCCGGATAGCATCCGGCGCATGGAGCCGCAGCTGCTGTACAGCGTGACCGACTCGGTCGCGACGGTCGTCATCCGCCACCCCGAGAAGCGCAACGCCATGACGGCCGCCATGTGGTGCTCCCTACCACCGCTGCTTCAGGGGCTCGCGGGCGATCCGGCCGTGCGGGCACTGGTGCTCACCGGTGAGGGCGGGACGTTCTGCGCCGGGGCCGACATCTCGACGCTGCGGGGCTCTTCGGAGGAGGCGCAACGGCTGGCCGTGGCGGCGGAGGAGGCACTCGCCGCGTTCCCGAAGCCCACGCTGGCGGCGGTGCGCGGGCACTGTGTGGGAGGCGGAGCGCAGCTGGCGGCGGCCTGTGATCTGCGGTTCGCCGAGGAGGGGGCGCTGTTCGGCGTGACGCCCGCGAAGCTCGGCATCGTCTATCCGGCGTCCTCGACCAGGCGGCTGGTGTCCCTGGTCGGGCCGGCCACCGCCAAGTACCTGCTCTTCTCCGGCGAACTGATCGACGCGGAACGGGCGCTGCGCACCGGACTGGCCGACGAGGTGCTGCCCGAGGGCGAACTGGGCAAGCGGGTCGGCGAGTTCACCCGGATCCTGGCGTCCCGTTCGCAGCTGACGCAGGCCGCGGCCAAGGAGTTCGCGAACGGGTGCACAGACCGCGACGCACACTGGGCCGCGCGGGCACGCGAGAGCGGCGACACCGCGGAGGGTGTCGCCGCGTTCCTGGAGCGCAGGCAGCCGCGGTTCGGCTGGAGTGTGTCTACGACAGAATGAAGCCGGCGTGCGACCGGAGCAGTTCGACGATGTGCGCGGGGGCCTTCTCGGGTGATCCGGCGTCGTAGGGCGGCTGCGGGTCGTACTCGGTGCCGAGCTGGATGATCTGCGCGTGGTCGTCGCCGGCGATCCGGCCGAGCAGGGTCAGGCCCATGTCGATGCCGGAGGAGACGCCGGCGGCGGTGACGTACTTGCCGTCGGTGACGACCCGCTCCCCCGTGGGCTCGGCGCCGTGGCGCTTCAGCTCCTCCAGGGCCAGCCAGTGGGAGGTCGCGCGGCGCCCCCGGAGGAGTCCGGCGGCGGCGAGCAGCAGGGAGCCGGTGCACACGGACGTCGTCCAGGTGCTGGTGGCGTCGGCGGTACGCAGCCAGGTGAGCAGGGGTCCGTCCGCCGCTAAGGGGAGCGGGCCCGGGCCGCCGGGGACCACGATGATGTCGGGGTTCGGTAAGTCGGCCAGGGTCCGTTCGGCGAGGAACGCGAGGTTCCGGGAGTCGTTCCGTACGGGGCCGGTCTCCTCGGCGACGAAGACGGTCTCCGCGTCCGGGAGCCGGCCGAGGGTTTCGTAGGGGCCGATGGCGTCGAGGGCGGTGAAGCCGTCGTAGAGGACGATGGCGATCTGCATGGGTCCCTCTCGTTGGTTGGGCGGTTCAGGGGGTCGTCGCGGGGCGGAAGCGGCGGCGGTACTCGGCCGGGGGCGTGCCCAGAGCCTTGACGAAGGCCCGGCGCATGGCCTCGGGGGTGCCGTAGCCGCTGGTGCGGGAGATCTCCTCGATACCGCCGGCGGTGTCCTCCAGCAGGCGGCGGGCGTGTTCCAGGCGGACCCGATCCACGTACCGGCCCGGCGTCATACCGGTCTCGGACCGGAAGGCGCGAGCGAAGTGGCGGGGCGACAAGCGGGCGCGGGCGGCGAGGGCCTCGACGGAGAGGTCGGCGCCGGGGCGTTCGGCGATGAAGCGCTGGACTTCCCTCAGCGGCTCACGGTGTGCGGTCTGGGCCGCGAGCTGGGCGCTGAACTGGGCCTGATTGCCGGGCCGGCGCAGGAACACGACCAGGTGGCGGGCGATGGTGAGGGCGGTGTCCCGGCCCAGATCCTCCTCCACCAGGGCGAGGGCGAGGTCGATGCCGGCGGTGACACCGGCCGACGTGGCGATGTGTCCGTCGCGTACGTAGACGGGGTCGGGGTCGATCTCGACGCCCGGGTGGTCACGGGCGAGCCGGTCGCAGTACGCCCAGTGGGTCGTGGCCCGGTGGCCGTCCAGCAGGCCGGCCGCGGCGAGCACGGCCGCGCCGGTGCACACGGAGACCAGCCGGGCGGCGCGCGGCCCGTGCTCGCGCACCCAGTCGACCAGGCGCGGGTCGGGGCGCAGGGAGCCCGCGCCGCCGGGGACGAGAAGGATGTCCGGGTCGGACGCGGTGGTCAGGGACTCGTCGGGTACGAGCGTCAGGCCGCTGGTGGTCCGCACCGGCGCGCCGTCCAGGGAAGCCGTCCGGATCCGGTACGCGCCCGGGGAGAGCAGCTCCGCGCCCGCGAAGACCTCCACGGGCCCGGTGACGTCGAGGCTCTGCACGCCCTCGAAGAGGACGGCAAGAACGGTGCGCTGGGCCATGCCGTCGATTCTTCGCAGGTCCGGAGTGTGGCCGCAATGACGACTTCCCCACGTTTTCTGCCATGGGGGTACTACCTCAGAGGACATACCAAGCGGTTGGTAACCTGCCGGGTATGACGACTGCCGCCCTCTCGCCGCTCGCCGGCCGACGCTGCCAGAACGTGCTCAACTCCGTGCACGCGACGCACTACTTCTCGCCGGATCTGGGGCGGGAACTGGGTGCTGCCGGGATCACCCATCCCCATGCCGTGAACTTCGCCGTGCGGGCCGCCGCCCTCGGGCCGGTCGGGGCCGGGGCGGTGGCGGCTGCCTTCTACAACTACAAGTACGAGCTCGTGGCCCGGCACGTACCTGCCGTGTGGGAGACCGCGACGCCCGGCCAGGTGCTGGCGGCACGCGCGCGTGCCGTCGACGCGACGCTGCGCCGCCTGCTGGGCGAAGAGATCCTGGCGTCGGCCGAGATGGCCGAGGCCGCGCGGCTCGCGCTGCGCGCCGCCGAGGCCTGCTCGCGTGGCGCCCGGCCGCTGTACGCCGCCCATGCCGACCTGCCCGTCCCCGAGGAGCCGCACCTCGCGTACTGGCATGCGGCGACCCTGCTGCGCGAGCACCGGGGCGACGGGCATCTGGCCGTGCTGATGTCCGCGGGGCTGGACGGGCTGGAGGCCATGGTGACCCACACGGCGACGGGCAAGGGCATGACACCGAAGTGGGTCTTCAACACGCGGGGCTGGAGCCAGGAGGACTGGGACGCGGCGACGGGCCGGCTGCGTGAGCGCGGGCTGCTGGACGCGACGGGCGAGCTCACCGAGCGCGGTGTCGCCCTGCGCGAGGAGATCGAGCAGGAGACGGACCGCCTGGACCGGGCACCGTACGAGCACCTGGGCGCGCAGGGGGTGGCGCGGCTGACCGAGCTGGGGGCGGCGTTCGCGCAGGCGGCGCTCACGGCCGGGGCCTTTCCGGCGGATCTGCTCGGCAAGCGCTGATCGCCAGGGCCGCACGGCCTCACGGCGAGCCCGGGTGCGCACCGGGCCGGGCATGTGTGTTCGACCGTGACGCATGGTGAGGCCTTGGTGAGGTACCCGGTCTCTCCCGGCCGCTGCGGTCGGGAACGAGAAAGGGGAATTACGTGTTCCGTGCCATTGCAGACGTGCTGCGCCAGATCGGCGGCGCCATCGCCACTGTCGTGACGCTGCCCTTCCGGGCCCTGGCCCGGCTCTTCGGCGGCGCTTCTTCCTCCACTCGCAGCCGCAGGGTCTGACCAGGGTCTGCCAAAGGCCGTCCCGACCTGCCGGATGCCGCCCTGACCCCGAGTGTCGGTGTCACCTGCCACAATTGCCGCGCAACCTCAGTGGATAGGCGGTACGGGATCGTGACGACACCCGGGTCCCTCGAAGTAGGGTCCATCGAAGGCAGGATCGCCGAGGAGCTCGGCGTACGGGAGCGGCAGGTCAGGGCTGCCGTGGAGCTGCTGGACAGCGGTTCTACGGTGCCCTTCATCGCCCGCTACCGCAAGGAAGCGACCGAGATGCTCGACGATGCGCAGCTGCGCACCGTCGAGGAGCGGCTGCGCTATCTGCGGGAGCTGGAGGAGCGGCGGACGGCGATCCTGGAGTCGGTGCGCGAGCAGGGCAAGCTCACCGAGGAGCTTCAGGCGCGGATCCGGGGCGCGGAGACCAAGGCGCGCCTGGAGGACATCTACCTCCCGTACAAGCCCAAGCGGCGCACCAAAGCACAGATCGCCCGTGAGGCCGGTCTCGAGCCGCTGGCGGAGGGGCTGCTCGGCGATCCGTCCGTCGAGCCCCTCGCCGCGGCCGCCGCGTTCGTCGACGCCGACAAGGGCGTGGCCGATCCGCAGGCGGCCCTCGACGGCGCCCGGGCGGTCCTCACCGAGCGGTTCTCGGAGGACGCCGACCTGATCGGCGAGCTGCGTGAGCGCATGTGGGTGCGCGGGCGGCTGGCCGCCAAGGTGCGGGAGGGCAAGGAGGAGGCGGGCGCGAAGTTCGCCGACTACTTCGACTTCGCGGAGCCGTTCACCGAGCTGCCCTCGCACCGCATCCTGGCGATGCTGCGCGGTGAGAAGGAGGAGGTCCTCGACCTCGTCCTGGAGCCCGAGGAGCCCACCGACGGCCCGTCGTCGTACGAGGGGACGGTCGCGCACCGGTTCGGGATCGCCGACCGGGGCCGCCCCGGCGACAAGTGGCTGCTGGACACGGTCCGTTGGGCCTGGCGCACCCGCATCCTCGTCCACCTCGGCATCGATCTCAGGCTGCGGCTGCGCACGGCCGCCGAGGACGAGGCCGTGCGGGTCTTCGCGGCCAACCTGCGCGACCTGCTGCTCGCCGCCCCGGCGGGCACGCGCGCGACGCTCGGTCTCGACCCCGGTTTCCGTACGGGGGTGAAGGTCGCCGTCGTCGACGCGACCGGCAAGGTCGTCGCCACGGACGTCATCCACCCCCACGTCCCGGCCAACCGGTGGGACGAGGCCATCGCCAAGCTGGCCCGGCTCGCGAAGGAACACGCGGTCGAGCTGATCGCCATCGGCAACGGCACGGCGTCCCGCGAGACCGACAAGCTCGCCGGGGAACTGATCGCCAAGCACCCGGAGTTGAACCTCACGAAGGTGATGGTGTCCGAGGCCGGCGCGTCCGTGTACTCGGCGTCCGCCTTCGCCTCACAGGAACTGCCCGACATGGACGTGTCGCTGCGCGGCGCCGTGTCGATCGCCCGGCGGCTGCAGGACCCGCTGGCCGAGCTGGTGAAGATCGACCCGAAGTCGATCGGTGTCGGCCAGTACCAGCACGACCTGTCGGAGGTGAAGCTGTCGCGTTCGCTGGACGCGGTGGTGGAGGACTGTGTGAACGGCGTGGGCGTGGACGTCAACACGGCGTCGGCCCCGCTGCTGTCCCGGGTCTCCGGCATCACCTCCGGGCTCGCCGAGAACATCGTGGCGCACCGGGACGCCAACGGGCCCTTCACGTCCCGTGGTGAGCTGAAGAAGGTGGCGCGGCTGGGCCCGAAGGCGTACGAGCAGTGCGCGGGCTTCCTGCGGATCCGCGGCGGTGACGACCCGCTGGACGCCTCCAGCGTGCACCCCGAGGCGTACCCGGTGGTCCGGCGCATGGTGAAGACCGCCGGGCAGGAGGTCGCGGGTCTCGTCGGCAACACCGCGGTGCTGCGCTCGCTGAAGCCGCAGGACTTCGTGGACGAGACGTTCGGTCTGCCGACGGTCACCGACATCCTCAAGGAGTTGGAGAAGCCCGGGCGTGACCCGCGTCCGGCCTTCAAGACGGCCGCCTTCAAGGAGGGCGTGGAGAAGATCTCCGACCTGTCGGCCGGGATGGTCCTGGAGGGCGTCGTGACGAACGTCGCCGCGTTCGGCGCGTTCGTGGACGTCGGTGTCCACCAGGACGGTCTGGTGCACGTCTCCGCGATGTCGAAGACGTTCGTCAAGGACCCGCGGGAGGTGGTGAAGCCCGGGGACATCGTCAAGGTGAAGGTCCTCGACATCGACATCCCGCGCAAGCGGATCTCGCTGACGCTGCGCCTGGACGACGAGGCGGCCCCTCAGGGGGAGGGCGGCTCCGGCGAGCGCCGGCAGCGCGGCGGGCGTCCGCCGCAGCAGCGGCAGGGCGGTCGTGGCGGTGGCGGCCGTGGCAGTGGCGGTGGTTCGCGTCAGGCGCCCCCGCCCGCCAACAGCGCGATGGCCGACGCCCTGCGCCGCGCCGGTCTGGCCGACCCGAAGAACGGCCGCCGCTGAGGTCGTCTGTCGCTTTTCCGGGCCCGGCCCTTTCTTCCCGCGAGGCGGAAGGGGCCGGGCCTCTGACGGTTCGTCAGCGTTCGGTCACCTTGCCGTCCGTCACCTCGATGCGGCGCGTGACGTGTACGGCGTCGAGCATGCGGCGGTCGTGGGTGACCAGCAGGAGGGTGCCCTCGTAGGAGTCGAGGGCCGACTCCAGCTGCTCGATGGCGGGCAGGTCGAGGTGGTTGGTCGGCTCGTCGAGGACCAGGAGGTTGACGCCGCGGCCCTGGAGCAGCGCCAGGGCCGCTCTGGTGCGCTCGCCCGGGGAGAGGGTCGCCGCGGGGCGCAGAACGTGGTCCGACTTGAGGCCGAACTTGGCCAGGAGGGTACGGACCTCGGCCGGTTCGGTGTCCGGGACGGCCGCGCGGAAGGCGTCCATCAGGGGCTCCTGGCCGTGGAACAACTTGCGGGCCTGGTCGACCTCGCCGAGCAGGACGCCCGAGCCGAGGGACGCGTGCCCGGCGTCGAGGGGGACGCGTCCGAGCAGGGCGGCGAGCAGGGTGGACTTGCCGGCGCCGTTCGCGCCCGTCACCGCCACCCGGTCCGCCCAGTCGATCTGGAGGGACACCGGGCCGAGGACGAAGCCGCCGCGGCGCACCTCGGCGTCCCGCAGGGTCGCCACGACGGCGCCCGAGCGCGGGGCCGACGCGATCTCCATGCGCAGCTCCCACTCCTTACGGGGCTCCTCGACGGCATCCAGCCGCTCGATCATGCGCTGGGTCTGGCGGGCCTTCGCGGCCTGTTTCTCGCTGGCCTCGCTGCGGAACTTGCGGCCGATCTTGTCGTTGTCGTTGCCCGCCTTGCGGCGCGCGTTCTTCACGCCCTTGTCCATCCAGGAGCGCTGCATCTGCGCGCGGTCCTGGAGAGCCGACTTCTTGTCGGCGTACTCCTCGAACTCGTCGCGGGCGTGCCTGCGCGCGACCTCCCGCTCCTCCAGGTAGGCCTCGTAGCCACCGCCGTAGAGGTTGATCTGCCGCTGCGCGAGGTCGAGTTCGAGGACCTTGGTGACGGTGCGGGTGAGGAACTCGCGGTCGTGGCTGACGACCACCGTGCCGGCGCGCAGGCCGCTCACGAAGCGTTCGAGGCGCTCCAGGCCGTCCAGGTCGAGGTCGTTGGTGGGCTCGTCGAGGAGGAAGACGTCGTAGCGGGACAGGAGCAGGGAGGCGAGGCCGGCGCGGGCGGCCTGGCCACCGGACAGCGACGTCATCAGCTGGTCCAGATCGACCGCGAGGCCCAGGGAGTCGGCGACCTCCTCGGCGCGTTCGTCGAGGTCGGCGCCGCCGAGTCCGAGCCAGCGCTCCAGGCTCGTGGCGTAGGCGTCGTCGGCGCCGGGCGCCCCGTCGACGAGAGCCTGGGTCGCCTCGTCCATGGTGCGCTGGGCCTCGGCTACGCCGGTGCGGCGGGCCAGGAACCCCCGGACGGTCTCGCCGGGGCGGCGGTCCGGCTCCTGAGGCAGATGGCCGACGGTGGCGGTCGGCGGGGACAGACGCAGCTCGCCCTGCTCGGGGGCGGTGAGTCCGGCCAGCATCGTGAGCAGGGTGGACTTGCCGGCGCCGTTGGCTCCGACCAGGCCGATCACGTCGCCGGGCGCGACGACGAGGTCGAGTCCGGTGAACAGGGAGCGGTCGCCGTGGCCGGCGGCGAGGTTCTTGGCGACGAGGGTGGCAGTCATCAGACCGCGATCCTAACGGCCGTCCCGGGCGGTCCGCGGACGGGTTTCAGGGGGTCACGGCCGTCACCAGCACGCTGGTGGCGGTGCGCGCCACCAGGAAGGACTGCCCCTTGACCGCCCTGGGGCCGAGGGCGATGCGGTGGCGGCCCGGTTCCAGGACGCCGTCGACGATCTCGTGGGTGCGGGTGCGGGAGAGCCGGTCGAGACGGTACGCGGTGAGGGTGACCCGGCAGGCGGAGGTGACCTCGACGTCGGCCTCGCCGTCGGTGACGGTCAGGCCGGTGAGGCGGCGCTGCTCCAGCGGACCGCGGTCCAGGGCGTGCTCGATCTGGGCGACGAGGAGGGGCACGATCGGGGCGAGGCCGTCAACGTAGGCGACGGGGACCTTGGCGCGTTCGAAGGCACGGCGGACGGCGGCACGTTCCCGCTCGCCGGTCCCGCGGCCGAAGGCGACGGCGCCGTAGCCGCGCAGCTCGTCGGCGGGCACGTGGTCGGCGTCGTGGGCGATGTCCGCGCCGACGCCGATGGTGCGCAGCGCCGCGGCGAGCTTGGCCAGGACGGCGACGCGGGCGCCGATCAGCAGGACGCGGCGGGGGGTGTCCGGGGCGGAGCCGTTCAGCAGGGCGCTCAGCGCCGCGCGGTACTCGGCGCCGCGGAAGCGGAACGGGCCGATGCCCTGGTAGCCGTTGAGCTCCAGGTCGACGTGTTCGTCGGTCTGCCAGGCGAAGTCGCGCCAGATGAAGTCCTCGCCGTCCCGCCGGATGACCGCGGTGACGGCGCCGCAGGCCAGGTCCTCGCACTCGGGGCAGCCGTAGACCACGTACCGGCCGCCGGGCAGCGGCGCCGGGCTCTCCAGGAGCAGGCTGCGGACCTGGGCGGTGAAGATCGCGGGCGGTACGTCGGAGGCGAGCGGGGAGACCGCGTCGAGGTCGGAGAGCTGGAACAGCAGCGGGCGTCCGCCGACGATGAAGTCCACGAAGTCCCGGTGGACCTGGTAACCACCGTCTGTGAGGACTGCGCCGGCCCGCATCGCGGGTGCCAGGCCGAAGGTCGTGTACTCGGCACACATACCGTGAGTATCCCCACACTGCGCGTGATATGAGCACGGCATGACACATTCCGCTACCGTCCGGGCATGGCTGGTGAGCGTGGTGACGAGATCGCGGTGGTCGGTGGCGGGGTGGTCGGGCTGACGACCGCGGTGGTTCTCGCCGAGCGGGGGCGGCGGGTCCGGGTGTGGACGCGGGACCCCGCGGAGGCGACCACCTCAGCGGTTGCGGGGGCCCTGTGGTGGCCGTACCGGATCGAGCCGGTCGCGCTGGCGCGGGCGTGGGCGCTGCGGTCGCTGGAGGTGTACGAGGAGCTGGCCGCGCGGTCCGGGAGCGGCGTACGCATGGTCGAAGGGGTACTGGGCGAGACGCGTCTCGACGAGGTCGACGGGTGGCTGGCGGAGCGCGTGCCGGAGCGGCGGGCGACCACGGCCGGGGAGTACACGGGGTACGGCGTCCGGGTTCGGTTGCCGCTCATCGACATGCCGGCTCATCTGGCGTGGCTGCGGGAACGGTTCGTGGCGGCGGGCGGCGTGGTCGAGGCTCGTACGGTGTCCGGGTTCGCGGAGGCCGACGCGCCGGTCGTGATCAACTGCACGGGGCTCGCCGCGCGGGAGCTGGTGCCGGATCCGTCCGTGCGGCCCGTGCGCGGGCAGTTGGTCGTCGTGGAGAACCCGGGGATCGACACCTGGCTGGTCTCCACCGACGCGGCCGGGGAGTACGCGTACATGTTCCCGCAGCCGGGCGGGCTCGTCCTCGGCGGTACGGCGGAGGAGGACGTCTGGTCGCTGGAACCCGACCCCGCGACGGCCGAGGCGATCATCCGCCGCTGCGCGGCGCTGCGGCCGGAGATCGCCGGGGCGCGTGTGCTGGAACACCGGGTCGGCCTGCGCCCCACCCGCCCCGCGGTCCGCCTGGAGCGCGACACCCTGCCGGACGGCCGGCTCCTGATCCACAACTACGGCCACGGCGGCGCGGGGGTGACGGTGGCCTGGGGCTGCGCGGAGGAGGCGGCCCGACTGGCGGCCTGAGCCGCCCGGACCGGCTGCGAACACCCGGACCGCCCGCCCGGCCTCGGAGGACGAGGCCCGGGCACTCGCCCCGGACGCCCCTCAGGGGGTCTCCGCCACATCCCGTCGTCCACCCGGAGGGCGGGCCCTGCGGCGAGTAGGGGTCCCCCCCCTGCTCGAAGAGCTTGGAGGGAGTGCCGGGCGTCGCGGGGCAGGCGGGCTTCGCGGCTACCCGCCGGCCGCCAGACCCCGAGCCCGCCCAGCCCAAGACGCCGAGCCATCCGCCTCTGACGTACCGGCCGAAGGCGCACCGGCCGCCGACCGCAACGCTCCGCCGAGGCACGACACCCCGGCCGCCCAGGCCCCGCACCCCAGCCCAGGACTCCCGAGCCACCCACCCGCGACGCCGTCGGCAGACACCTGGGCCCGGCTCCGAACCCCCAGCCCAACACACCCCGATCGCCAGCCGAAGACGCCCGGGACACTCCCGGCCAAAAGACGCCCCCGGCCCCAGACCTCGACGCCCCCGGCCGATGTCGGCCGGGGGCGTCGAGGTCAAGGGCCCTTGGGGGCACCGGGTTGGGTTGGTCAGTGTTTGCCGATGGGGTCGCCCTCGACGTCCGGGCCGCGGCCCGGGCCGACGCGGAACTCGAAGTCGCCGTCGTACTTCTTGTGGCCTTCGATGACGGCCAGTTCCACCGCCTCGGAGCCCATCTGCTCGCGCACCATCACCGGGTCGCGGCGCAGGTCGCGCATGAGGGCCACGCACATGAAGGTCATCACGACGACGAACGGGGCCGCCGCGAGGATCGTGAGGTTCTGCAGGCCCGTCAGCGCGTCGCCCTGGCCGCTGCCGACCATGAGCATGATCGCGGCCACCGCGCCGGTGACGACGCCCCAGAACACCACGACCATACGGCCCGGTTCGAGCGCGCCCTTCTGCGACAGGGTGCCCATGACGATCGACGCCGCGTCGGCGCCCGACACGAAGAAGATGCCGACGAGGACCATCACGAGCAGGCTCGTGGCCGTGGCGATGGGGAACTGCTGGAGCACGTCGAAGAGCTGGCCCTCCGGGGTCTGCTCCTTGCCGAGCCTGCCCTGTTCCTGCATCTTCATCGCCGAGCCGCCGAAGACCGCGAACCAGATCAGGCTGACCGTGCTGGGCACGAGGATGACACCGCCGACGAACTGCCGGATCGTGCGGCCCCGGCTGATGCGGGCGATGAACATGCCCACGAACGGCGTCCAGGAGATCCACCACGCCCAGTAGAAGACGGTCCAGCTGCTCAGCCAGTCCGCGACACCCTCCCCGCCGCTGGCCTCCGTCCGGCCGGCCAGCTGGGGCAGGTCGCCGAGGTAGGCGAAGACGGACGTGGGCAGCAGGTCGAGGACGATGATGGTCGGACCCGCCACGAACACGAACAGGGCGAGCACCAGCGCCAGCACCATGTTGGTGTTGGACAGCCACTGGATGCCGCGCTCCACGCCTGAGACCGCGGACGCGACGAAGGCCAGGGTCAGCACCGCGATGATCGTGACGAGCAGCCCGGTGCTCACCTTGTCCATCCAGTTCAGCTCCTGCACACCGGAGCCGATCTGCAGCGCGCCGAGCCCCAGGGACGCGGCGGAACCGAAGACGGTCGCGACGATCGCGAGGATGTCGATGACGCGGCCGACGGCGCCGTTCGCGTGCTTCGTGCCGATCAGCGGCGTGAACACGGCGCTGATGGTCTGGCGGCGTCGCCTGCGGAAGGTGCTGTAGGCGATGGCGAGGCCCACCACGGCGTAGATCGCCCAGGGGTGGAGCGTCCAGTGGAACAGGGTGGTGGCCATGGCCGTCTCCATGCGCTCACCGGAGTCGGCAGGGTTAATGCCCGGCGGGGCCGTCGAGTAGTGCGACAACGGCTCGCTCACGCCGTAGAACATCAGGCCGATGCCCATGCCCGCGCTGAACATCATCGCGACCCAGGACACCGTGCGGAACTCGGGCTCCTCGCCCTCCGCCCCGAGGTGGATACGGCCGTAGCGGCTGGCGGCGAGCCAGAGGGCGAAGACGACGAAGGCGGAGGCGGCGAGCATGAACGCCCAGCCGCCGTTGTGCATCAGCCCGCTGAGCATGCTGGTGGAGACGTCTTCGAGCGAGTCGGTCGCCGCGGCTCCCCAAACCACGAAGGCGAGGGTGAGCACGGCCGTGACCCCGAAGACAATTCGGTCGGTTTTAGGACGTTCCTGACCGGGGAGGCCCGCTTCCGAACCCGGAAGCGCGGCCCCCGCTTGGTGGTCGCTTTCACTTGGTCGGTCGTGCGTCACAGGCGGCACCTTTCATCGGACGTAGGAGGAACGTAAGTCCTCCGTAACGCCCCTACCACGTGTGGCGCAATTTCACCCCCCTCAACATTGCGTTTCCGGCTTTCCTGCCGTCAGGTGGTACGTTCCGCGCTCGTCGAGCAGCAGCGGCACGAGCGCCCGCAGGGACTGGCGCAGGGGTACGAGCACGCCCTCCGCGTCCCGGCGAACGCGCACGCCGTGCAGCGCGAGTTCGTCTCCCACCTCGTCGTACTGCGCGGGCGTGAGCCGGTAGCCGCAGGGCGGGTTCTGGATCACCTCGGCCGGTTCGGGCGCGTCGTTGTCGGCGCCGCCTGCGTAGACGGGGCCGGCGGTGGCGTATCCCGCGAACCGGGCCCTGCCCGTCGCCGCCTCGACCGCGCCGCGGCGCTGGTCGGCGTATCGGAACAGGCCGCCCAGCGCGTCGAGTTGAGAGGTGACCCGGCGGCGGTTGTTCAGCGCCTCGTCCGCCTTCTCGGCATCGGTGAGCGGGTCGACACGGCTCTCGATGAGCAGTCCGATGCCGTGTTTAATGCCGGACATATTGCGCAAAATGCGTTCCTGACCGTCTCCGGCGACCTGCTTGACCGGCTCACCGGTCTCGGGGTCGGTCCAGATGCCGTAGGTGCCGGTCGAGTGGCCGGCCCGCTGCGCCGCGGGGCGGACGTAGGCCTCGGAGAGGGTCTTCGCCTCGTCGTGGACCGCCTCGTGGGTGTTGAGGTTGCGCGGCCACAGGTCGAAGAGGTCCTTGTCGTAGTACGGGGGTGTGGCGCCGTACTCGTGCAGGTCGTAGACGAGGTCGGGGCGCTGGTCGCGGATGAGCTTCGCCAGCGCCCGGCCTTCGGCGGTCCGGAGCGCGAGGTGGTCGCGGTTGATGTCGACGCCGTCGCTGTTGCCCCGGGTGTCGGCGGCCCGGCCGTCGGGGTTGGCGGTGGGCACGACGAGGACCGTGGTGCGGTCCAGGAAGCGCCGGGTGCCGCTGTCACGTGCGTACGCGAGGTCGCGGACGGTGGTCAGACAGGCTTCGCGGCCGGCGGGTTCGTCGCCGTGCTGGGTGCACACGAGCAGCACCTTGTTGGGGGCCGGGTGGGTGCCGATCCGTACCAGTTGGAGCGGGCGGCCCTGCTTCGTCGTACCGAAGCGGGTCAGGGAGACTCGGCTGCTCGACCGGTCGACGGATTCGAGGAAGTCCTGTTCCTCGGGCTGGGTGGTCCAGCGGGCACCGTTCGTCTGCTCGAAGCCGGTGCGTGGCGGGGAGTCGGTGGTGGCCCGGGCCGGGGCGGCGACCAGGGACGCGGCGACGGCCACGGCGGTCAGGGTCAGGGCGCGGACGCGGGTCACTGGCTTCCCTCCGGGACGCGGTGAGTGGTGCGCGGATCCCGTACGCCGTCCAGGAGGGTGGCGGCGGGCGTGGCGGACGCGGCGCCCGTGGTGGCGCGGGCGAAGGCGGTGGCTCCGCCGACGAACGGGACGCGGGCCGAGGTGCGGGACAGGTCGAGAGTTAGCTTGGGCGTGTCCGCGGGAGGGTCGATGAGGCCCTTGTCGGTGCCGGCGACGATCAGCGCCAGGCGGTGGCCCTTGGGGACGACGTGGTCGGTCGCCGCCAGGTCGAGGGTGACGGTGTACCGCTTGCCCGGGGTGAGCGGGGCGCCCGTCAGGTCGGAGGCGTGGTTGCCGAGGTCGGCCCAGCCGCGGCTGACGATCGTGTAGTCGACGTCGGCGGTCTTCGCCTTCGTCTCCTTGAAGCAGGAGCTGTCGCCGGCGGTGCTCGCGCCCCAGCAGGTGCGGTCGGTGAGGGTGGTGATGCCCTCACCCGCGTCGGCGTAGTCGCGGATGGTGGCGGGGCCGATGTCCACGAGGACGGCGGAGAGGTGGGCCGTCGGGGTGGAGGGCGTCGCGGTGACGGTGACCTCGGAGGAGCCGGACAGGCGCAGGTCGCGGGTGAGCGGCCGGGTGACGAAACCGGCCTTCTCCGGTGTCGGCTTGTCGATCTGCGCGGCCCAGTCCGTCTCGCTCAGCTTCGGGTCGTCGGTGAAGGCCGCGGTGCCGTGGCCGCGGCGCAGGCCGAGGGTGCCGACGCCTGCCTGGGCGCCTTCGCCGGGGCGCAGGGTGGCGGCCCGGGTGCCGTTCGGGGGCCAGGTCTTCGAGGTGGTCCACTGGTCGGGGCGGCGTTCGATGTCGGCCATGGGCTCGCGGTCGATGCCGTTGTCGTAGCCCATGAGTTCGTGGTCGAACCAGCGGTGGAGGGTGTCGACCCAGGTGGCGCGGCGGAAGTCGAAGGGATCGACGTGGCCGGTTCGGGAGAGCCAGATCTTGCGCTCGACGCCGTTCTTCGCGAGAGCGTCCCACCACTGGCCGACGTGCTTCATCCGCACGTTGAGGTCCTGCGTGCCGTGCACGAGGAAGACGCTGGCCTTGACCTTCCGCGCGGCCCTGACGTACTCGCGCTCGGTCCACAGCGGGGTCCAGTCGCCGGTGCGCGGGGCCCCGTCGACGAGCTTGCGCTGCACGGTGGCGCACTTGGCGCGGGCGTCGGGGCTGTTGACGTAGTCCGACAGCCATTCGGGGCCGGAGTCGTAGAGCGGGGCGCCCTGCTGGAAGTAGTAGTCGTACCAGGAGGAGATGGCGCTGATCGGGACGATGGTCTTCAGGCCTTCGACCCCGGTCGCGGCGACGCCGTTGGCGATGGTGCCGTCCCAGCTCTTGCCGATCATGCCGGTCCTGCCGTTGGTCCAGGCGGCCTGGGCGCGGGTGGTGCCGGTGCGGGTCGTGTAGGCCTTGGCACGGCCGTTGAGCCAGTCGACGACGGCCTTCGCGGACCGGATGTCGGAGCGGCCGCCGACGTCGACGCAACCGTCCGAGCGATTGGTTCCGGCCAGGTCGACACCGACGAAGGCGTAGCCGCGGGGCACGAAGTAGTTGTCGTAGTACAGCGGCATCTGGTCGACGTCGCCGTTCGCGTCGTACGTCTTCTTCTGGCTCTCGTTGCCGCGCCCGCAGCAGGAGTAGTACGGGCTGGCGTCCATGATGACGGGGACCTTGCGGCCCTGCCGGGCGGGTTCGCGGGGGCGGACGATGTCCACGGCGACCCGGTCGGCCTTTCCGTCGCGGTCGCCGTCGAGTCCGGTGTCCACCCAGACGGCCTCGCGGATGGCGTCGTCGTACGAGTGGACGGGACGGCTCTCGCGTGGGGCGGCGTCCGCCGCTGCCGGGGTGAGCAGCGTGGCCAGCAGGGCGGACGTGGCCGCCGTCGCGAGCGGTCTCCAGGTCGTGAAGCGCGTGCGTTTCGGCATGCGGCGGACGCTACATCGGTGAACTCCCGTTCAGAAGAGGGCAGCTGACGGACCGGCGTGTCCGGGACGGCCCTCTGGGTCCGGTGTCTCATGTCGGCCGAATGGCGATCGTGTGACAGCAGAGGCCATGGACATGATCAGAGGCACAGGGAGTCAATAAGCTCCGGACGGACTTCGGGACCCTACGACTTGGAGTGTTGCGTGCACCGCAGAATCATCGCGCCGGGAGCCCTGGCCGCGGCCGTTCTCCTGCTGGCGATCCCGGCATCGGCCGCGCCCCACTCCCCCGGTGCACCGGGTATCGGTGACCCCTACTACCCGGCCCACGGCAACGGCGGATACGACGTCTCCCACTACGACCTCAGGCTCAGATACCAGCCGGCCACGGACGAACTCGAGGGCACCGCGACCCTCGTGGCCCGCACCACGCAGGACCTGTCCGGCTTCAACCTGGACTTCCTGCTGGACGTCGGCGAGGTGCGCGTCAACGGCGCGAAGGCGTCGTTCCGGACGTCGGGCGAGCACGAGCTGGAGATCACCCCGAAGACCCCGCTGGCCAAGGGCACGCCCGTCACGGTCGTCGTGCGCTACCGCGGCGTGCCGTCGTCGAAGAAGGCGTACGGCTTCACGAGCTGGCACCGCACCCCGGACGGGGGCGTCGCGGCGAACGAGCCCGAGGCGGCCGTCTGGTGGTTCCCGAGCAACGACCACCCGCTCGACAAGGCGACCTACGACGTGTCCGTGCTGGTCCCGGACGGCACGCAGGCCATCTCCAACGGCACGCTTCAGTCGACGAGTTCGCGTCTCGGCTGGACCCGCTGGAACTGGCGCTCCGACAAGCCGCAGGCCACGTACCTCGCCACGCTCGCGGTCGGGAAGTTCGACATCACGACCGGCACGACCGAGAGCGGCATCCCGGTCCTCAACGCCTACAGCAAGGACCTGGGGAGCCACGCCGGCGCGGCGCGGGCGAGCCTCGAACGGACCGGGGAGATCGCCGACTGGCTGACCGGCTACTTCGGGCCGTACCCCTACAACGCGCTCGGCGGATACGTGCCGAACACCACCACCGGGTACGCGCTGGAGACCCAGACCCGGCCGTACTACAGCCCCCGGCAGTTCGCCAACGGGTCGAACGTCTCCCTCGTCGTCCACGAGCTGGCCCACCAGTGGTACGGCGACGATGTGTCGCTCAAGCGCTGGAAGGACATCTGGATCAACGAGGGCTTCGCGCGCTACGCGCAGTGGCTGTGGTCCGAGCACGAGGGCGAGGGCACGGCGCAGGAACTCGCCGACCACGTGTACGCCTCGCATCCCGCCGACGACCCGTTCTGGACGGTGAAGCCCGGGGACCCGGGCCCGGAGAACCAGTTCGACGTCGCGGTGTACGACCGGGGCGCGCTGGCCGTGCAGGCGCTGCGCAACGAGATCGGCGACGAGTCGTTCTTCACGATCCTCAAGGGCTGGCCGCAGAAGTACGCCCACGGCAACGCGTCGGTCGCCGACTTCCAGCGGTACGCCGAGGAGGTGTCCGGCAAGCCCCTGGCCGCCCTGTTCGACACGTGGCTGTACCAGCCGTCGAAGCCGGGCGCCCCGGCGGCCCGGGCCGTGGCGGTCGCGAAGGGGCCGGGGGCTGTGTCGCAGCCGAGGTCGTGGAAGAAGATCGCGGCGACGAACGGGGTGCACGAGCACGCGGAGCACGGGAACGCCGGGCACGTGCGCTGACGCGCCTCGTCCCGCACGGCGGTCTACGGTGGGCCCATGCGCGTCGACGTGTGGGCCCGGCCGGCGCGATGGCTGGCTGGTGAAGGAGCCGGACGTGCGGAACGTGGCGATCATCGAGGCGCCGTCCGTGCTCGGGCTGCGCCCGACCGGCGTCGAGGAGCTGCCGGCAGCGCTGCTCCGGGCAGGGCTGGCCGAGGGAATCGGGGCGGTACCGGCGGGCCGGGTCGAGCCGCCCCGGTACGACCCGGAGCGGGACCCGGGGACCGGGGTCCTGAATCCCGGCGGCATCGCCGCCTACTCCACCGCACTGGCCGACACCGTAGGCGGTGTCCTCGGCGACGGCCGGTTCCCCCTCGTGCTGGGCGGCGACTGCAGTGTGCTGCTCGGCAACCTGCTCGCGCTGCGCCGTCGCGGCCGGCACGGGCTGCTGTTCCTCGACGGGCACACCGACTTCTACCAGCCGTCGGCGGAACCGGCCGGTGAGGTGGCCTCCATGGAACTGGCCCTGGCCACCGGGCGCGGCCCGCGCGTACTGGCCGACCTGGAGGGCCGGGGCCCGCTGGTACGGGACGAGGACGTCGTCGCGCTGGGGTTCCGGGACGCGGAGGAGTCAGCGGCGTACGGGATGCAGCCGCTGCCGACCGCGCTGCACGCGCTGGAACTGGACACCGTGCGCGCCCTGGGAGCGGGCGAGGCGGCCCGGCGCGCGGTCGGGCTGCTGACCGGCGGCAGCGCGGGTGCCGGGTACTGGATCCACCTCGACGTCGACGTACTGGACGATGCCGTCATGCCCGCCGTCGACTACCGGCTCCCGGACGGGCTGACCTGGCAGGAGCTGGAGACCGTCCTGCGCACGGCCCTGTCCGGCGGCGGTGCCGTCGGCCTCGGCGTGGCGATCTTCAACCCCCGTCTGGATCACGACGGGGTCATCGCGCAGCGCCTCAGTGACTGTCTGGTGCGGGCGTTCGACAGGGACGGCCCGGGCTGAGCAGGGCCGGTCAGTGCCCTTGGTCGTACACCGTCACCTGTATCCCCCGCCGTATCAGCCGCTCCTCGATCAGCGGCTCGACCCGGGACCACTTGCCGCCGGCGAGACCGCAGCCGATACGGGGCATGTGGACGCTCGCGCCCAGTTCAACGGCCCGCTCTGCCAGGGTCCCCAATGCCGTGTCGATCGCCTCGTAGCGCATGGGGAGGCCCTTGCTGCCGGTCCTGGTGCCGCGCTGGCCGATCATGTTGGCCACCCACACGTACGGCTCGACGGTGGCGTCACCCCGGACATACCTGATCCCCGACATGACGCCACCGTAGGCCCTGCCACTGACAGTGGCTCCGGCCTGCTACTTCGTGAGCTGCGACAGCTCCTGGTCGGCCGTCTGCGACACCCGGCGGCGGATGCCGAACCAGCCCGCGACCAGTGCAGCCGCGATCAGCGGGACGAGCAGCAGCGTCTTGCGGCCGACCTCCGGGTCGTTCCACATCATGCCGAGGCAGGCCAGCAGGAAGGCGATCGTGGTGATCTCCGTGACCGGGCTGCCGGGGAGGCGGAAGGAGGGGCGGTCGAGCAGGCCCTCCTTGGCGCGGCGGACGAAGACCAGGTGGCAGATCATGATGATCACCCAGGTGCTGATGATGCCGAGCGAGGCGACGTTCAGCACGATCTCGAAGGCCTGGGCCGGCACGAGGAAGTTCAGGCCGACGCCGAGCACGCACACCGCGCAGGTCAGCAGGATGCCGCCGTAGGGGACCTGGCTGCGGTTCATGCGGGCGGTGAACTTCGGCGCGGAGCCGGCCATCGCCATGGAGCGCAGGATGCGGCCCGTCGAGTACAGGCCCGAGTTCAGCGAGGACATCGCGGCCGTGAGGACCACCAGGTTCATCACGTCGCCGGCGGCCGGGACGCCGATCTTCGACAGGACGGTGACGAAGGGGCTCTGGTCGGCCGAGTAGACCGAGCCGGGCAGCAGGAGGGCCAGCAGGACGACCGAGCCGACGTAGAAGAGGCCCACGCGCCACATGATCGAGTTCACCGCGCGCGGGACGACCTTCTCCGGCTCGGCGGTCTCGCCCGCGGCGACACCGACCAGCTCCAGCGCGGCGTACGCGAAGATCACGCCCTGCATGACGAGGACGACGGGCATCATGCCGTGCGGGAAGACGCCGCCGTTGTCGGTGATGACGCTCAGGCCCGGTGTCTGGCCGCCCACCTCGTGCTGGGTGGCGAGCAGGAAGATGCCGATGAACATGAAGCCGACGAGCGTCGCGACCTTGATGATCGCGAACCAGAACTCCATCTCGCCGAAGATCTTCACCGAGATCAGGTTCACGGCCAGCACCACCGCGAGGGCGGCCAGCGCGAGCACCCACTGCGGGATGTCGGTGAACAGGCTCCAGTAGTGCGTGTAGAGCGCGATCGCGGTGATGTCGGCGATGCCGGTGGTCGACCAGTTCAGGAAGTACATCCAGCCGGCGACGTAGGCGCCCTTCTCGCCGAGGAACTCGCGCGCGTACGACACGAAGGAGCCCGAGGAGGGACGGTAGAGGACGAGCTCGCCGAGGGCCCTGACCACGAAGAAGGCGAAGATGCCGCAGACCAGGTAGGCGATCGCCAGCGCCGGGCCCGCGTTGTGGAGGCGGCCGCCGGCGCCGAGGAAGAGGCCGGTTCCGATGGCCCCGCCGATGGCGATCATGTTGACGTGGCGGGCCTTGAGGTCCTTGCTGTACCCGGCGTCGCCCGCGTCCGCGGGCACCTGGGCCGCATCGGTACGCGGCGTGGCCGCAGCCGTGTTCACGGCGTCCTTGCTCACGGGTGGTTCCACTCTCTGGATCGCCCCGGACGTCGTGGGCCCGGGGTCCGTACAGTGCAGTGGCCCGTACCACCCTTGTGACGCGGCACAGACCAAGCCAGCACCTTCCCATGCCGATCCCCTCGCATACGGTGACCGGCGTCACAGAGCGTCACCTCTCACAAGATCCACCAGCGAGCGGCACAGCCGCCACCCGTCGTTCACTTCTCGGTCATGAGGAGGTGCGGACGAGGTTTCACAGCACTGGTGAGACAGCGATACTGCTGCACATGACGACCGACACCGAGGAACCGACCCTCACGATCGACGAACTGGCGGCCCAGGCCGGTGTCACGGTGCGCACGGTCCGTTTCTACGGCACGAAGGGGCTGCTGCCTCCGCCGGTGCTCGGTCCCCGGCGCGTGGGGCACTACGGGCGGGAGCATCTGGCCCGGCTGGCGCTGATCGAGGAGTTGCAGCACCAGGGCATGACGCTGGCGGGCATCGAGCGCTATCTGAGCCGGCTGCCGCCGGACCTGAGCGCGCGCGACCTCGCCGTCCACCGGGCGGTGGTGGCCTCCTGGGCGCCGGACGCCGTCGAGACGGTGACGCGGGAGGAGCTGGAGCGGCGGGCCGGGCGGCCGCTCGGCGACGAGGACGTCGAGCGGCTCGTCGCGATGGGCGTGGTCCGGCCCGGGGACGACGAGTACGAGGCCGACCTCGGTCTGCTCAGGCTGGGTGTCGGGCTGCTGGACGTACCGCTCTCCCAGGAGGCGATCTTCGCGGCGCGCAAGGTTCTCCTCGAACACTCGCGCGCCGCGGCCCGTGAACTCTCCCGGCTCTTCCGCGGCGAGGTCGCGGAGCGTGACGCGCGGGACGTGCGGTCCCTGTCCGCGCACATGCACCCCTTGGTGGTGCAGGCGCTCCTCACCGCCTTTCAGCGGTCGCTGAAGGAAGAGCTGGGCGAATGGCTGACCCGGCCTTCAGGCACGTCAGGTTCGGACTGAGTCGCTGAACCGCTCCCCCTTCTCCGCCTTCTCCACCAGCAGCGCGGGCGGCGCGAACCGGTCGCCGTAGCGCTCGGCGAGTTCACGCGCGCGTGCCACGAACCCGGGCAGGCCGCCCTCGTAGCCGTTGACGTACTGGAGCACGCCACCGGTCCAGCCCGGGAAGCCGATGCCGAAGATGGAACCGATGTTGGCGTCGGCCACGGAGGTCAATACGCCCTCCTCCAGCAGCCGGACGGTGTCCAGCGCCTCGGAGAAGAGCATGCGTTCCTGCATGTCCTCGAACGGGATCCGGTATCCGGGCTTGGTGAAGTGCTCGCGCAGGCCCGGCCAGAGCCCGGTGCGCTTGCCGTCGTCCCCGTAGTCGTAGAAGCCGGCGCCGCCGCTGCGGCCCGTGCGGCCGAACTCGTCGACCATGCGGTCGATGACGGCCTCGGCGGGGTGGGCCGTCCAGGTGCCGCCCGCCTCCTCCACGGCCCGCTTCGTCTCGGCCCGGATCTTGCGGGGCAGGGTCAGCGTCAGCTCGTCCATCAGGGACAGCACCTTGGCCGGGTAGCCCGCCTGGGCGGCGGCCTGTTCGACCGACGCGGGCTCGATGCCCTCGCCGACCATGGCGACGCCCTCGTTGATGAAGTGGCCGATCACGCGGGAGGTGAAGAAGCCGCGCGAGTCGTTGACGACGATCGGGGTCTTGTTGATCTGCCGGACCAGGTCGAAGGCGCGGGCCAGGGCCTCCTGCCCTGTGCGCTCGCCCTTGATGATCTCGACGAGCGGCATCTTGTCGACCGGCGAGAAGAAGTGCAGTCCGATGAAGTCGGCCTGGCGCTCGACGCCCTCGGCGAGCGCGGTGATGGGCAGGGTGGAGGTGTTGGAGCACAGCAGCGCGTCGGGCGCCACGACGTGCTGGATCTCCTGGAACACCTTGTGCTTGAGGGACGTGTCCTCGAAGACGGCCTCGATGACGGCGTCGCAGCCCGCCAGGTCCTGCACCTCGGCCGTGGGCGTGACGCGGGCGAGGAGCGCGTCCGCCTTCTCCTGCGTCGTACGGCCCTTGGCGACGGCCTTGGCGCACAGCTTCTCGGAGTAGCCCTTGCCCTTGACGGCCGCCTCCAGGGAGACGTCCTTCAGGACGACGTCGATGCCGGCGCGCGCACAGGAGTAGGCGATGCCCGCGCCCATCATCCCGGCGCCGAGGACGGCGACCTTGCGGACCTGGCGGTGCTCGACGTCCTTGGGGCGGTTGGCGCCGGAGTTGACGGCCTGGAGGTCGAAGAAGAAGGCCTGGATCATGTTCTTCGACGTCTGCCCGGCCGCGAGCTCCACGAAGTAGCGGGCCTCGATGACCTGGGCGGTCTCGAAATCCACCTGGGAGCCCTCGACGGCGGCGGCGAGGATGTTGCGCGGCGCCGGGTAGGGGGCGCCGTTCGTCTGCTTGCGCAGGGTGGCCGGGAAGGCGGGCAGGTTCGCCGCGAACTTGGGGTTGGCCGGGGTGCCGCCCGGGATCTTGTACCCCGGCTTGTCCCAGGGCTGCTGCGACTCGGGGTGGGCGTCGATGAAGGCGCGGGCCTTTTCGAGGAGTTCCTCCTGGGTGGTGGCCACCTCGTCGACGAGGCCGTTCTCCAGGGCGCGGCGCGGGCTGTACTGGGTGCCCTGGAGGAGGACCTTCAGCAGCGCGTCGGCGATGCCGAGCAGGCGGACGGTGCGGACGACGCCGCCGCCTCCGGGCAGCAGGCCGAGGGTGACCTCGGGGCAGCCGATCTTCGAGCCGGGCGCGTCGAGGGCGACGCGGTGGTGGCAGGCCAGGGCGATCTCGTAACCGCCGCCGAGGGCCGCGCCGTTGAGTGCGGCGACGACCGGCTTGCCGAGGGTCTCGATGCGGCGCAGGTTCCGCTTGATGGCCATACCGCCGTCGAACAGCTCCTGGGCCGTCTCGGGCGTGACGCGGATCAGGTCGCGCAGGTCGCCGCCGGCGAAGAAGGTCTTCTTCGCCGAGGTGATGATGACGCCCCGGATGGTGTCCTTCTCGGCCTCCAGGCGGTCGGTGACGACGGCGAGGGAGTCGCGGAACGCCTGGTTCATGGTGTTCGCGGACTGGTTCGGGTCGTCGATGACAAGGGTGACGAGGCCGGTGCGGTCCTGTTCCCAGCGGATGGTGGTGGACTCAGTGCTCATGTGGAGTGCTCCGTGTGATCCGTCGGGAGGTGGTCAGATGCGCTCGACGATGGTCGCGACGCCCATGCCGCCGCCGACGCACAGCGTGGCGAGGCCGTAGCGCTTGTCCTGGCGCTCGAGTTCGTCGACGAGCGTGCCGAGGATCATGGCGCCGGTCGCGCCGAGGGGGTGGCCGAGCGCGATCGCGCCGCCGTTGACGTTGACCTTGTCCAGGGACAGGCCCATGTCCCGCGCGAAGCGCAGCACGACCGCGGCGAACGCCTCGTTGATCTCGACGAGGTCGATGTCGTCGATGGTCAGCCCGGCCTTGGCGAGGGCCTTGCGGGTGGCGGGGGCGGGGCCGGTGAGCATGATGGTGGGCTCGGAGCCGGAGACGGCGGCGGAGACGATCCGCGCGCGGGGCGTGAGGCCGTAGCGCTCGCCGACCTCCTGTGAGCCGATCGCGACGAGCGAGGCGCCGTCGACGATGCCGGAGGAGTTGCCCGCGTGGTGGACGTGGTCGATCTTCTCCACCCAGTGGTACTGCTGGAGCGCGACCGCGTCGAAGCCGCCGAGTTCGCCGATGTCCGCGAAGGACGGCTTCAGCCTGGCGAGGGAGTCGGCGGTGGTGCCGGGGCGCATGTGCTCGTCGTGGTCGAGGACCACGAGGCCGCTGCGGTCCTTCACCGGGACGACGGACTTGTCGAAGCGGCCCTCCTTCCAGGCGGTGGCCGCCCGCTCCTGGGAGAGGGCCGCGTACTCGTCGACGTCGCGCCGGGAGAAACCCTCGATGGTGGCGATGAGGTCGGCACCGATGCCCTGGGGCACGAAGTTGACCTGGAGGTTGGTCATCGGGTCGTTGAACCAGGCGCCGCCGTCGGAGGCCATCGGCACCCGGGACATCGACTCGACGCCGCCCGCGAGGACCAGGTCCTCCCAGCCGGAACGGACCTTGGCCGCGGCCAGGTTGACGGCCTCCAGACCCGAGGCACAGAAGCGGTTCTCCTGCACGCCGGCCACCGTGTCGGGCAGCCCCGCGGCGATGGCGGCGATCCGGGCGATGTCGGAGCCCTGGTCGCCGACCGGGCCGACGACGCCGAGCACGATGTCGTCGACGGCGGCCGGGTCCAGGTCCGGGAAGCGGGCGCGGATCTCGTGGATGAGTCCGACGACCAGGTCGATGGGCTTGGTGCCGTGCAGGGCGCCGCCTGCCTTGCCGCGCCCGCGCGGAGTGCGGATCGCGTCGTACACGTACGCTTCGGTGCTCACGAGGAGGCCTTTCGCTGAGGGGTGCGGGACGACGGCACAAGCCCGGGGACGTCCCAGTCCCGGGCGACGTCCGCCGTGTCGGCGCCCGGCCGGGCCGGGCCGGTGCGGACGGAGGTCGGGGTCGCGGAGAAGCGGGGGGCCGGGGCGGGCTGGGTGATGCCGCCGTGGTCGGTGAAGGTGCCGCGGGCGGCGAGATGCGGGTGGTGCGGTGCCTCACGCAGCGACAGGACGGGCGCCACGCACGCGTCGGTCCCGTCGAAGACGGCCGTCCACTCGTCCCTGGTCCGGGTCTTGAAGCGGGCGGCGACCTGTTCGCGCAGTTCACTCCAGCGGGTGACGTCCTTGCGGGCGGCGGCCTGGTCCTCGATGCCGAGGCGGGCGAGGAACTCCTCGTAGAACTGCGGCTCCAGGGCACCGACGGCCATGTGCCGGCCGTCGGCCGTCTCGTACGTCCCGTAGTACGGGCAGCCTCCGTCCAGGAGGTTGGCGCCGCGGCGGTCCTGCCAGCCGCCGGCGGCGAGCATGCCGTGGATCATCGTGGCGAGATGGGAGACGCCGTCGACGACGGCGGCGTCGACGACCTGGCCGGTGCCGGTCGCACGGGCGTGGTGCAGGGCGGCGAGGACGCCGACGACGAGGTAGAGGGAGCCGCCCGCGTAGTCGCCGAGCAGGTTGGCCGGGACCGCGGGCGGCTGGTCCGGCCGGCCGATCATGCCGAGCGTGCCGGTGGGGGCGATGTAGGTGATGTCGTGCCCGGCGCGGTCGGCGAGCGGGCCGTCCTGGCCCCAGCCGGTCATCCGGCCGTAGACGAGGGCCGGGTTGCGGGCGTGGCAGGGCTCGGGTCCCACGCCGAGGCGCTCGGCGACGCCGGGGCGGTAGCCCTCGACCAGGATGTCGGCCCGTGCGGCGAGGTCGAGCACACGGGCGGAGCCGTCCGCGGACTTCAGGTCGACGACCACCGAGCGCTTGTTGCGGTTGGTGACGTCGTACGCCGGGTCGATCGCGAGGCCGGGGCCGCCGGGGCGGTCCACGCGCACGACGTCGGCGCCGAGGTCGGCCAGGAGCATGGCGGCGAACGGGCCGGGCCCGATGCCGGCCAGCTCGACGACGCGCACGCCGGTGAGCGGACCGTGTCCTGGCGTCCTTGCCGTGGTCATCAAGCCCCCAGTGCTGTGACACAACTGATGTAACACCAGCGATGCTAAGAACGCGTTCCACTCGGCACAAGACCTGAACGAGCAAGCGCTTAGCAATCTGCCGGACGAGGTCAGCCCCCGTCCAGCTCCGCTATCAGCCGCTTGGGCGCGATGACGCGGTAGCTCTCCTCCACCCAGTCGCAGAGCACCTCCGCCGCCGGGGCGTCCTGCTGCTCCAGGGGGATGCTCACCCAGCCCGCCTTGCCCAGGCCGTATCCGGCGGGCTCGGCGCCGGGGCAGGCCAGCGCGTGCGCGTGCGCCGTCTCGTCCTTGAGCTTCACCGTCACCCCAAGGGGGTAACTGCCGTCCTCGACGCCGAGGAAGACGAACACCTTCTTGTTGACCTTCGCGACGGACTCGCCCCAGGGGAACTCCTCGGCGGCACCCGGCAGCCCCAGCGCGAACGCGCGCACTTTCTCCCACTTCTTCAGGGCATTCCTGGACACGGCCATCGTCGTCCTCCGGGCTCGTCGTCGGGCTCCGCACTCCTCACGCTAGCCTCGGCCACCGACAGCGGCACGGGCTGAACGACCGAGGGGTGTCATGAGCAGGCTGAAAAGGACGGACCGTCCGTACGACATCGTGCTCTTCGGAGCCACGAGTTTCGCCGGAGCGCTCACCGCGGAGTACCTCGCGGCCCACGCGCCCGAGGGGCTGCGGTGGGCTGTCGCGGGCCGCAGCGCGGAGAAGCTGGAGCGGCTGCGGGAGCGACTGCCCGGCGGCGCGGAGGTCGGGGTGCTGCGGGCGGACGTCTCCGACCCGGCTTCGGTGCGCGCCCTCGCCGAGCACGCGCGCGTGGTGGCCACGACGGTCGGCCCGTACCTCACGTACGGCGAGGAACTCGTCGCCGCCTGCGCGGACACCGGCACCGACTACCTGGACCTCTGCGGCGAGCCCGAGTTCGTGGACCTGATGTACGTCCGGCACGACGCACGCGCGCGTGAGACCGGGGCACGGCTGGTGCACGCCGCCGGCTTCGACTCGATCCCGCACGACCTGGGCGTGTACTTCACCGTGCGGCAACTGCCCGAGGACGTGCCGCTGACCGTGGAGGGCTTCGTGACCGCCGACGCGGCGTTCTCGGGCGGGACCTTCGCCTCGGCCCTCAACCAGTTCGCGCGGCAGCGGGAGATGGCGGCGGCCGCGCGCGAACGGCGGCGGCACGAGCCGCGGCTGGTGGGCCGGCGGGCGTCGGCGCCGGCGGGTGCGCCACGGTTCGCCAAGGAGATCGGCGCGTGGGCGCTGCCGATGCCGACGATCGACCCGCAGATCGTGCGGCGGTCGGCGTCGGCCCTCGACCGCTACGGCCCCGACTTCCGCTACCGGCAGTACGCGGCCGTCCGGCACCTGCCCGTCGTGGTGGGCGGTGTGGCGGCCGTCGGTGCCCTGGTGGCGGCGGCCCAGGTGCCGCCGGCGCGGCGCTGGTTGTCCGGCCGGCTCACGCCCGGGGACGGCCCGAGCCCCGAGAAGCGGGCGAAGAGCTGGTTCTCCCTGCGCTTCGTGGGCGAGGGCGGCGGCCGGCGGGTGTACACGGAGGTCTCGGGCGGCGATCCCGGCTACGACGAGACGGCGAAGATGCTCGCCGAGTCGGCGCTGTGCCTGGCCTTCGACGACCTTCCGGAGACGGCGGGTCAGGTCACCACGGCGGTGGCGATGGGCGACGCGCTGATCGGCCGGCTGCGCGCGGCGGGCATCCGCTTCCGCGTCGCGTCGACCCGCTGAGGGCCCTACAGCGGCCACTCGGCGATGGTGTAGATCATCCCGGCGATCCAGCCGAGCCCCGCCAGCACGGCGAGGATCAGCCCTACGGTGACGGCCCGCTCGACGGTCTGGGTCGGGCCGGCGACAGGCTTGGGGGCGCGGTGCGTTGTCATGCGCCCCAGCCTGCCGACGGGGGTGGCCGGCGGGCATCGGTACAGGTACTCAGAGCCGGTACTCAGATCTGCCGCCCGTCCTGCGCGGGCCCTCCCCTCCGGTTTGAGACTTTCTGCCTTCCGCTCCTGGCGACGTCTCGAAAAGTGCCACAAAGGAGTTCAATGAAATCATTGAAGGCATGAAGTTCCTTCTCGAAGTCACCATGGACGACGCGGCGTTGACCGAGGACCCGGCGGGCGAGCTGGGCCGGATCCTCAGGTACTGGGGCGGCAATCTGCGCCACTACGCGCTCCGGCCCGGGGACGGGTCGGTCGTCTACGACTCGGAGTACCGCGAGGTGGGCCGCTGGAGCGTGACCGATCAGGCGGAGTAGGTCTCCCGCAGCGCCGTCCGGCACAGTGCGTCCGCCCTGCGCGTGGTCTCCGGGAGGCGGTACTCGGGGGTGAGCGCGAGGGTGTGGGCGCAGGCGTTCGCCAGGGTCACGCGGTGGCCGACGGAGACGAAGACCGGCTTGACGCCGTCGCGCGTGCGCAGGGCGCGGCCGACCTCCTCGGAGCCGGCGAGCAGCGCCGAGGTGCTGCCGCGCGGGGTGTCCGGGTCGTCGTAGGCGAAGGTGAAGGGGCTCTTGGCGACGCCGATCGTGGGCAGGCCGGTCAGGACGCCGAGGTGGCTGGCGAGGCCGAAGCGGCGGGGGTGGGCGAGGCCGTAGCCGTCGCAGACGACCAGGCCGGGCGGGCACGGCAGGGCGTCGAGGGCGGCGAGGACCGTGGGGAGCTCGCGGAAGGCGAGCAGTCCGGGCACGTAGGGGAAGGAGACCCGGCCCACCGCCGTGGCCTCGGCGACCACGTCGAGGCTCGCCCCGTCCAGGACGACCGCGGCCGCCGCGACGACGTCCCGTTCGTCGTCGTACGCGACGTCGACCCCCGTCACATGGCCCGTCCCGGGCGGCGGCCCCGGTTCGTCGAGGATCACGCGCTCGCGGAGTTCGTCCTGGACTGCGCGGGCCTGTTCCTCGGTGGCGGGCCAGTCCTCGGGGATGCGTACGGTCCTCATGGTGCCCCTGAGCCTACGGGCTGCCGGGCTTGTGGCCTGCCGGGCTTGTGGGCTGCCGGGCTTGTGGGCTGCCGAGCTTAAGGGCTGCTGACCCTGCGGACCGCGCGAACGCGCGAAGGCCGGCGGGACCCGGGAGTCCCGCCGGCCTCGGGGGCGTGCGACTCACTTGCCCAGCGCGCGCTGGAGCTGGCTCTTGTTCATGTTGGAGCGGCCCTCGACGCCGCGGCGCTTGGCCTCCTGGTACAGCTGGTCGTAGGTGGGGCCCTGGGCCCCCTGCCCCGACCGCTGACCGCCGCGCTTGCCGGACGACATGTCCTTCGTGGAGGTCCGGCTGGCCGTCTTCGACTCGCCGGAGCGGGCGCGTTCCTTGTTCACCGTCCGCGAGGCGATCTCCTTGGCGCGGCCGGTGCTCTCGCCCCGGTCCTGCGCACTCTTCTTGATGTGCTCGTACTGGCGCTCCCGCTTGGAGCTCGAACCGCGTGGCATGACCGCTCACTTCCTTTCCGCTTCAGTGAACGAGTACCCACACTGCCAACAATCAGGGCATACCGCGCGCTCAATGCTCCAGGCGGGCAACCCGCCCCTTCTCGCCGGCGGCCCAGCACCCTTGGTCGGGGGTGCAGTCGACGGTGTCGTAGGAGCCGGTGTCGACCGTGCGCCAGGTGCGGCCGCCGTCCGTGGTGAGGTCGGTGCCGGTGGGGCCGACGGCGAGGGCGGCGGTGCGGCTGTGCGGCAGCCAGGCGACGCCGGAGCGGTAGCCGGGCGGGGGCGTGGCGGCAAGGCGCCAGGTGCGGCCGGCGTCGCCGGTGCGCGCGGCGGCGTTCGGTGAGGGCCGGCCCGGGGTGAAGTCGCCGCCGACGGCGAGACCGTGGGCGCGGTCGCGGAAGGCCAGGGCGAAGACACCGCGGGCCGGATCGCCCGCCGGGAGGGGTGTGGCGGTGGCCGTCCAGGTGTGTCCCCGGTCGGCGGAGTGCAGCACGCGCGCGTGCGCGGCCCCGCCGGTGGCGAGCCAGACGTCCTTCGGCCCGGAGGCGACCAGACACTGGCCGCTCGCGGCGAATCCCGCCTCACCCTCCTGCGCGGCCGGCATGCCCTCATCCGGCAGCACCTTCCAGGATCGTCCGCCGTCGCGGGTCGACAGGATGCGAAACTTCCCGTCCACCGGGTCGCTCATCGCGAGGCCGTGGCGGCGGTCGAAGAAGGTGAGGCAGTCGTAGAAGGCCTTCGGGTCGGGGTTGCGGAAGGACTCCGTCCAGGTCGCTCCGCCGTCGTCGGTGCGGTACACGCGGGACGCCTCGCCCTCGCCGATGGCCAGGACCACGGCCCGGCGCGCGTCGAACGCCTCGACGTCCCGGAACTGCAACTGGGCCGCACCCGGGGGCGAGACGTTCCGCCAGGTGGCGCCGCCGTCGGTCGTGCGCAGGACGGTGCCGCCGGTCCCCGCGAGCCAGGCGGTGTCCCGGCTGACGGCGGCCAGGCCGCGAAACCGTACGTCCGGGGTGCCGGTGCCCTTGAGTTCCCAGTGCGGCACCCGGCGCTCCGGCTCGTGCGCCTGCGCCGGTACGGCTGTCAGGGCCGCGAGTGCGGCCAGTGCCGCCGCGCCCGCCGCCACTCCGGTCGCCCTGCCCCGTGTCCGTCCCGTCCGTCGCGTGTTCCCCAAGCGCCTCATGGCCGGCGAAGCTAGCCCACCGTCCCGGCGCCGTCCAGATGGCCTCGCGGACACTCCGGGTGTTCCGCCGCGCGCCACACATGCCCTGCGGGTCACACGAGGAGAGCCATGTCACTCCGGTGCATGAACGCGGTGACAGAGGTCACTCGCTCTTCGTGTGCACGGATCGGCTGATTCCGTCGTCTCTTCCAGTGCCCCGGTCTCATACGCCCGGAAGTCCGTCCAGCCGTCACAAGGGAGCAAGGCGTTGTCCATCGTCATCGAGCAGCCCGTGGAGGCCCGCCTCGTCGCCGCCGCGCCGCGTATGCCGAGCATTCCCGCGACGCTCCACTACGACCGACGCGATCCGTTCGCCGTCCGCATGACCTTCCCGGCCCCGGCCACGCTGGAGGGCGTCGAGGTCTGCTGGACCTTCTCCCGCGAGCTGCTCGCCGCGGGCCTCAGGAACGCCGAGGGCCACGGCGACGTGCGGGTGCGGCCGTACGGGTACGACCGCACGGTGCTGGAGTTCCACGCCCCCGAGGGCACCGCCGTCGTGCACGTCCGCTCCAGCGAGGTGCGCCGGTTCCTTCAGGCCACGAGCGAGCTGGTGCCGGTCGGGCTGGAGCACCTCCAGCTGGATCTGGACCACGGCCTGGCGGAGCTGATGCGGGACACGTGCTGAGCCGACGCGTGCTGAGCTGACGTCCTCCCTGACAATCCCCGGGTCGACGGCCCCGGGGACGAAGACTCGCTCACCGTCAGGGCAGAGCCGTCGCCGTCGCGGCCAGTGCCGTACGGATCTCGCGGACGATCTCCCTGAGCGCGGGCGCCGACGCCACGGCACGCTCCGCCAGCTCCCGCACGCGATGCTCATGGGCGCGGACGTCTGTTCCGGGGAGAAGTTCCGCCGAGGCGGCCAGCGTCACGAGCGCCGCGTCCCGCTCGGAGACTGCGGCGACCGGCAGCGGCCCCCTCAGCACCTGACGCGTCTCCTCCCGCAGCGCCTCCACGGCCGCGACGCGCTCCAGCGCGTACTCCACGGACGGGAACACACCGAGAACCCGCTTCTTCTCCGCCCGCAGATACCCCTCGGCCACCAGCTGCTCCCGCACCGCGTCGAGGGTCACCCGCGACCGCAGCGTCACCCAGGTCCGCCAGGGGTGCGGGCACGACTCGCGGACGAGTTCCAGCAGCCCGTCGAGGACCGCGTCACCCGCGCGGGAGTCCAGGTCGACCGGCGTGGCGATGCCGTCCTCGTCGATGAGCAGGCCGCGCCAGGCCAGCTCGGTGAGCGCACCGGCCCGTACCGGACCGGGCAGATGGGCGGTGCCGGCGCCCGCCGGCCGCGCGGGGTCCCACGCCAGCAGGCAGAGCCGGGCCGGCAGCGAGAGCGGACCGTTGGGCACGGGGCCTCCTTGGGGCGGGAAGATCGGGTCTCACGTTAATTCGTTGACAGGCCCGACGCCCCCTCGTACGTTGTACAGCGTCCTGTTGCCGCCGATTGGAGAAGGACGTTGCTCGTCTGAGGTCCTGAGACACCGCGTCACCCACATCAGGTGTGTGCGCTGCGTGCGACCTCGGCGTTCGAGCCGTCCTCCGGTACAGGGCTTTATCTCTGCCCCCTGGAGCCCTCCTCCCTGGTCGCAGGTGTCTCGACACGCGTTTGCCCCTGACCGCATCAAGCAACCGCGAAAGAGGCCCGCATGCCTACTTCCATCACCGTCACCTCCCTCGCCTTCACCTGGCCCGACGGCACGCCCGTCTTCGAGGACCTCGACGTCGCGTTCGGCCCGGGCCGGACCGGCCTGGTCGGCGTCAACGGGTCGGGGAAATCAACGCTGTTGAAGCTGATCGCCGGTGAACTCGCCCCGGCCGACGGCACCGTCCGGGTGACCGGCGACGTCGGGTACCTCCCGCAGAACGTCACGCTCGACACCACCCTGCGCGTCGACGAGGCGCTCGGCATCGCCGACCGGCGGGCCGCGCTGCACGCCATCGAGGCGGGCGACGTGGCCGAAGCGCACTTCGAGACCGTCGGCGACGACTGGGACGTGGAGGAGCGCGCTCTGGCCACCCTCGGCGAACTGGGCCTCGCACACGTCGAGTTGGACCGCACCATCGGCGAGGTGTCGGGCGGCGAGTCGGTGCTGCTGCGGCTGGCCGCGCTGCTGCTGCGCCGACCCGACGTGCTGCTGCTGGACGAGCCGACCAACAACCTCGACCTGTACGCGCGCAGGCGGTTGTACGCGGCCGTCGAGTCCTGGCCGGGCGTCATGGTCGTCGTCAGCCACGACCGGGAACTGCTGGACCTCGTCGACCAGATCGCCGATCTCCGCCGAGTGAATACTGCGGCGCGCAGCGCCTCGGTTGAGGGTGGTGGTGGGAGACGGGTGGGCGAGATCACCTGGTACGGCGGCAACTACTCGGACTACGAGGAGGCCCTCGCGATCGAACAGGAGGCGGCCGAGCGCATGGTGCGCGTCGCCGAGGCCGACTTCCGCAAGCAGAAGCGCGAACTGACCGACGCCCAGGTCAAGCTGGCCCGCCGCAAGCGGTACGGGCAGAAGATGTGGGACCAGAAACGCGAGCCGAAGATCGTCATGGGGGCGCGCAAGCGCGCGGCGCAGGAGTCCGCGGGCAAGCACCGGATCATGCACGAGGAGAAGCTCGCCGAGGCCAGGGAGCGGCTGGACGAGGCGGCGGAGGCCGTACGGGACGACGACGAGATCCGCGTCGACCTGCCGTACACGGCCGTGCCGCCGGGGCGTACGGTCCTCACCCTGCAGGATGTCGGACTCCGGTACGGCGCCCGGGTGGCGGGTGGCTTCGAGCTGCGCGGTCCCGAGCGGGTCGCGCTGATCGGGCGCAACGGCGCGGGCAAGACCACGCTGTTGCGCACCATCACCGGCGAGCTCGAACCGGAGGCGGGCGAGGTGCAGGCGCACGTCCCGCTGCGGTTCCTGCCGCAGCGGCTCGACGTCCTCGACGGGGAGCGGACCGTCGCCGAGAACGTGGCCCGGTTCGCGCCGGCCGCCACCAACAACCGGATCCGGGCCCGCCTGGCCCGCTTCCTGTTCCGAGGCGCCCGGGCCGACCAGAAGGCGGCGACGCTGTCCGGCGGCGAACGCTTCCGGGCGGCGCTGGCCGCGCTGATGCTGGCCGAGCCCGCACCGCAGCTGCTCATGCTGGACGAGCCGACCAACAACCTCGACATGGCCAGCGTGCGGCAGCTGACCACGGCCCTGGAGTCGTACGAGGGGGCGCTGATCGTCGCCAGTCACGACCTGCCGTTCCTGGAGTCGATCGGCATCACGCGCTGGCTGCTGCTGGAGGACGGAGAACTGAAGGAAATCACGCCAGAGGCTGTCGGGTTTTCCGCCTAGCGTCGGCGGCATGACCGACTTCACGCACGATGTCATCACCCTGACCGGAGCCCGCGAGAACAACCTCAAGGACGTCGACCTCCGCATCCCGAAAGGCCGGCTGACCGTGTTCACCGGCGTTTCGGGGTCGGGGAAGTCGTCCGTCGTCTTCGACACGATCGCGGTGGAGTCGCAGCGCCAGCTGAACGAGACGTACCCCTGGTTCGTCCGCAACCGGCTGCCCAAGTACGAGCGGCCGCACGCGGACGGCATGGAGGACCTCTCCCCCGCGATCGTCGTCGACCAGCGGCCGGTCGGCGGCCACTCCCGGTCGACGGTCGGCACCATGACCGACATCTACTCGGTGATCCGTGTGCTGTTCTCCCGGCACGGCACCCCGAGCGCCGGGCCGGCGACCGCGTACTCGTTCAACGATCCGTCGGGCATGTGCCCCGAGTGCGACGGTCTCGGCCGGACGGTACGGCCCGACTGGGACCGCATCCTGGATCCGGACCGCTCCCTCGCGCAGGGGGCGGTCCGCTTCCCGCCGTTCGCCGCGGGGACCTGGCAGGGCCAGGCGTACACCAACAGCGCCGACCTCGACCCGGACAAGCCGGTGGGGCAATTCACCGCCGCCGAGCGCGAGTTCCTGATGCGCGGACGGCCCGGCAGCAAGGTCACCGTCAACGGCAGCGGCGGCACCTGGACCACCGAGTACGAGGGGCTGGCCGACCGTTTCGAGCGGCTCTACCTGAAGCGGGACCTGTCGGCCATGAGCCAGAAGACCCGCGACCTGGTCCGGGAGTTCCTGGTGGAGGGCACCTGCCCGGTCTGCCACGGAGCGCGGCTCAACGCGGCGGCGCTCGCCACGCGGATCGGCGGCCGGACCATCGCCGACTGCACACGGATGCAGGTCACGGACCTGATCGCCGTACTGAAGGAGATCGACGACCCGGTGGCCGGGCCCGTCGCGGGAGCGGCCGTGGCCGCGCTGGAGCGCGTCGAGGCGATCGGCCTCGGCTACCTCAGCCTCGACCGGGAGACGGCGACCCTCAGCGGCGGCGAGGGGCAGCGGCTGAAGACGGTGCGGCATCTCGGCTCCAGCCTGAGCGGAATGACGTACATCTTCGACGAGCCGAGTGTCGGCCTGCACCCGCGCGACGTGGGCCGCCTCGGCGATCTGCTGCTGCGGCTGCGCGACAAGGGCAACACCGTGCTGGTCGTCGAGCACGACCCGGACGTCATCGCGCTGGCCGACCACGTCGTCGACATGGGGCCCGGAGCCGGCACCGAGGGCGGCCGCGTCGTGTTCGAGGGCCCGCCGGACGAACTGGCCGCCTCGGACACGCTCACCGGGCGCTGTCTGCGCCGCCGCACGGCGGTCAAGGAACAGGTACGGCAGGCCGACGGCGAGCTGTGGGTCAAGGGCGCCGGCCGGCACAACCTGCGCGACGTGACCGTGCGGTTCCCGGCCGGTGTACTCACGGCCGTCACCGGGGTGGCGGGGTCCGGGAAGAGCACCCTGGCCGGGGAGTTCACCGCCACACACCCCGAAGCGGTGGTCGTCGACCAGTCGTCGATCGGGATCTCCGGCCGGTCCACTCCGGCGACCTACCTGGGGATCATGGACACGGTGCGCAAGATCTTCGCCCGCGAGACGGGAGCCGAGGCGGGCTTCTTCAGCTTCAACTCCAGCGGGGCCTGCGGCACCTGCGAGGGCCGGGGCATCATCTACACCGACCTCGCCTTCATGGACCCGGTGACGACGACCTGCCACGACTGCGAGGGGCGGCGCTTCAAGGAGGAGGTGCTGCGGCTGACCGTCAAGGGCAGCTCCATCGCCGACGTCCTGCAGATGACGGCCGAACAGGCGCTCGGCTTCTTCGACGACCCGGGCGTACGGCGCCGGCTGCGCGCCCTGCGCGACGTCGGACTGACGTATCTGACGCTCGGCCAGCCCCTCTCCACGCTCTCCGGCGGCGAGCGCCAGCGCATCAAGCTGGCCACGCGGCTGCACCGGACGGGCGCCGTCTACGTGCTCGACGAGCCGACGACCGGGCTGCACATGGCGGACGTGGAGGGGCTCGTCGCCCTGCTGGACCGGCTGGTCGACACGGGCAACACGGTCGTCGTCGTGGAGCACAACCTGGACGTGATCGCCCGGGCCGACTGGGTGATCGACCTCGGCCCGGACGGCGGCCGGGACGGCGGCGAGGTCGTCTTCGAGGGGACGCCGCGACAACTCCTTGACGCGCGGGGGTCGTTCACCGGGGAGCACCTGCGGCGGGCCGTGGCGGCATCGACCGTCACCGTGCCGGCGTGAGCTCCCCGGTGAGCGGGACGCCCGGGAGCGCCGAGTTGCCGACGACGGCGAGGCGCGGGCCGCCCGGGCCGTGCTGCCACTGCCCGCCGACCAGAGGCAGCAGGGCGATGTTGGGGGTCGGTCCGCAGGTCCAGTCGAGGGTGCCGGCGATGGTGTCGAGGGTCGTCCCGGCGAGGGCCTGTGCGACGGACGCCCGGTCGGTGGGGTCGGCCGCGACGGTGAGGGCGTGGCGGGCGGTCTCCACGAGGGCGTGGGCGAGGCCGAGGGGCTGGAGCCAGGCGGCGCCGGTGTCCTGCCGGTAGGCGTGGGCGAGTTCGGCACAGGTGGTGCCGTCCAGGCTGGAGCGGTAGGGGTGGCCGGGGCTCCAGTAGACGAGGGTGGCCACGCACGCGTCGGCGAGTTCGCCGTGGACGTCGGGGGCAGGGGTGGTGTGGGTGTGCGGGTAGGTCAGCCAGCGCGAGCAGGTGATCAGCCGCGGACGCAGCCCCGCCTGGCGGGCCTGGCGGTGGAAGAGGGCGAGGTCGGTGGCGGTGGCGGCGCTGGTGACGAGGCCGGCACCATGCTCCCGCAGCCGCCCGACCTGTGCGTGGAAGCCGTCGGCCGGTTCCCGGTAGGCGCCCAGGTCGACCAGGGTGTGCCTGCGGGCGGACGTCACCGGGGCGAAGCCGTAGCGGTCATGGCGCAGCAACTGCCCTTGCAGGTCGTCGTTCCACAGGCAGCCGACGGCGCCCGCGTCGTCGACGCGCTCCCACAGGTCGGCGAAGACGGCGGCGATGTCGTCCAGTCCCCACGCGAAGTGGTACGTCCACCGGAAGCGGTGCCCGGGCTCGGCACCGCGCGCGTCGACGTACGCCTGCCACGGGAACGTGGTCGACACACAGGGGATCCCGGACTCCTCGCAGGCGTCGGTGACGGCGGGCAGCACCCGGGTCCCGGCCATGGTGAGCACGAGGTTCGCCCCGTCGGAGCCGGCCAGGTCCCGTACGGCCTGCCGGGCCGCGCCGGGATCCGAGCGGCTGTCGCGCACGGCGACGGTCACGTCGTGGCGGCGGCCGCCGTTGCGGACCTGCCTCAGCAGGGGTGCGAGCCTGCGCAGCACATAGGACAGCGGTGACCCGAGAGGGGCCAGTCGACCCGTCAGCGGCGCTACCACGCCCACGCACAAAGAAGGTGACGGCATCGAGGCCCCTCTCTTCACTGAATCGGTGCGGCCGTCAGTGGCCGGAGCGGTCCTTGGTCACGCAGGTGGTCTCGCTGAACACCGCCACCGTCTCGTTGCCGCAGTTGTTGCTGTGGCCGGAGGCGTTCCGGGCGAAGAGCAGGTTGGACAGGACACCGCCGCTCGGGCCCGCCTGGTCCCCGCCGCCCTTGCCGTCGTCCTCGGTGACACAGGTGCGCTCCTTGAACAGCGCGACCTTGCCCGTGCCGCAGAGGTTGGCGTGGCCGGAGGAGTTCCTGCCGGAGACGTTGGACAACACACCGCCCGCCCCCGCGTCGCCGTCCCCGGCATGGGCCGTGGCCATGCCGGCGGGAACAGCCATGAGCATCCCCACGATCGAAGCCACTACCGCGATACGTCGCGTGCCGTACATCTCTGTCGGTTTCCTTCCGCTGGACCGGTCCTGGCCGGTTCGGCCGGGATCACTTCGCCCAACGACGCCTCGGAAGATCGGCATGGGCCGCGACCAGGTGAATCATCTGCAAGACGGTTGATCAGGTACTCCGACGTGATGCCGGGTGCGCGGGCGTTGACGCGTCAGGGTGCGGTCCGCGCAATGGGGTGGTTTGGCGCTCCGTCGGCCGATCAGGCGTGCGGGCCCGCGAAGACTGGGGTGTGGGGTGGCGCGGGGCCACCGGGAGGGGCGGCATGGCCGACAGCACGGTTCTGGTGGCGGTGGCGGAGCGTCCGGAGGACGGGGGCGCGGCCGCCGCGCAGTTGGCGAGGATCGCCGAGGCGATCCGGGGGCGCGGCTTACAGGTCCGGTGGGTGGTGAGCGTCGCCGACGCCGAGGCGGTGCTCAGGACCGAGGCCGGCCTGGCCGCCGCCGTGGTCGCCTGGGATCTTCCGCCCGGGCCGGGAGCCGACGGGGAACCGGGCGGAGCGTCGGTGCTGCGCGGGATCGGGCGCCGCTTCCAGAACCTGCCGGTGTTCCTGGTCATGGCGGACGAGGGGCTGCGCGACCTGCCGCTGTGGGTGCCGCAGTCGGTGGTGGGCTACGTGTGGCCGCTGGAGGACACGCCGGCCCGGCCGGTCCCCCGCCCCGCGCCGCTGGGGAAGGGGGCCACCCCGTGCCGGCAGCGGACCGGCCCGGGAGCGGCACTCGCACGGATACCGCTGATGCGCCGGGCCCAGAACCGCCCAGGCAAGGTGCCGCCCGGGTCGGCACCCGCCTCGGATGCCCCCACTGGGACGCCAGGCCTGGAACCGCCCAGACCAGGTGCCACTCGGGCCGACGGAAACAGCCCGCCATCAGCACCCGCCCGAATCCCCCCGCTGAAACGCCTGGCCAGGTACAGGCAAGCGCGGCGGCAGGCGCTCCCCCCTGTCGCCCGTCGAGGTACCGGACCGCTCCACCCCCTCCCTCCCCGCTCCCCGGGGGTGTCGTCGCTCCGCGTCGCCCTGCATGATGGTCGGCTGACGCCCGATGGGTTCCGGCCGATCCCGGAGGCTCCGTCGGCGCTGTCCAGACACGTCCATCCGATACGGAGTCACGCTCGTGCCCAGCAAGAAGGCCCTCGTCCGCCGCCCCAGCCCGCGTCTTGCCGAAGGGCTGGTGACACACATCGAGCGGGAGAGGGTCGACGCCGACCTCGCGGTCGAGCAGTGGGAGGCGTACGTGACGGCCCTGCGCACGCACGGCTGGGAGACCGTCGAGGTGGACCCGGCCGACGACTGCCCGGACTCGGTGTTCGTCGAGGACACGGTCGTGATGTACAAGAACGTGGCGCTGATCGCCCGCCCGGGCGCCGAGTCCCGGCGTGACGAGACCGCCGGGGTCGAGGAGGCCGTGGCCGGTCTGGGCTGCTCGGTGAACTGGATCTGGGAGCCGGGCACGCTGGAGGGCGGCGACGTACTGAAGATCGGCGACACCGTGTACGTGGGCCGGGGCGGGCGCACCAACGCCGCCGGCGTCCAGCAACTGCGGGCCGCGTTCGAGCCGCTGGGCGCGCGGGTCGTCGCCGTACCGGTGAGCAAGGTGCTGCACCTGAAGTCGGCGGTCACGGCGCTGCCGGACGGGACGGTCATCGGGCACATCCCGAAGATGGACGTGCCGTCGCTGTTCGCGCGCTTTCTGCCGGTGCCGGAGGAGGCCGGTTCGCATGTGGTGCTGCTCGGTGGTGACAAACTGCTGATCGCGGCGAGCGCGCCGAAGACCGCGGAGCTGTTCGCGGACCTGGGGTACGAACCGGTCGTCGTGGACATCAGCGAGTTCGAGAAGCTCGAGGGATGTGTGACGTGCCTCTCGGTGCGGCTGCGGGGGCTGTACGTCTGACGGCCGGGCACTCCCCTTGTGCGGCCCCTCGACCTGCGGGTCCGGGAGGCTGTGGAGCACGTACGGGCGACACCCCTGATCAGCCGCTTTACAGCGCTCTTAACCTACGGCATCGTAACCTACGGAAACGTAGCCTACGATGCCGTAGGTTACTGCTCACCGCTCGTACGCATGTCCCCCTGGAGAGTCCATGACGATCACCACTCCCCACCTCGGCAGCCCCGCCGGCGCCTGGACCGACGCTCAGCTGCTGTACGCACTGGAGGAAGTGGTCGAGAAGGAGCTCAACCGGCATCTGCAGGTCGCCAAGGACTGGATGCCGCACGAGTACGTACCGTGGAGCGACGGACGCAACTTCCCCGGCCTCTTCGAGGACGGCGAGGCCTGGGACAAGGAGCAGTCCAAGGTCACCGAGATCGGCCGCATCGCGCTCGTCGTCAACCTGCTGACCGAGGACAACCTGCCCAGTTACCACCACGAGATCGCCTCGCTCTTCGGCCGCGACGGCGCTTGGGGCACCTGGGTGCACCGCTGGACGGCCGAGGAGGGCCGGCACGGCATCGTGATGCGGGACTACCTGCTCACCTCGCGCGCGGTCGACCCGGACAAGCTGGAGCAGTTCCGCATGTCGCACATGAGCGAGGGCTTCGAGTCGGACAACCGGCACTCGATGCTGCACTCGATCGCCTATGTCGCCTTCCAGGAGCTGGCCACCCGCATCTCGCACCGCAACACCGGCCACCAGTCCGGCGACCCGGTCTGTGACCGCATGCTGGCCCGCATCGCGACCGACGAGAACCTGCACATGGTCTTCTACCGCAACCTCCTCAAGGCGGCGTTCGAGCTCGCGCCCGACATGACCATGCAGGCCGTGCGGGACGTGGTCGTGAACTTCCGGATGCCCGGCCACGGCATCCCCGGGTTCGAGCGCGCCGCGGCCCAGATGGCGATCGGCGAGGTCTACAACATGCGCATCCACCACGATGATGTGCTCCAGCCCGTGCTGCGCTTCCTGAAGGTGCTGGACATCGACGGCCTGGGCCCCGAGGGCCGCAAGGCGCAGGAGGAGCTCGGCCTGTTCATGGGCGGCCTGGACGCCGAGGCGTCGAAGTTCGACGAGAAGCTGGCCGCGCGCAAGGCCCGCATGGCGGCCCGGGCCGGCGCCTGACGGCCGACCCGGCACCTCCGGCCCCAACGACTGCGAGGCCCCGACCGCCACGAGCGGCCGGGGCCTCGGCGCTTCCTCCCTGCTCCCCGGCGGGCGCGCACACGGCTACCGCGACGTACGCCGCAGCTCCAGCCGCTCCTTCTCCGACAGGCCGCCCCAGACGCCGAAGCGCTCGTCGTTGTCCATCGCGTACTCCAGACAGGCGTCGCGGATCGGACACATACCGCAGATCCGCTTCGCCTCCCGCACCGAGCTGCCGGGCTCGGGGAAGAAGAAGTCCGCCCCGGTCTGCGCACACAACGCCTCCTGTTGCCAGGCGAGTTCGGGAGAGATCATGGTGTCGATGTGCATGGCCAGAAGCGTTCCGGACGGCGAAAAACGTCCGATCAACGCGGGATCAACACCGCATTGACGGGCCTCCGGCCACCCTGATGGTCGCCCGCCGGACGGGCCGGCGCACGGCGGCGCGCGGCGGCGCGCGGAAACCCGGCATCACACCCTGGCGGCGCTGCGGCGGCGGTTGTCAGGGGGCGGTGCGAGACTCGGCGGAGCAGACGAACGGGCCCCCTGCGCGAGGAGGGCGATCATGCTCACCGCCCGTTATGTCACCGGCGCTCCGAGCTGGGTCGATCTCGGCACCCCGCCATCGACGGCGCCGCCTCCTTCTACGGCGCGCTGTTCGGCTGGGAGTTCCAGCCCGGCGGGCCCGAGGTCGGGGGCTACGGCCTCTTCCAGCTGGGCGGCAGGACCACCGCCGGTGGCATGCAGAGCACGCCGGAGCAGGGCCCGCCCTCCTGGACGGTGTACTTCCAGACCCCGGACGCGGACGCCACGGCCCAGGCTGCCGGGCAGGCGCGGGGCTCGGTGCTGATGCAGCCCATGGACGTGCAGGACCTGGGCCGCATGGCGATCCTCACCGACCAGGCCGGGGTGCCCTTCGGCCTCTGGCAGCCGGGCCGCAACAAGGGCCTGGACGTCGTCCTGGAGCCCGGCTCGCTGTGCTGGCTGGAGCTGTACACGGCGGACGTCCCGGCCGCTGCCGCCTTCTACCACTCCGTACTCGGCCTGGAGACCTTCGGTGTCGACTTCCCCGGCGGCACCTACACCACCTTCATCCCGGCCGGAGCGGGCGAGGACGCCATGTTCGGCGGCGTCGTTCCGCTGGCCGACACCCCGGCCGAGGAGGAGGCGCACTGGCTGCCGTACTTCGAGGTCGCCGACACGGACGCCACCGTCGCCCGGGCCCGGGAACTGGGCGGCACGGTCCGCATGCCGGCCACGGACCTGCCGGACGTGGGCCGCGTCGCCAAGCTCACGGGCCCGTACGGGGCGCGTTTCGCGGTGATCCACAGCGTGCCGCAGCCGGGCTGAGGCACCACCGCCCGCCCTTGGGGCGTGTCCGCGAAGTCCCGCCTGCCCTGCGACGCCCGGCACACTCCCCCAAGCTCTTCGAGCAGCGGGGGGACCCCCACTCGCCGCACCGGACGCCGCAGGGCCCGCACTCCGGGCGGACGACGGGACCTTGCGGCCACACCCCAGCCAGCCGCGTCACCAACCTCTCCGAACAGCACACCTAGGCGGACGCCCGCCGCACCAGCGTCGTCGGCAGGACCACACTGGAGGACGTGCCGCCCACACCCTCCCGCCGAGTGCCCTGGTCGGGCCCCCGCAGCAGCAGGCGGGCCATCAGGCGGCCCATCTCCTCGATGTCCTGGCGGACCGTCGTGAGGGGCGGGTCGGTCTGTTCCGCCACGGGCAGCATGTCGTCGAAGCCGATCACGGCGACGTCGTCGGGGACGCGGCGGCCGGACTCGCGCAGGACGCGCAGCGCCCCCGCCGCGGTGAGGTCGTTGGCGGCGAACACCGCGTCCACGTCCGGGCAGCGGTCCAGGAGCTCGCGCATCGCGCGCTCGCCGCCGGCCGGGGTGAAGTCGGCCTCGGCGATCAGCCGCCGGTCGGCGTCCACCATGACGTCCCGGTAGCCGTCGAGCCGGTCCACGGCGGACGTCTGGTCGAGGGCGCCGGTGATGTGCGCGATCCGGGTGCGGCCGAGGCCTACCAGGTGGCGGACGGCGTCGCGGGCGCCGCCGCGGTTGTCGCTGTCGACGTACGCCACTCCGTGCCTGTCTCCGCTCCAGCCGGGCCGCCCGCCGAAGACGGTGGGGACGCCGGCCCGCTGGATGAGTTCCGGCAGCGGGTCGTCGAGGTGCAGGGAGAAGACGAGGGCGCCGTCGACATGTCCGCCGGCGAGGTACCGGCCGACCCGGGCGTGGTCGTCCCGGCCCTCCGTGAGCAGCAGCACGAGCTGGTTGTCGTGGGCGGTGAGTTCCTTGCTGATGCCGCGCAGCTGGAGCGCGAAGAACGGGTCGGCGAACACGCGGGTCTCCGGTTCGGCGACGACGACCGCGATCGCGTCGTGCCGCCGGGTCACCAGGCTGCGGGCCGCCTGGTTGGGCACGTACCCGAGCTCCTCCACCGCCTTGCGGACCCGCTCGACGAGGATGTCCCTGACCCCGTCACCGCCGTTGACCACACGCGAGACGGTGGCCCGCGAGACACCGGCCCGGGCGGCCACGGCCTCCAGGGTGGGACGCGGCGCTGTGTCGGTCACTTCGGGGGCTCCTCACCTGCGGCTGCGGATCAGGATAGCCCCGGTCGCGGAGCGTGGTGAGAGCGCTCTCCGACTTGCCGGGGAGCGCCCGGACCCACGCGCCCGTCAGTGTTCGTGGCGGCCCCCCGGCGGCTCCTCCCCGTGCTCGTGCGGGTCGTATCCGGGAATCGTCCCGTCCGGCTTCTTCACCAGGAACAGCCCCACCATTCCCATGTCGGAGTGGCTCTGCACGTGGC